>CAZHDF010000060.1:0-6796 GCA_964531525.1 uncultured Alphaproteobacteria bacterium | reverse complement strand
ACCTCTGTGAACCGCCCGGCCGCCTCATAAAGCCGGCGCGCCCCCTCGATCGCCCAAGCGAGCACGCCCGGCATCTCGGCCGCGATCCGCTCTGCGAGCCGAGGGTTCTGCCGCGACGGCGGCACCGGCCGATCGAATGGGATGATTTTTAGCCGATTATACGTCGCCATCGTGCGGTCCGAGACGTCCGGCAGCGTGTTGCAGGCGATCAGGTGCTTGGCGATCGGCCGGTAGACCTCGGCCGGATGGAACTTTTCGTTGATCAAGACCGGCTCCTCGGTCGAAACGAGGGTTTTGAACCCACCGTCCTTGATCATCGCATCCGCCGTGAGCTCCGTGATCACGTTGAGCCGCTTGTGCTTGATCACCGCGCGCACGACGGGGTCGTCCATGTACTCGACGCCGAGCTGGCAGACCGCGCCTTCGCCGACGAGCCTCTGCGCGACTTCGCAGATCACACTCTTGCCCGTGTTGCTCTCGCCATAGAGCACCAGCGCAGCCTTGTAGTGCGCATGGCTCGCAAGCAGATAGCCGAAAAACTCCTGCAAAAGGTCGTACTTGTCGCCGGCGTCGCCGAACCAGTCGTCCAAGCATTGGAACCAGGTTGGCGCGGCCTGCGCCGGGCTCAGCCCCGGGTCATAATCGTGCGGGATCACCGAATCCAACATATCCTCTGGCGCATGCGGGCGAACCGCGCCCGTCGTCACGTCGACGACCCCGTTGCGGACCGCGACCTCATGCGGACCGACCCGCCCCCACGCGAGCTCTGGGTCATGGCAGGCCGCGCCTATATGCGCGATCATCTCGTCGCGCAGGCGCGCGCTCCTGCCGCCGTACTCGAGCATGAGCGATCGCATGGTCGCCTTCGAGCGCTCGATCCAATGCCCTCGGTCGCGGTCGTACTCGTATATGATCCCGGCCGCGTTCTGGACGAAGCGCCGCGCGGCCATCGCCTCCTCGGCCAGATCCTTCGCGCTCTTCGCGCGGCGCTTCGCCGGCCGGTAGGGCTCGGCGTCGCCGGCGTCGCCCGCGTAAGGAACGCTCTCCCAATCCGCGCTCACGCCGCCGCCTCCGCGCGCGGCCGCGCGACCGCGATCCGCGGCCGCGGGGTTCGATAGCGCCGCCATAGCGCTTCGACCGCGCGATGCGCCCGTTCGGCGAGCGCGGCGCAGTCGCAGACGAACGCGAACGGCGCGAGGTCCAAGGGCGTCAGCGGCGCCATGAACGCGGGCCAGTCGAGCACGCAGACCCCGTGCATGCCGGCGGCGAGCCAGCTCTGCGGCGTCGCGCGAAGGCGGACGACGCGGCGGCCGCTCTCGTCCCACGGCCCGTCGAGCGCGCCGAGGACCACCGCGTTGCCTGTGAGCCGCCGGAACCCCTCGGGCGCGCCCGGGCGCCAAGCGATCGCGTCGATCGGCTCGCCGGCCTCGAACACGGGCAGCGCGATCATCGGCTCGCCGGCCTCGTCCGGCTCCCAAAGCCCGCGCGCTGAGGCCCGGCCGAGCGTCGCCCCGAGCCACGCCCTCACCATGGTCGCGCGCCGGACGCCGGCGGCTTCGAGGGCGTCGCGCAAGCCCCGGGCGTTGCGCACCATGAGCGCCTCGGCCCAGACATCGACGTCGTGGGCGAGCGCGCTCACGCCGCCGCCCTCTCGCCCGCTGGCCGCCCGCCTCGGGCAGTGAGAGCGATGCCGTGGCGCGCGGCGAGCCGATGCACGGCCGACCGCGTCCGCCCGATCTGGAGCCCGATCTCGCGCGCCGACCAGCCCGCGGCGGCGAGCCTGCGGATGCGCGCGATCTCGTCCTCGCCGTAGCGGCGCCAACCGCTGGCGTGCGTATGCGTCAAACCGATCTTGGCCGCCCGCTGATAGACCGATCTGAGCGGACGGCCGAGCGCGCGGGCGCACGCCGCGATCGACCGCCCTTGCGCGTAAGCGGCGCGGATCGCCTCGTCCTCGGCCCGCGTATACGGCCCGCGCGAGACGGGATGACGGAGACCGAGCTCGCGCGCTTTCCAGCGCACGCCGGACAGCGGCCGACCATGCGCCGCGGCCCAGGCTTTGACGCTTTCGCCATTGGCGTAGCAGCGCTCGAGCGAGGCGATCTCGTCGGCGTTCCATCGCGCGAAGCCCCGGGCGCGGCCTGTGAGCTTCCAGGCCCGGACCTTGACCGCGCCCCGCGTCCGCCCGGGCAGAAGCGCCGCGATCGCGCGCGCCGAAAGGCCCTCGCGCACGCCTTCGAGGACGATCCTGTCCTCCTCCTCCGACCAGTAGCGTCGGGTCGAGAGCCCGAGCTCATGCACACGCCACTCTACGGATTTCTCGCTCCGCCCCATCGCCTCGGCGATCGCGCGCGCCGTCCGCCCTTCTCGCAAAAGCGCGCGCAGACGCGCATCGTCCGCGGCATCCCAAGGCGCGCCGTGGCGCTCTGGCAGGGCCCGCGCGCGGACGCGTCCCATCCGGAACCGGCGCGCGAGCGCGCGATGCTCGAGACCTGCGCCGTCGTCGCGCGCGTTCGCGCCCCGCATCTCGGCCTCGGCGAGGGCCGCGCGCAGCCGCGCGATCCGCCACGCCGGAGTCCACTCCCAGACCTCGGCGTCAGCGCGGCCCGACTTGCGCCGCCTGCGCGCGCCCGGCCGCGCGAGCCCGCGCTCGAGCGCCTTGACCAGGATCGCGCCGCCCGGGCGCTCGAGCCTGGCCGCCATGTCGGCGAAAGAGACGCCGGCCGGATAAGCGACGTCGAGATAGGCGAGGTCGTCCGCGGTCCACGGGACCGGGCCGTGGAGATCGCGAATGAGCGCCGGGCTCGGGCAGACGACCGCGGTCTCGGCTCCGCCCCGGCGCATCACGGTCCGATAGACGAGATTGCGCGTAAGAAGGGCGCGCAGCGCCTCGGGCTCATCGCCCGCCGCGGCCACGGCGGCGAGCGGACGGCCGGCCTCGGCCGCTTCGACGATCGCCCGCAAGGCCGCCGCCTCGCGGCCCGAGACGCCGCGCAGCGCGCAGACGCGCCGAAAGACCGGCTCGGCGACCGCGCTCATCGGTCCCACGGCCCGGGCTTGAGCGGATCGGGGGCCGCGGCGACCTCGCCGAGGCAGGCGGCGTAGCCCGCGATGTCGACCGCCGAATCGCAACCCGAATCGATCGCATGGCGCACGAGCTTCAGCCGGATCAGGCAGCGGACGACCTGCTCGGGCCGCACCCGCGCGCCGAGCTCGGCCGACCACTCGGCGGCGACCCGGCCGAAGAAAGGCGCAGGCGGGCCGTAGGCCGCGCCACGGCCTTCGACCGCCTCGAGCGCAGCCGAGAGCACCTCCTTGCGCGGCGTCATCAGCGACGCCCCCCGCCCACGATCGCGGCGCGAAGATCGTCGGCGCGCACGGCCTCGCCGAGCCAATCGTCGGCCTGCGACGCGTATTTGCGGCACTGCGGACAGAGACGATTGCCGAAGCCGGCCGAGCGGAACGCCTCGCGACAGCGCAGGCAACGCCGCACCGCCGGCCGGTCCGCGCGCGCCGTTGGCGGGACGTCGATCCCGGCCTTCGGCCTCGGCGCGAGGGCCGGCGCGCCTGGCGGCAAAGCCTCGCGCGGCCCCGGCGGGCGTCCGGGTCGGTCGGCGAGCCGCACTACGCGGTCGCTCGTCCGCCCCTCGACGACGACGCGCCCGTCGGCGCGAAGCGCCGCCAGCGCCGACCGAAAGGCGTGGGCGGTCAGCCGCGCCTCGGCGCGCAGCCGCCCGGGCGCTGGCGCGGCCTCGCCCGCGCGGCGCAAACGCCAGAGCGCCGCGATCAGCGCGCGCTCGCAGCCCCGACCTTTGGCCTCGACCCTCACGGCGCGCCCACCACGAAGAAGTAGGCGAGGGCGCCGCCCGGCTCGCGGCGCTGGACCGGCGCCCCGGCGCGGTTGCGCGCCGCCTCGTTGACGATGTCGATCAGCGCCTTGAGCGCCCGCCGTCGCGGCAGGGGCGCGGCCGAATCGGCCGCTTCGGCCGCGATCCCGGGCCCTGTGTAGTAGGGGATCGCTTCCCCCCTGGGCGCGGCCGCCAGCGCCTCGAGGAACTCGCCCGGCGTCATGACCGGCGCGCGGCGTTTCCGCGCCTTGGCCTTGAGCCGCCCGCTCATGGCGCGACCGCTCGCGCGCAGGCGCGAGAAAGACCGGGCCGCGCCATGACAATACATCGACATCGCGCGGCCCGGGCAAGGTTCGCCATAGGGAGGACAAAGCCCCGGCGGGCGGCCTGCCGCCGGACGTCCGCCGGGCGGACGGGGCGAAGGCTCCGGCCTTCGCCCCGAACCGCGCCCGGGGCCTCCGGGCTGCCCCAAGCGCGGGTCTCAGTGAAGGCGGGCGCGCTCATCGCCGCGCCTCCGATTCGGTCTCGAGCGCGCGCTCGACCGCGTCGAGCGCCCGGGCGACCTCGCGGCGCGCCTCCATCAGGGCGCGGCTCGCATCGGTCATGGCGCCGTCATGCGCCCGCGCGAGCCGGAGCCCATAGGCCCCGAGAACCCGGTCCGCGAAATCGCCAAGCTCGGGATGCGCGAACAGGGCGAGCAGAAACCCGCCGCCCGGCACGCACTCGCCGTAGTACCACTTGCGCAGGCTCTCCTCGCTCGCGCCGATGTCGTCGGCGATCCGCGCCCGCCAGCCCGAGCGGTTGGCGTCGGGCGCGCAGGCGCGCAGCGCCGCGCCGATCCGCTCGGCGAGCTGGATCGACCGTTCATTGTCGATGGGCTTTAAGTGGTCCGCCAATTCCTTTACCCGCATTCCCAAGGATTTGTGCGGGTCGATCTGGCATCATGGAGGCCATGCAGACGCGGCTCAGACCTGATGCCGTTTCGACCCCGCCGCCGGATGTGCCCGCATCCGGCGGCGCTTTGCGCGGATCGCGCCTGGCAGGACGCCCCGCGCCGATGTCTCATTCAGGCCGCCTTCGGCTCTCACCCCTCTGGCGGCAGTCTCGCTTCCTCCTTTCTGGCCGAGGCCCGGATCGCATAGCCTGACCCGATAGCCCCGTCATAAGGCCGATGCGCGCCCTGCGCCCGCCCGGGCGCTCAGGCGGCGTCCGCCTCGGCCTTGCTCGTCTCGTCTCCTGGATCGCCGGCCGAGACGTCCGCCTCGGCGAAGAAGTCGGCGGGCTCGAGCGGGATGCCCGCGGCCCGCGCCGCGCGCAGGATGCGCGCCTGCCAGCGCGCCGGTACATACCCGCCCGTTTTCCACGACTGCACCGTGGAGGTCGGCAACCCCAGAAGCCGCGCCGCCGGGCGCGTTCCTCCGAGTTTGCCGATGATCCGCTCCGCCTGGGTCATCCGTGCGTTCTCCAAGGACGTTTTCCAACTACCCCATAATGGGGCGATTGGTCAATACGTATTCGTAAGGAGAGACCCGGATTGGTGCCTTATACGCGACACCGGTTTGGCGATAGTTACGATATGAACGCCATGGCCGGCCTGATTGCAGCCCGCAAGCGCGCGGGTCTTTCGCGCCCGCGCGCGGCTGAGGCCGTTGGATGCAGCCCACAACAGATCCAGAAGCTCGAGCGCGGGGAACGTCGGCTCACCTGGGACTGGGCAATCCGGCTCGCCCGCGCCTATGACTGCGACCCGCGCGACCTCATGTTCGGCGGCCGACCCGCGACCGTGCCCATCGTCGGCTACGTCGGCGCTGGCGCGAAGGTTTTCCCCATCAACGACCTCGCGCCGGGCCAAGGGCTCGACCGCGCGCCGTGTCCGCGCGGGCTCGACCCCACCCGCACCGTCGCCGTCGTCGTCCGCGGCGATTCCATGCTCCCAATCGACGACGGCTGGCTCCTGTTCTACACCCGCGCCGACGAGCCGCCCGACCAGCTCGTCGGCCGCCTCTGCGTCGTCGAGGTCGTCGACGGGCCGACACTCGTCAAGCGCCTCGGCCGCGGCTTCCGCGAGGGCCGCTACACGCTGTACTCGACCAACGCCGCGCCGATCGAGGACGTGCCGCTCGCCTGGGCCGCCCGGGTCCGCGCCATCGTCGCCCCCGACGACGGCGAGACAGCCAGCGCGGCGTAAAAAAATATGGAGGGGATGAATGACTGGATTCGTTCGGAAGCTCATCGTTTTGGGCGCGCCGCTCATTGCGGCGGCCTGCGCCTCGACGCAAACCAGCTATATGTCGCCGCGAGATTATCCTGTTAAAACGGAGAGGATGATAAACAAACCCTTCGACAAGGTTTGGGATTCATATATAGAAGAACTATCAAAATCATTCTTTGTAATAAACAATATAAGCAAGGAATCTCATATTCTTAATGTTTCATTTGGCGCAGACAAACCAAGCTCCTATGTTGATTGCGGACAAACTACACGCGTTACCGTTCATCCGAACTTTGGGAAACGTGTTTTCAACTATCTGGTCGCCAATGATTCGAGCTATCTTTTCGGCGTCAAGGGGACCAATATTCTGTGGACGGTCAACCGCGACACCGATCTTTCGGGCAGAGTCAATATCTATATCGCGCCGCGCGGAGAAGATAAAACGATCATCCGAGTGAACGTTCGTTATGTTCTTACAATAAGAACAACAGGTTATTCCACAAATGGTCAACGGGATTCAAATGTTGATACGTTCACGTTTTCGTCCACACAACCTGATTATAAAACCGACACTCTCGCCCAAGACGGCCCAAAGACATGGGGCTGCGCAGCAAATGGCATTCTTGAAGCCAAGCTCCTCAATCTAATCGAGCCTGAATCCTAAACGCATGCCTTCCAAGAAGCCCCCGCCGATCAAGAAAGCTGCGCGCCAAGCCAAGCCGCCAATGCGGAAGAC
>CAZHDF010000059.1:0-18629 GCA_964531525.1 uncultured Alphaproteobacteria bacterium | reverse complement strand
AACAACCCTCTCGGCGGCATGATGACGGCGGTCGATACCCTACGAAAGCACGGCGCCGACCCCCGCGTGCGCCGTACCGCGCTCGATCTGCTGGCGCGCGGCCTCGCCGGGATTCGCAACGTCGTCCGCGCGGCGCTCGTCACCTACAAGGGGACCGCCGATCCCAGCCACCTGGGTCGGGGCGATCTCGACGACCTCAAGTTTCTGGTCCAGCACGAGATCGCGCATCGCCACCTTCGTCTCGATTGGCGGAACGGCCTGCCCGATACGGTCGCGGTCGACGGCGCGGCCATGCGCCAGGCGGCGTTGAACCTGCTTCTCAACGCCTGCGCCGCCTCGCCCGAGGGCGGCGCGGTCGAGGTCGCGGCCCGAACGGCGGGCGGCGCGCTCCTGTTCTCGGTCACCGACCGGGGGCCGGGGTTGCCGGCGTCGGTCGCGGCGCTTTACCGCGCCCGGAGCAGCGAGGACCTGCCGGCGCCCGGAACCTCGGGGCTCGGCGCCTGGACGGCGGTGCGGCTGGTCACGGGAATGGGCGGTCGTTTCGAGGTCGAGACGTCGCCGGAAACCGGCACGCGGTTGACGATCGTGGTCCCGCTGGCGGCCGAGGACGGGCTCGATGCCGTCGCCTGAGCGGATTCGGGTCGCCGTGATCGAGGACGATCCGGTCATGGGCGGTTCGCTGATCCAGAGGCTCGATCTCGAGGGGTATGAAACGCTCTGGTGGCGGAGCGGCGCCGAGGCGCTGGAGGGACTTCGCGCCCGCCGTCCCGACGTGCTCGTCTGCGATATCCGTCTTCCCGACATGAACGGCGAGGATGTGTTCCGCGAGGCGTTGCCCGATCTCGGCGCGGCACCGGTTCTGTTCGTCACCGCCTTCGCCGAGATCGAGCAGGCGGTGCGCCTGATCCGCAAGGGGGCCGACGAGTACATCACCAAGCCGTTCGACATCGAGGATTTCCTCGCCCGCCTCGAGCATCTCCTCGACCGCCGCGCGCCGCCCGGCGATTCGCCGCCGACGCTCGGAATCTCGGCGCCGATTCGCGAAATCGAGGAACTCCTGCGCCGCGTCGCCGATATCGAAAGCAGCGTCCTCCTCGCCGGAGAGAGCGGGGTCGGCAAGGAGGTCGCGGCGCGCTTCCTGCATCAGATCTCGCCCCGCGCCGAGGCGCCGTTCATGGCCGTGAACTGCGCCGCGATTCCGTCGGAGCTCATGGAAAGCGAACTTTTCGGCCACGAGCGCGGCGCGTTTACCGGGGCGCACGCGCGACACGAGGGCTACGCCGAGCGCGCGGGCCGGGGCGTTCTGTTCCTCGACGAGGTCGGCGACCTGCCGCTCGCGCTTCAGGGCAAGCTTCTGCGGCTGTTGCAGGAGCGCGTGTTCACCCGTCTCGGCGGCGAGGGGACGTTGCCCTTCGCCGCCCGTCTCATCTGCTCGACCAACAAGGACCTCGATGCCCTGGTCGAAGCGGGGCGCTTTCGCCCGGACCTTTATTATCGGATCAACGTCATCCCCGTCGTGCTGCCCCCCCTGCGCGACCGCGAGGACGATATCCTGCCGCTGATCCGCGGCTACGTGGCGCGCTTCGCCGCCGATTTCCACCGCCCGGTGCGCGGACTGAGCGTCACCGCCGAGGCAGCCGCCCTCGCCTATGACTGGCCCGGCAACGTGCGCGAACTGCGCAACCGGGTCGAGCGCGCGGTCGCGCTCGCCGAGACCCCCAGACTCGGCGCCCAGGATCTGTTTCCCGACGCCGGGCACGGCGCCGAGAGCAGCGAAATGCCGACCCTCAACGAGGTTCGCGATCTCGCCGAGCGTCGCCACATCCGCCAAGCGTTGAAGCGAACCGGCGGACAGATCGCGGTCGCCGCCGAGCTTCTCGGAATCTCGCGCACCACGCTGTGGGAGAAAATGCGCAAGCTCGGCCTCAACGCCGAGGAGATGCGCTGAACGCGTTCGGATTTCCGAACGCGTGTGCCGTCCCCATTCAGATTCTCGAACGCGCGCCGCCGCGGCGCGGCGCGAGGCGCCGGGTTTGCCGCGCATCGCGTCCTGGCACGCTTCTTGCTTCGTCTTCCTCAAAACCACAACCAAGGGAGACGTCTCATGAATAAATGTCCGGGTTTGGTGGATCTTGGCCGTCGCCGGTTCCTGAAGGGCGGCGGCGTGGCCGCGGCCGGCGCCGCCGCCGCCGCGGTGATGCCGGCGAGAACAGCCCAGGCGGGCCCCGGCGCGCGGGTCAGCTACCCCGTGAACCGGCTCGCCAACGTCGGGGATCTCAAGGTCAACGAGCCGTTCGACATCGCCTATCCCGACGAGGATTCACCCGGCGTGCTGCTCAAGCTCGGCAACCGGGTGGACGGCGGGGTCGGTCCCGACGGCGATATCGTCGCCTACTCGGTGATGTGCCCACACAAGGGGTTCATCCTCGCCTACGATCCCCGCGACAAGTCGCTCAACTGCCCCGGCCACTACTCGCGCTTCGACTGCGAGAAGGAAGGCCAGCAGGTCTGGGGGCATTCCAATCAGAACCTGCCGATGTTCCGGCTTCGCGTCGACGCCAAGGGAGACATCTTCGCCGAGGGCGTCGACGATCTTCTCTATGGCCGGACCAGCAACGTCCTCGAAGGCTGAGGGAGGGAAACATGACCTATAAACGCGCAATCGATCAGCTTCCAATTCCGCCGAAGGACGCCAAGGTCCACAACGTCACCTGCGACTTCTGCATCGTCGGCTGCGGCTACAAGGCCTACACCTGGCCGATCAGCAAGCAGGGCGGCACGGCCGCCGGCCAGAACGCGTTGGGCGTCGATCTTTCGCGCCAGCAGGATGCGCTCGGGCGCGGCTGGTACAACCCGGCGATGTACAACATCGTCGAGCAGGATGGCCGCCCCGTTCATCTCGTGGTCATGCCCGACAAGGACTGCGTGGTGAACAACGGGCTCAACTCGGTGCGCGGCGGCCGCATGGCCGAATCCCGGTTCTCGGGGCAGATGGGCACCATGACCGACCGACTCACGACGCCGATGGTCTGGCGCTACTCCCAGCATCTTCCGACCTCCTGGGACGACGCCTTGACGCTGACCGCCGACGTCACTCGCCGGGTGATCGAGGAATGGGGCGAAGACGGCATTCTCGTCACCATGTTCGACCACGGCGGCGCCGCCGGCGGCTATGAGAATACCTGGGGCACTGGCAAGCTGTATTTCGAGGCGATGAAGGTCCGCAACTGCCGGATCCACAACCGCCCGGCCTACAACTCCGAGGTTCACGCCACCCGCGACATGGGCATGGGCGAGCTCAACAACGCCTACGAGGACGCCGAGCTCGCCGATACCATCTTCGTGGTCGGCGCCAACCCGCTCGAAACCCAGACCAACTATTTCCTCAATCACTGGATCCCCAACCTGCGCGGCAACACGATCGACAAGAAGAAGGCGCAGATGCCGGGCGAAGATCACGCCAGCGCGCGGATTATCTTCGTCGATCCGCGCCGGACGGTGAGCATCAACGCCTGCGAGGTCGAGGCCGGCGCCGACAACCTGCTCCATCTTCCGATCAGGCCGGGCACGGATCTGGTTCTGCTGAACGCGCTGCTCACCGAGATCGTCGCCCAGGGCTGGCACGCCAAGGACTTCATCGCCAAGAACACGAGCGGGTTCGACGCGGCGCTCGCGGCCAACAAGACCAGCCTCGAGGAAGCGGCCCAAATCACGGGCCTCTCGGTCGAGGACATGCGGAAAGCCGCGCGTTGGATCGCCGAGCCGAAGGCCGGCGGCAAGCCTCGGCGCACCATGATGGCCTACGAGAAGGGCCTGATCTGGTGCAACGACAACTACCGGACCAACTCGGCGATCGCCAACCTCGCCTTCGCCACCCATAGCGTCGGACGCAAGGGAACCGGCTGCGTCCGTCTCGGCGGTCACCAGGAGGGCTACATGCGCCCGTCCGACGCCTTCATCGGCCGCCCGGCGCCCAACGTCGACGAGCTGATCCTCGGCGGCAAGGGCGGCATTCACTTCGTTTGGGCGACCGACCAGTTCAAGTCGGGCCTCAATGCCAGCAAGTACCGCCGCGAGTACCGGCGCCGCACGAATATCGTCAAGGAAGCCATGTCGGCGATCCCTTACGGCGATCGGGAGGCACAGCTCGATACCATCATCAACGCCATCCGGCGCGGCGGCCTGTTCAGCGTCGACGTCGAGATCCTGCCGTCCCAGCTCGGCGAGGCGGCGCATGTCGTCCTGCCGGCGGCGACGACCGGCGAGATGAATCTCACCTCGATGAACGGCGAGCGGCGGCTGCGTCTGTCGGAGAAGTACATGGACCCGCCCGGCACGGCCCTGCCCGACTGTCTGATCGCGGCCCGGCTCGCCAACGCCCTCGAGGCGTCGTTCCGAAAGGTCGGCAACGATGCCTGGGCCGACAAGTTCAAGGGCTTCGACTGGAAGACCGAGGAAGACGCCTTCATGGACGGCTACCACAAGCACGCCAACGGCGGCCGGTTCGTGACCTATGACCGGCTCAGGGCCATGGGGACCAACGGCGTCCAGGAGCCGGTCGTCGGCTACGAGAACGGCAAGCTGATCGGAACCGAGAGGCTTTACGCCGACGGCAAGTTCGGCACCGACGACGGCAAGGCGCATTTCTTCGCCGCCGCGTGGCGCGGCTTCGACCCGACCGACCGCGGCGCGCAGAGGAAGAAGTTCCCGTACCTGATCAACAGCGGGCGCAAGAACATGATTTGGCAGAACGCCTTCTACGACGAACATCTGCCGTTCGTGTGGGAACGCTTCAAGATGCCGCCGATCGAGATGAACCCGGACGACATGAAGAAGCTCGGACTCGCGGCCGGCGATCTGGTCGAGGTCTACAACGACGTCGGCTCGACCCAGGCCATGGTCTATCCGCTTCCCTCGGCCAAGCCGGGCGAATGCTTCATGATCTTCGCCGCTCCGGTCGGCCAGCATGGCAACGTGGTGAGTCAGGGGGTCAACGAGCTCCGGATCCCCAACTACAAGAACGTCTGGGCGAACATCCGCCGGATCGGTCGGGTCCCCGAAGCCGACACCATCAGCTTCAAGGACATCGCCTACCCAACGGATATCTGACCCCCTTCACCCTCCGATCGCGGCGGCGCGCACGGGCGCGCCGCCGCGATCAAGCTTTCGCGACATGCAAAACCGAAAGGGCCGCTGCCTTGCCGGACAGCGGCTTTTTCCATGCGATCGCGACGCGCCGGCGCGCCGTCGGCCATCGATCGAATTTCGGCATTGACATGGAGCCGGATTCTGTACCTACTAGTATGTACTAATTTTCCTTGGCTGGGGTGGTCCCGTTGAAGGCAGCGGGCGGAAAGGGAAGAAACCATGGAATCGAAGCGCGAGGATCTGATCGAGGCGACCAAGGCGCTGCTTTGGGACATCGGCTACGAGGCCATGAGCCCGAAGAAAATTCTGGCGACGAGTGGCGCCGGCCAGGGAAGTCTCTATCACCACTTCAAGGGCAAGATGGATCTCGCCGCCACGGCGCTCGCCGAGGTCGAGGAGGAGATGCGCGAGGTCTTCGATCGCATCTTCGCCACCGACCGACCGCCCATGGACCGCCTGTTTCGCTACCTTGATCTCGAAAGGAACGGCCTGAACGGCTGCCGCCTCGGCCGCCTCGCCAACGAGCCCGCATTCGCCGAGGCAGCGCTGCGCAAGCCCCTGGCGCGCTATTTCCGCCATGTGGAGGAGGTGGTCGCCAAAACCGTCGCCGAGGCCGTGGCGCGGGGCGATCTCGACGCGGCGGCCGATCCGGAGCGCATCGCCGCCACGCTCGTCGCGACCGTTCAGGGCGGCTATGTCCTGAGCCGCGTGCATCGCAACCCCGACCATATTCGACGCGCCACCGACGGCGCCGCCATCCTGCTCGAAGGCCTCGCGCGGAGCCGTCCGGGCTCGGGATCGCGGCGCGCGACATGAGCGGTCGGCCGATCTCCGACATCCTGGGAGAGCTTCGCGGCGACTGCGCGGTGGTTTTCCAGGCGGGCCTCGGCGGTATCGCCGGGCCCGAACTCGCGGCGGCCGTCAGCGAGGCCGGCGGCCTCGGGCATCTCGGCGGCATCCGGTTGAGCGCCTCGGCCCTGCGGGCATGGATTCGCGAGACCCGCGAGCGCACCGACAAGCCCTTCGGCGTCAATCTCGTTCCCCCCGGGGGCGGCGCGGACGGCTTCGAAAGCCAGCTCGCCGTCGTCCTCGAGGAGCGGCCGCGCGTGCTGTCCCTTTTCTGGGGAGATTTTTCGCGCATCATCCCCCGGGCGAAGGAGGCCGGGATCGCGACCATGGTTCAGGTCGGCTCGGTCGCCGAAGCTTCCAAGGCCGCCCTGGACGGTGCCGACATCGTCATCGCCCAGGGGATCGAGGCCGGCGGCCACGTACGCGGCCAAGTCGGCCTGATGGCCTTGCTTCCGGCCGTGATCGACGCGGTCGCGCCCCGGCCGGTCCTGGCGGCCGGCGGGATTGCCGACCGTCGTTCGGTGCGGGCCGCGCTGGCGCTCGGCGCCGCCGGGGTCTGGGTCGGTACCCGGTTCGTCGCGAGCGTGGAATCCCTCGCCCACGACATCTACAAGCGCCGCCTGGTCGAGGCCGGGACCGACGATGCCGCCTACAGCCGTGCCTATTCCTACGGCTGGGGGTTCGGCGCGCCACACCGCGCGCTCCGCCCGGCGTCGCCGTTCGATCCCCTGAGCCTGGTCGCCGGCGGCGCGCGGCGGAGCGACAAGGCGGCCCATGCCCGGCGCATTCGCCTCTACGCCGGCCAGGGCGTGGGCGCGGTTTCCGAAATCCTGCCCGCGTCGGACATCGTGGCGCGACTGTCCGGCGCCTCCTCGCCCCCGGGCGACGGGGAGAATGCCCCTCATCCATAGCCTTCCATCAAAGAAAAGCGAAAGGAACGATCCAATGCGTCTTTATTACGCGGGCGCGTCGCCCTATGCCCGAAAGGTTCGCGTGGTCATCGCCGAAAAGGGTCTCGACCACCGGGTCGAAGCCGTCCGCTGCAACCCCTTCGACGATCCCGCCGAATTGAAGGCGGCGAATCCCTTGATCAAGGTGCCGTCGCTGGTCATCGACGACGGCGCCGTCCTTTACGACAGCCCGGTGATCGCCGAGTATCTCGACGCCCTCGGCCCCGACAACCGCCTGATCCCCGACGCCGGCCCGGCGCGGTGGGAAGCTCTGCGCCGCCAGGCCCTGGGCGACGGCCTCCTCGACGCGGCCTTTTCCATCGTCATGGAGCGCCGCCGCCCCGAGACCGAACGATCCGAAAGCTGGCTCGCGCGTTGGTGCGCCGCCATCGAGCGAAGCCTCGACGCGATCGAGGCCGAAACCGGCCGGCTCCCCGACGCACTCGGCATCGGGCAGATCGCCTTCGGCGCGGCGCTCGGGTATCTCGACTTCCGGCTGCCCGATCTCGATTGGCGCGCCGGGCGCCCGAGAGCCGCGGCCTGGTTCGCCGCCTTCTCCGAGCGCCCGTCGATGATCGCGACCCGGCCCGCGACATAAGGGCTCTCCGGAGGGATCGGGCAAAGGCTTTCCTTGTCCCATGGGTGTGTTTCGCGGCAATCTGATCACCGAGCGTCGGTTGCCGCGTCCCACGCCCCCAAGGAAAGAGAAAACGACATGCCCGACGACCGCGAACACCTTGTCGATCTCGTCCGGAGTTCGGTCATCGGCGACGATCTGGTCATGGGCGGGCCGTTCGGTCCGCGCCGCGTGACCTACGCCGATTACACCGCCTCGGGCCGCTGCCTCGCCTTCATCGAGGATTTCATCCGCGACCAGGTCATGCCCTCCTACGCCAACACCCATACCGAGACCTCGGCCACCGGGCTGCGCACCACGTCGCTTCGCGAGGAGGCGCGCGCCATCGTCAAGGAGGTCATGGGTGGCGGCGAAGACGACGTGGTCATCTTCTGCGGTGCGGGCGCGACCGGCGCGATCAATCGGATGATCGATATCCTCAACATCCGGATCCCCAACGATCTTGACGCCCGCTATCGCCTTTCGCGACACATCCCCGAGGCGGAAAGGCCAGTCGTCTTCATCGGCCCCTACGAGCATCACTCGAACGAGATCACCTGGCGCGAAACCCTCGCCGAGGTGGTGACGATCGACGAGGACGAGAACGGCGGCATCGATCTCGACCACCTCGACCGCGCGCTTTCGGCCCATGCCGGGCGCGGCCTTCGGATCGGGAGCTTCTCGGCGGCGTCGAACGTCACCGGCATCATCACCGACGTCGACGCGGTCACCCGGCTTCTGCACCGGCACGGTGCCCTTTCGTTCTGGGATTTCGCGGCGGCGGGCCCCTACCTGCCGATTGAGTTGTCGCCGGACGAGGACGACCCCGAGGCCGGGTCGCGCGCCAAGGACGCGGTGTTCCTCTCGCCTCACAAGTTCATCGGCGGCCCTGGAACGCCGGGCGTTCTCGCGGTGAAGAAGGCGCTACTGCACAACCGCGTGCCGGCGGTGCCGGGCGGCGGGACGGTCGCCTACGTCAACCCGGTCGGGCACGAGTATCTCGTCGACCCGGTCCATCGCGAGGAAGGCGGCACGCCCGAAATTCTCGGCTCCATCCGCGCCGGGCTGGTGTTCCAGCTCAAGCGCATGGTGGGCGAAGACGAAATCTGCCGCCGCGAGGAGCGTTTTACCCGCGAGGCGCTCGCGCGTTGGGGCGCAAACCCCAACATGCGCATCCTCGGCCATGTCGACGCCGACCGCCTGCCGATCATCTCCTTCGTCGTCCGCCACGGGTCGCATTGCCTGCACCACGGCTTCGTGATCGCCCTTCTCAACGATCTTTTCGGCATTCAGGCGCGAGGCGGCTGCTCCTGCGCCGGGCCTTACGGGCATCGGCTTCTGGGAATCGGCTTGTCCACGTCCCAGGCGATCGAAAAGCTCATTGTCGGCGGCTATGAGGGAATCAAGCCGGGCTGGGCGCGCGTGAGTTTCAATTACTTCATGCCCGACGAGGTCTTCGAGTTCATCACCCGCGCCGTGCTGTGGATCGCCGACGAGGGCTGGAAGCTCCTGCCCGAGTACCGCTTCGACCCGGCGACCGGCGAATGGCGCCACGACAGCGGAGACCGGCCGATCGGCGCGCGACTTCGCGACATCCGCTACGAGGCCGGCCGCATGACGTGGCGCGCGGATGCGGCGAGCGCTCCGGCCTCGGTCCTGCCCCGGTATCTGGAGGAAGCCCGCGCGCGCGGCGCGGCCGCCGGCGAACGGCCGTGGGACCCGACCCGCAGGACCGCCCTTCCCGACTGCGGGCAGGAATACCGCTGGTTCCTCCTTCCCGAGGAAGCGGCGGCGGAGCTCCGAGGGGAGGCCGCGCCCCGCGGGACGCAGCGGATCGCCTGCCCCTAGAACATGATGCGTTAAGTCGCCACCCGCCCACTCCCCCATGAAGGACAAAGGATGAAA
This sequence comes from uncultured Alphaproteobacteria bacterium, assembly GCA_964531525.1. Lineage (GTDB taxonomy): Bacteria > Pseudomonadota > Alphaproteobacteria > JAAXGF01 > JAAXGF01 > CAYYWV01. The sequence goes on along the minus strand of CAZHDF010000059.1, from coordinate 9,161 downwards.
ATCAACGCCGATCCGAATCTGCGCGCCCTCGTGTTCAGCGACGATCTGCCGTGGATTCCCTCGCCGCTGCCGGGGGTCGAGCGGCGCATGTTGGAGCGCGACGGCGACGAGGTCGCGCGCGCGACGACGATCGTCCGCTACGCGCCCAAGAGCTCATTCGACCCGCATGTCCACGACGCGGGCGAGGAATTCCTCGTGCTCGACGGCGTTTTCTCCGACGAAATGGGCGACTTTCCGGCGGGCATGTATGTGCGCAACCCGCCGGGCTCGCGACACAAGCCCCATAGCGAGGGCGGTTGCACGATCCTGGTGAAGCTCCGCCAGATGGACGCCGACGACCGGAACTACGTGCGCATCGACACGAACACCGCCGAATGGCTCCCTGGCCTGGTCGAGGGCCTGAAGGTCATGCCGCTCTACGAGCGGAACGACGAGCGCGTCGCCCTGGTCCGCTTTGCGCCCGGCGTGCGGTTCCGGCGTCACGAGCATCCGGGTGGCGAAGAAATTTTCGTCCTCGACGGCGTGTTCGAGGACGAAGAGGGCCGCTATCCGAAGGGAACCTGGCTGCGCAACCCGCCGGGAAGCGCTCATACGCCGTTCAGCACGGAAGGCTGCACGATCTACGTGAAGACGGGGCATCTGACCGGCCGCCCGACCGATGCCCCGTTCCCAACGGATATATTGCTTGCCTAGAGTCTTTTCCACTTAAGTTGAATCGCACCTGCCCGGTGCCGTCAAAACCTGAAAGACTCTAGCGCGACGGCCGGCTCGCGCCGCGCTCCGCGACCTGTCCGCCCTGGCTCGCCGTGGTGGGTGGGGCGGACATGAGATCGACGGCGACGGCGACGAGCAAAACGGCCGCGCTTGCGCGCAGCCCCCGATCGGGGATACTCATCATGATCGATCTTCTCCTGGAAGATTGAGTTGGGGAGGGGATCGGCGGGTTCAGCGCCAATCCCCTCTCGTTTATTCGGCGGCGGTCTTGTCGGCGAGCGTACGCAGGGCGTCCGCGGTCACCGCCTGGCCGCCGACGCCCCAGGCGCCTTGGGGAACGTCCTCGATGGTCACCCAGGTGACCTCCCGCAGTCCCTCTCCTTCGACCGACAGCACCGCGTCGGTCACCTTGCGGATCATTTCCTGCTTCTGCTCGAGCGTCAGGTAGCCCTCGACGCCCTTGATTTGAACGAGTGGCATTTTCGTTTCTCCTTCGGTCGTGTCTTCCATTGGCTGGGTCGTGGCGAAGGCCGGTCGCTAGACGGCCTTTTTCCATTCGCGACCGGCGAAAATCTCGTCGAGCGGCGTGTGGAACAGGTGGTTGAAGTAGTTGCTAAGCGTTTTGACGGCGATGGCCAGGACGACCTCCAGCACCTGCCGCTCCTCGTATCCCGCATCGAGAAATGCCCGCACGTCGGCTTCCGAGGGCACCCCCCTGCTAGCTAGCATCCGGTCGGTAAAGGTGCTCAGCGCGGCGAGCTTCGGGTCGGGAATCCCGCGCCCCTCGCGAATGGCGTCGGTCACGTCCGTCGGTACCTTCGACATCTGATCGGCGACCACGCTATGCGCCGCCATGCAGTAGCCGCAGCCGTTGAACCGGCTGATGGTCAGGAACACCACCTCCTGCTCGACCGGCGTGAAGCCGGAGCCCTCGCGGAACCGTCCGTAGCCGTCGAGATAGGTTTCGAAAAGGCCGGGCGAGTTGGCCATGCCGGCGTACAGGTTCGGGATGAACCCCAGTTGCGCCCGGGCCTTCTCCATCGCGGCCCGGGCCCCGGGATCGGCGTTCTCCAGGGTCTTGAGGGATAGCGCGAGCTTGTATTCGTTCGTCATTCAAACCTCCTTGGGGTTCGGGTGTGATCGCCGTTACTTGGAATGATCGTTCAAAATAAGATCAAAAAAAATCACTCGAGCCGGCGCATGGCGTCGTCGATGATGGCCCGGAACAGGGCCTTGTCGGGGCGACTGCGCGTCAGGACGATCATGCCCTGAAGCGACGCGAGCAGCCCGCGCGCCACCTCGTCTGTCTTGACCCGCGAGGCGATCTCGCCGCGCGCCTTGCCCTTTTCGATCATGCGGGCGAAGAACGCCTCCATCTGGCCCTGAGCCTCGGCGACGATCTCCCTCACCTCGCGGTCGTGGGCCGCGAGCTCCAGGGTGCTGTTGGTGACGAAGCACCCCTTCGACGGGCGACCGTCCGACGTCTGCGTCGCGAAAGCCTCGAAGACCTTGCGAATGGCCTCGCGTGGATCGGACTTCGCCTCCAGATCCGAAAGGAGCTGTTGGCGCATCTTTTGGTCGTAGCGGCGCAGCGCGGCGAGAAACAGAGAGCGCTTATCGCCGAACGTCGCATAAAGGCTGCCGCGATTGACGCCCATGCACTCCACGAGATCCTGCATCGAGGTCGCCTCGAACCCGCGAGCCCAGAACGCCGTCATGGCCTTCTCCAGCGCCCCGTCGATATCGAATCGTTTCTGCAATGGCATCTTCGTCGCTCCTCGGACGCGACCATAGGTAATTTAGAATGATCGTTCAAGATGAAATTGCAACCCCGGGGCGCCATGCATCCGGACGGCCCGGCTTGTCCCGAACCATCCGAACGACGGGGCCATAGCCGTGTTCGGCGATCATGCCGCCGGCCTGCGCGAAACCTTCGGCCGATCCCTCGATCCCGAACCCATCGACCAGCCGGTTGAGGAAGCCGAACAGCGACACGATATTGATCACGTCCTCGATCGTCCGGTCCGACCAGCCGGCGTCGCGCAGAGCGCCCACGTCGGCCCGAGCCACCGCGCCCGGGTTCCGCGTCAGCTTGGCGGCGAAGGCCAGCGCCGCCTTCCCTGGTAATCCCGGATGAACCAAAGAAAAGGAGGGGTGGATTTCGCCACCCCTCCCCCAGCCTCGACGCCCGGAGCCCGTCAGGGCTTGAGCAGAAGCTTATCGGTGGTCGCCAGGTTACGCGGCCAAAGAATCTGCGCGTTTTCGGGCAGTTGATTGGGCTTGTCGTACTGGATCACGAAGATCGGCACTTCCGGCCACTGCTGGAATGCCCAGGCCGGCTTCGTCTTCTGCGGGAAGTAGATGGTGCCGCGCGTGCCTTCCCAGCGCAGCTTGCGGAGCGCGTCGGCGATCTTCGCCGGGTCCGTGCCGCCCGCCGCCTTGATCGCCTCGGCGATCACCATGACGCCGTCATAGCCTTCCATGGACACGGCATTGGCCGGCCGGCCGGTCATCTTCTTGTAGGCGACGCCGAAGGTGCGCGACAGCGGCGTGTCCGGCTTACCCGACAGCCCGGCCGGGTTGCCGATGGTGTAGACGCCGTCCTTGCCCATGGTCTTCCAGAATTCGGGCTCGAGCACGTCGGAACCGGCGGCGAAGACCGCGGTATCCCGGCTCGGCGCGAGACCGAGGTCGTAGGCCTGGCGCAGCATCTGCAACAGCCCGGCGCCGGTGAATCCGGCGATCAGAAGATCGGGCTTCGGATCGGCCCGCTTCAACTGCAGCAGTTGCGGCGTGAAGTCGGTGACCGTGCGCTCGGCGGTGAAGGAGGTTACCTTGGCGCCGGTGCCTTCCAGATTCTTCTTGAACACGTCGATGACGCCGAGACCCCAGTCGGAATTCTCGCCGATGATCGCGACATGCTTGAAGCCGACCGCCTTCACCCAATCGGCGGCTACCGAATAGACCAGCGAATTGGCGACCGTGATGCGGAAGACCTCGGGGATCTGCGCGCCGGTGACGTTGTCAGACCAGCATTCGCCGGCGATGAAGGGAATCCCGTACTTGTGCGCGACCGGGCCGACCGCGGCGCAGACCGCGCTGTGCGCGCTGCCCGTGACGGCGACGACCTTCTCCTTGCTCGCCAGGCGCTCGAAGGCGGCGACCCCCTTCTCGGGCACGCCCGAGGTGTCCTCGATGATGAGCTCGACTTTCTTGCCGAGCAGGCCGCCCGCGGCGTTGAGTTCCGCGACCGCGACCTTCATGCCGTCGCGCAGGCTCTCGCCGGTTTGGACACCGCCCGGCGGCGACAAGGGCGCGATGCCCCCGATCTTGATCGTTTCGGCGGCGACGGAGATGCCGGGCACGGCCATGAGCATGGCGCCGCCCAGCGCGAAGGCGCCGGACAGAAGCAGAAGCCGGCGACTCTTGGAAAGCCGGCTCCTCGTGAATTGCGTAGTCATCTGTGGTCCTCCCTATCGTTTTTTCAGAAGATGTGCTGGACCGGAGGCTCCAAGCTCCCGACCCTTCGGGCCTGGGCCCTGGCCGGAGCCGTATCCGTTCAGTGACGGAGACCTCGAAGGTGAAGGATATCCGAGACCGTGCCGGAGCAGGAAGCGAATCAAGTCGCGTTTATTAAGCGCTTTGGTGTGTTTAAAGCATAAATTCGCTTAAGCATATCCGACCCGTCGGATCGCCCCGCGCGGCGCTCGAACACCCGGCGGGCCGATTTAACAGACACCCCGGCCTTATTGCGGACCCGCGCGCAGGGTGAAGGCTTGCGCCGGGATTTTGTTCTCGATCGCCTGAACGATCCCCTCGCCGAGCGCCTTGGAGTCCGTCGCATAAAGGCCGCATTGGCGCAGGCAGGCTTTCGTGTCCGCATGGGGCCCGAGGAACTCGAGCAGAATGCGCGAGCAAATCGGCTCGCGCGAGGTCTTGCCCGAGGTGCCGAGAATCAGGCCGGGCAGCAGGCTGACCTTGTTCTTGTACGAGGGGTAGAGGATCGACTGGGAAATCTCGTTGCCGGTCAGAGCCTCGCGGTCGATCAGGAAGATGCGCTCTCGCAGGTACAGCGCGACCCCCTCGTACTTGTAGACGAAACCGGCGCCGACATCGGCGCCCGTGGCGCATTCGCGATCGGTCAGGCGCTCGATGCGCTTGTACCCCGGAATCCCGTCGCGCTCGGAAAGGTGGATGAACGCCTTCAGGATTTTTCCCGGAGACGAGAACGAGTGATAGTAGGTGAAATAGTAGCCGTAATATTTCCGAATCGAGGTATCGGAGTCCGCGATCCCCCGCTTCAACGACCGGATCAGATAATTGTCGCCGCCGCCGGGGCTTGCGATGCCGCGAAACTCGACGATCTTGCGCAGCTCCCGGTGGGGCGAAAGGATCTCGAACTCCTCGACGCCGAAGAACTCGCAAATCCGGCGCATGTTCCGATCCGAGGGACGGGCGATCCCGGTGATGTATTTATTGAACTGCTGCCGATTGACCCCGATGCGCCGGCAAACCTCGGAAACCGATTTATAGTAACTGCACAAGTGACGCAGATTCGCGGAAAATTCGGTTTCGGCTCCCGTATGGCGTGGCGTGCGCGCGATCACGATGGCGTCCTTTCTTTTGAGTTGGATACTGCGAATAGAGCATAAATTCGCATAATAGCGTCGTCAAATTCGCTGTTCCTGTCGGGGGGTGCTTTGGGGCAGAGTGAGCATCCGGGCGCGACCATTCGGACCGCGCCCCTTGCCGCGAGCGCGGCGAACGGCTCGGCCGATTTCCCAGACACGCCCAGGATTGCGTTATGTCGGCGATGGCGATTTTCGAGCAGGTTATCAACGGCCTGATCATCAGCATTTTCTACGCGCTGACGGCGCTCGGCCTGTCGCTCATCTTCGGCGTGCTCAAGATCGTCAACTTCGCCCACGGCGAGCTCTACATGCTCGGCGGCTTCGTCTATTACATCTTCGCCTCGGTCCTCGGCCTGCCGCCGGTGGCGTCGGTCGGCGTCGCCTTCGTGGCGCTGTTCGTCATCGGCGTGGCGATCGAGCGCCTGCTGATCGACCCGATTCACGGCGGCAAGATCGAACGGGTCGACGAATACGCCATCATGATCACCTTCGGCTTGGCGATCCTGCTGCAGAACCTGATGCTGGGCATCTTCGGCGCCTGGACCAAGCGTCCCGAGGCCATCCTGCGCGGCCGGATCGAGATCGGCCAGTTGATCATCAGCGGCGATCGCCTGACCGCCGCGGGCGCCGGCGTGATTCTGATCCTTCTGATCCTCTACATCCTGCGCTACACCTGGGCCGGCAAGGCGATCCGGGCGGTCGCCCAGGATCGCGAGACCGCGACCGTGGTCGGCGTCGATGCGCGGCTCGTCGGGATGCTCGCCTTCGGTCTGGGCAGCGCGCTGGCCGGCGCGGCCGGCGCGCTGATCGGGCCGGTCTTTCTCGTCTATCCGACCATGGGCGTGATCCCGGTCATCAAGGCTTACGTGATCGTCGTGCTCGGCGGACTTGGCTCGGTGCCCGGGGCGATCCTGGGCGCGCTCATCCTGGGACAGGTCGAGAATCTGGCGACCGTGCTGATCCCGGATACGACGCGCGCGCTCGCCTACAAGGACGCCTACGGGCTGGTGCTTCTGGTCCTCATTCTTATGGTTCGGCCCCAGGGCCTGCTCGGCGAGCGATCCCGACGGGCATGAACGACCGGGGCAAAGGTATCCGGCTGGGGATCGGCGTCGTCATCGTCGCGGCGCTCGGCGTCGTGCCGTTGCTCCGCATCGACGGATACTGGATCTACATCCTTACGATCGGGTTCTATTACGCGATCCTCGCCTCGAGCTGGAGCCTGCTGACCGGCTACGTGGGCCGGATCAGCTTTGCCCACGCGGCGATGAGCGGCCTCGGCGCCTATAGCTCGATCCTCGCCAGCGTCTTTCTGGGCCTGCCCCTGTTCGCGGCGATCCCCCTCGCCGGGCTGGTCACCGGGCTGATCGGACTGGTCATCGGGCGGCTTTGCCTGCGCCTGCACGGGGCGTATCTCGGCCTGACCACCATCGCGTTCTCGGAAATCGCCCGAATCGCGATCACCGCCGAACACGAGGTGACCCGCGGCAGCCTGGGGCTGGCGGCGCCGGCGCTGTTCGAGACGACCGACCGGGCGCCGTATTACTTCACCTTCCTCGCCGTGCTGCTGGCCTGCCTTCTGGCCATGTGGCTGGTCCTGCGCTCGCGCATCGGGTTGTTCTTCGCCGCCATTCGCGAGGACGAGGACGCCGCCGCCAGCCTCGGCGTCAAGATCGTGCGCTGGAAGATCTTCGCCTTCACCTTCAGCAGCGTTTTCGCCGGGATCGCGGGCGCGCTCTACGCCCATTTCGTTCAGCTCGTCGCGCCCTCGATGATGTCGTTGCAGGAGATGGGCTTCATCCTGTCCATGGCCGTGATCGGCGGCTTTCAGAACATCTTCACCGCCGCGCTCGGCGGCATTTTTCTGGAGGTGCTGATCGAGGCGTTGCGCGAGATCGGCGAATGGCGCATGGCCCTGTTCGGCGTCGTCGTGATCCTGGTTCTGCGTTTCGCGCCCAACGGGCTGTTCGGCGGGATCATCGACCGTCTCGTCCGCCGGCGGAGATCGACATGAGCGCGCCGCAGCTTGTCGTCGAGGGCCTGGTCAAGCGTTTCGGCGGGCTGACCGCGCTCGACCGCGTGAGCTTCTCGCTGGAAGCCGGCGAGCTGGTCGGCCTGATCGGGCCGAACGGGTCCGGCAAGACCACTTTCCTGAACGTGCTCAGCGGCTTTTATGCGCCCGAATCGGGCGAGGTGTCGTTTCTAGGCCGCAAGATCTCGGGGAGCGAGCCGGCAACGCTGGCCGCGCGGGGAATCGCGCGCACGTTCCAGGTCACCAAGATCTTCCGTCGCATCACGGTGCTGGAAAACCTGCTGGTGCCGGGCCTGACCGATTGGTCGATCGGACACCGCGCCGCCGCCGAAAAGGCGCACGGCATTCTCGAAAGGCTCAAGCTCGACCACCTGGCCGAAGCCCCCGCCGCCAGCCTTTCGGGCGGCCAAGCCAAGCTTCTCGAATTCGGCCGGGTCATGATGCTGGACCCGCTGCTCGTTCTGCTCGACGAGCCGTTCGGGGGCGTCCATCCGACCCTCAAGCGCCTGATGCACGACACGATCCGCGATTGGAACGCACAAGGAATCGGCATCATTCTGATCAGTCACGACATGGGCTCGATCTTCGATTTGTGCGGCCGGATCGTGGTGCTGCACAACGGCCGGGTGATCGCCAACGGGATGCCCGAGGCGGTCCGCAACGATCCCGCCGTGCTGAAAGCCTATCTCGGCACCCAGGAGGGGGCCCAGGAAGGGGCGTCGTGATGCTCAAGGCCGAGAATCTCCGCGCCGGCTACGCCGCCGACATCGACATTCTGAACGGCCTGACCGTCGTGGCGCGGGCGCGCCAGATCACGACCGTGATCGGCGCCAACGGGGTCGGCAAGTCGACCCTGCTGAAATGCATCGTCGGGCAGATCCGCCCGCACGCCGGGTCGATCGTTTACGAGGGGCGTGACATCACCGGGATCGCCACCAACCGGCTCGTGCGCCTCGGCATCGCCTACATCGCGCAGCGGCGCAACCTCTTCCCCCATCTGAGCGTGCAGGAGAACCTGGAGATGGGCGCCTGGATCTTCCGCCGGGATCGGCGGCGAACGGCGGCGGCGATCGAGCGTGCCCTTGAGGAAGCACCGATCCTGCGCGATTTCAGGTTCCGCAACGCCGGTGACCTGAGCGGCGGCCAGCAGCGCCTTCTCGAGATTCAGCGGGCGCTGATCACGGACCCGAAGCTGTTGCTGATCGACGAGCCGACGGTCGGCCTGGACCCGAAGATGACCGCCACGATCTACGATCATCTCGGCCGCCTGCGCAGCGAGGAGGGCCGCACGATCCTGATGGTCGACCAGAACGTCATCGCCGGCACCGACGTGGCGGACTACATCTACGTGCTGGAACTGGGCGCCAACAAGATCGAGGGCACGAAGCGCGAGTTCGACGAAAAATACCGGGAAACCATCGCCGAATGGCTGCTCTGACTCCGCGCCACTTCCCTCGTCATTTGGTGACCATCACGGTCTTTCTCCCAGGACCGCGTTGAACGCCTACGCCATGGGCGCACCGAGACGCCAGCGGCCGCATGCCGCCACACGACCCGGGTCTATCGCCAATCCCGGGGGCTTCGCCGCGAAGTATGGCGGACGTCGATTCCCGATCGCCTTCCCACGCTTCCCTGAACTTCGGAGAGACAAGCTTCTCGCTTAGCCAGGACAGCCCCCATATTTATTGCTTCACCGCCTCTGTGCCATCGCGGGCGAGCTTTTCGGCCTCCCACTTCTTATAGGTCTTGTTCTGGCCCTGGACCTTCTATTCGACGGTCCCGTT
>CAZHDF010000058.1:4976-19167 GCA_964531525.1 uncultured Alphaproteobacteria bacterium | reverse complement strand
CGCCGGCTGGTGCGCGAGACCACGGTGGTCGGCGCCTCGGCGGCGTTCTCCTCGATCTTCACCCTCGAGGCCGATTACGAACTGCTCGACAACCTGGTGCTGAACGCGAGCGTCGAATACGAGATCGAGGACTTCAAGGGCGTCGACCGTAGCGACGACCTGCTGACCCTGGACCTGGGGGCGCGCTACATGCTCGGCTCGCTGGTTTCGCTGGGCGCCGGCTGGACCTTCGAGGACCGCAATTCGGACGCCGCCGCCAACGGCTATACGGCCAACACGCTGCGCCTGACGGCGACACTTCGCTTCTGATCGCCAAGCCATGCGCGCGCCCAGTCCCGTTCCCGTCCGCCCCGTCTCCGCCCGCGGATTGCTCGCCGCCCTGGCCGCGACCCTGGTTCTCGCCCTGGTTTTCATGTCCTCGGGACCGCCCGCGGGCGCGCAGACGGTTCCGGAATATCGCATCGGTCCCGGCGACAAGCTCAACATCACGGTCTTCGGCCAAAGCGATCTTTCGGGGCCGGTGATGGTCGACGGCTCGGGGCGCATCGCCTTTCCGCTGCTCGGTCAGATCGACGCCGCCAACAAGACGCTGAGCGAGCTTCAAGCCGAGATCACCGCGGCGCTCGATCGCGACTTCCTGGTCGATCCCAAGGTCAGCATCGAGGTCGCGAACCATCGCCCGTTCTTCATTCTCGGCCAGGTCAACAAGCCGGGAAGCTACCCCTATATCGAGGGCATGACCGTGCGCATGGCGGTCGCGCTCGCCGGCGGCTTCACGCGCCGTGCCCGCGAAAGCCCGGTGACGCTGATCCGGGGCGACGACCCGGACAAGAAGGACCAGGAGGCCGAGCTCGACGAGACCGTGCTGCCCGGCGACACCATCCAGGTCGAGCGCCGCCTGTTCTAGAGTCTTTTCCACTTACGTGGAACCGCACCGGCCCGCTCCCCCGCCCGGCCGCCCAACGGGATCGTACGCTGTGGGTGGCCGGGCGGGGGAGCGGGCCGGTGCCGCCTAAAGAGAAAAGGTTCTGAACATGATTGCGCCTTGGCGACGAACCGGCCCCGGCCGCCCCGGTGGGAAAACGTTAACCGGTGTCGGTCCAATCTATGCCCTTGGCCCGAAGGCGCCCGACGAGGCGGCCCGGGCCGCCTATCAGGCCGCGTATCAATGAGAATGCGATGAGCTTCGGCAACCCGCCCCTTGGTCCCAGCGAGACGGTCGCCGACGGCGCCGACGAGACCATCGATCTGCGCCGGCTGTTCGACACGCTCTGGCGGCGCAAGATGATCATCGCCGGGACCATGCTGGTGGTGACCAGCGCGACGGTCCTTTACGTCATGCAGCTCACGCCGCTCTACATCGCCACCACCGAGATCATCGTCGCGCCGCCCCGGGCCAACGTGGTCAACATCGAATCGGTCGCCCCGGGCCTGCGCACCGATTACTACACCAACGACACCCAGGCGGCGATCATCGGCTCGCGGGTGCTCGCCGAGAAGGTCGTCGACCGGCTCGATCTGATGAACGATCCGGCATTCAATCCCGATCTGCGCCCGCCCCGGAAAGGGCTTCTCGATCGGCTGGGCCTGCGCCGCTTTCTGCCCGAGGGGTTCCGGCTTCGCGATCTGATCCCCGAATCCTGGCGCACTGCGATCGCCGGTCTCGATATGACGGCCGAAACGAACCCGGCCGACGCGGCCCCCCCCGAGACGACGGCTCCCGAGATGACGCCCGAGGAGGAGCAGGCGTACCTGCGCGAGATCGTGGTCGATTCCTACCTCGCCGGGCTCGACGTGACGCCGTCGGACAGCTCGCGCGTGATCGAGGTGAGCTTCACCTCGGACGACCCCGAGCTCGCCGCGCGGCTCGCCAACGCGGCGGTGCGGGTTTACATCGACGATCAGGTCGCGTCGAAATCGAAGACCACCCGACAGGCCACCGCCTGGCTGCAGGAGCGCGCGGTCGCGCTCAAGAAAAAGGTCGAGGCCGCGGCCCGGGCGGTCGAGCAACACCGCCGCCGCACCGGGTTGGTCGACGTCGACGGCTCGAACGTCCTCAACAAGCAGATCGCCGAGCTGACCTCGAAGCTGATTGGCGTCCGCGCCCAGCGCGCCGAGGCCGAGGCCCGCTACAAGCAGGTCAAGGAGCTTCTCAAGTCGCCCGGCGGGATCGATTCCGCCGCCGCGGTGCTGCGCTCGCAGCTCATCCAGCGTCTGCGCGAGCAGGAAGCCGAGGTGGTGCGCAAGATCGCCGAGATGAAGACCCAGTACCGCGAGGGCCACCCCAAGATGATCCTCGCGCGCAGCGAGCTTCAGGACCTGGTCGCCAAGATCGAGACCGAGGTGCGCAAGATCGCGACCAACTTCGGCAACGAGCTCGAAATCGCGCGGGTTCGCGAGCGCAATCTCAACGACGAGATCACGAAGCTGAAGCGCAAGCTCGACGCCCAGTCCGGGGCCGAGATCAAGCTGCGCGCGCTCGAAACCGAGCTCGACGCCAACCGCAAGCTCTACGACACCATCCTCGCGCGGCTCAAGGAGACCTCGGTCCAGGACTCGACGCTGGTGCGGCCCGACGCGCGCGTCATCTCGCCGGCGACGGTGCCCGAGACGCCGTCGTACCCGCGCAAGCGCCTGATCGTCGGCATCGCCTTCGCGGGCTCGGCGCTTCTCGGCGTCCTGATCGTGTTGTTGCTCGAGCATCTCGATTCGGGCTTCCGCAGCCGCGACCAGCTCGAAGCGGTGACCGGGCTGCCGGCGCTCGGCGTGGTGCCGCGCCCGCGCGGACGCTTCTCGAGCGCGCCGCCGGTCTACGACGATATCCTCGAACGCCCCCATACGGTGCTCGCAGAATCGCTGCGCTCGCTGCGCACGGGGCTGCTCCTGTCCGACGTCGACAACCCGCCGCGCGCCGTGCTCGTCACCTCCTCGATCCCGGGCGAGGGCAAGAGCACCACGGCGCTCGCGCTCGCGCGCACGGCCGCCAAGGCGGGGCAGAAATGCCTGATCATCGACGCCGATCTGCGCAAGCCCACGCTCCACGATGCGCTCGACGTGCCCGACGGGGTCGGCCTGATCGACTACCTCAGTCGCGACGTGCCGCTCGAGGACATGATCCACATCGACTTCCGCTCGGGCGCGCATTTCATTCTCGCCGGGCGGGTCGCGCCCCATCCGGCCGATCTTCTCGGCTCGGCCAAGATGCGCGGGTTGGTGCGCGCGCTGCGCGACGCCTACGACCTGGTCATCATCGACACGGCCCCGGTGCTCGCCATGTCGGACGCGCTGGTGCTCATGCGCGAGGTCGACAAGACCATCTTTCTGGTACGTTACGAGCGCACGCCGCGCGATCTCGTGCAGGCGGGGATTCGCGAGCTCCGCGCGGCGGGAGCCAGCCTCGCGGGCCTGGTGCTCTCCCAGGTCGATCTTCGCAAGCACGCCGCCTATCACTACGACGGTCCGGGCTCTCTCGGCCGCTACGGCTACGGCGGCGACCGGGCGCGGGCGAGCGCCTGACCGATGGCGCGCGCGGTGGAACCCTCGCCTCCGTCTTCAATCTCGCCCCCGTCCGCGCGGTTCCCGGCCGTCGTCTGCGCGCTGGTCGCGGGCGGTCTTTTGCTCGCGCTCGCGGTGCCGCGCGCGATCGGCGACACATTGGCGCTTCCCGCCCGTCCGGTGATCGCCGCGCTCCGCGCGGGCCAGGCGGTCGACGCCCGCTATCTCGCCATCGCCGCCGACGCTCAGGCCGCGGCGCTCGACTGGCTCGACGACGGGCCGGGTTTCACGGCGCTGGGGCTGCTTCGCTACCACCAGGCGCGGGCGCTGGACTTCGAGGGCGCCGAGGCGCGCGCCCGGCTCGACGAGGCGATCGCCGCGCATCGCGCCGGTCTCGCGCGCGCCCCCGGCCAGGCCCATGCCTGGACCCGGCTCGCCCAACTCACGCTGCTACGCGACGGCCCGACGCCGGCGCTCGGGCCGTTGCTGGTCCGCGCGGTCGAGGCGGCGCCCTACGACCGCCGGCTCGCCTTCCGGCGGATCGAGCTCGCCATGATCGTCTGGCGCAAGCTCGACGACCGGGCGCGCGCGGCGATCCGCCAACAGATCCGCTTCGCCGCCACGGTCTCGGCGCGCCGGCTCGACGCCCTCGCCAAGCGCCGCTACGCCCGCGCCCTGGTGATCGAGGCGCTGTCCCCGCGCGCCGCGCCCTGACCTCCGCGCGAGAGGCCGGGCGGGGCGGACGCGCGTTCCTCGCGCGAGGACCAGGACTGGGCGAAGGCGACGCCGAGGATCAGCGCGTAAGTCATCGCGACCGCCGGAATCTGGATCGAGAAATCGACCAGGGCGTGGGTTCCGACCAGCGCCGTCGCCCCGATTCCGATACAAGGGAACAACCGGTCGCGCCGCCGCTCCCAGACTCCGCCGAGCAGCCGCCAGACGATCCCGGCGAGCAGCGCCATCATCAGCGCGAACCCCGGCAAGCCGACCTCGAAGGCGAATTCGAGATAGCTGTTATGCGCCTTGTCGTAGATCAGGTTGCCGACGATGGTTTCGTCGCGGATCACCGGAAAGGCCTCCTCGAAGGTACCGTAGCCGGTGCCGAGCCAGGGCCGGTCGGCGATTCCGCCGAGCACCAGCGCGTAAACCGCCGGGCGCTCGCCCTCGCCGAGCACGGTGCGCCCCAGCCGGTCGAGCGCGCCGCCACCCGAGAGAATCAGAAGCGTCACCGCGATTACCCCGACCGCGGCGAGCGTCGCGAGCGCCGGACCGGGCCGCGCCCCGCGCCGGATGGCGAAGGCGAGCGCCAGCGCGAACAGCCCCGCAAGCGACGCCACCAGCCCACCGCGCGAGTTGGTCATCAGAAGCGCCGAGCCGATCGCGAGCGCCATGACGATCAGAAATCCGAAACGTCCGCCGAGTCCCAGGAGCAGCCAGCGTAGGCCCGCCCGGCTGAGCACCGGCGGCGCGCGGCGCAGCGCCTCGAGCAGCAGCCCGACGACCGCCACCAGCGACAGCCCGGCGTAGGTCGCGAACGAGTTGCGGTTGACGAAGGTGCTGGTCAACGAGCCCGGATAGGCCCAGCGCCGGTACCACAGGATGCGCTCGAAGCCGCCGAACTCGATTGCCAGCCCGTAAAGCGCATAGGCGAGGCCGGCGAGCGCCACGGTCCACAGCGCCGCCCGCGCCCGCGACGGCGAACGCCCGAGCTGGGCCGCGAGCCAGAACACCCCGCCGTAGGCGAGCAGCCGCATCAGCGCCGTGAAGGTCGCTTGCGGGTCGATGCTGATCGTCGCCGCCGGGGTCTCGCCGAGCGCCTTCCCGGTCCCGGCCCAAAGCGGGTTGCGCCAAGCCTCGGGCGCGATCGGTAGCGCCTGGAACGCGATCCAGGCGATCAAGAGCGCGAAGCCGAGCGCGAGCCATCGCACCCGGGGCCAGGGAGCGCCCAGCGCGCGCCCGTCGCGCAGCACGGCCAGCGCCCAGACGATCAGCAGGAACCCGACCGCGAGACTCAGCGCGCTCCACGCCCAGGGCCGGTTTCCGCCGAGCGGCAGCGGCGCGAACGCGACCAGCGCGACCAGCCCGCCGAAGGCGAGGCGCGTCAGCCGGCTTGTCGCCATGCGTCCCGGACCCGCTCGCGGTTGAGCGCGAGCCAGAGAAGGGGGATGACCGCGTTGGCGACGCGAATGCGCCCGTCGTCGATCGCCGCGCGCGCCGCCTCGAGCGTCATCACGACGACGCGGATATCCTCGCCTTCCCGGGCGAGGCCGTGGATGCCGCCGGCGTTCGCCGCATCGCAGCGCCCGCAGTAGAGGACCAGTCGCTCGCTGCTGCCCCCCGGGGTCACGAGGATTTCGCCGATGCGGAGAAGGTCGCCGATTTCGAGGCCCGCCTCCTCGATCGCCTCGCGGCGCACGACCGCGTCCGGGGCCTCGCCGGGCTCGATGATGCCGGCGATGGTCTCGATCAGCCAGGGGCCGCCGGGCGATTCGACGGCGGCGGCGCGGAACTGCTCGACCAGCACGACCGCGTCGCGCGCCGGATCATAGGCGAGCACGCAGGCGGCATGACCGCGCTCGAACACCTCGCGCTCGATCGGGGCGCTCCAGCCGCCGCGATAACGACGAAAGCGAACCCGAACGCGGTCGAGGCGAAAGAAGCCGCGATACCCCTCGATCCGCTCGAGAACCTCGAAATCATCGGCCCCGAACCGGGGCGTGGCGTCGTCGCGCGGCGCGTCGGCGAGCGCCATCAGGCGACCAGGTCGGCGAGCGCCGCGCGATGGCAGTCCGCGGTTTCGCGATCGAAGCAGACGAAAACGACGCGCTCGGGTAGTTCATGGCCGAGCAGGAAGCCGACCGTCTCGGCGATTGCGATCCGCGCCGCGCGCGCCACGGGAAAGCCGTAGACGCCGGTGCTGATCGCCGGAAAGGCGATGCTGGTCACGTCGTTCTCCTCGGCGAGCGCCAGGCTGTTGCGGTAGCAGGCCGCGAGCAGGGCGTCCTCGTCGCTCTGGCCGCCGCGCCAGATCGGCCCCACGGTATGGATGACATGGCGCGCCTTGAGCCGATGGCCGCCGGTGATCCGCGCCTCGCCCGTCGGGCAGCCGCCGAGCTTGCGGCATTCCTCGAACAGTCCGGGACCGGCCGCGCGATGGATCGCGCCGTCGACCCCGCCGCCGCCGAGAAGCGATTCATTGGCCGCGTTGACGATGGCATCGACGTCCTGCTCGGTGATGTCGCCTTCGACGATCGAGATCCGGCTGAGCATGGCGCATCCGGCATGGCGAGGTCACGGGAAGCGGCGCCGCGCGCCGCGTCGCCCATTGTCGGACATCGCGCGGGACTGTCAATCGGCGATCCGCATGTGGGCTTTCGTTTCCGCCGGGCCTTCGGCCCGTCGCGCGCGCGGGGCTTTTCTTGGCGCGCGGTCTCGGGCATTGTCGGGGCGTGGCCGCCGCCTCGCGCGCGCGGCCCCGTTGCCCTCCGAGGAGCCACCGAGATGCGCGATTTCCAGATGCCGGGCCGCTCGCCCGTTCATGCCCTCAACGCCATGGCCGCGACCTCGCAGCCGGCGGCGACGCTCGCCGCGATCGAGATCATGCGCGCCGGCGGCAACGCGATCGACGCCGCGGTCGCGGCCGCCGCGGTGCTCGCCGTGGTCGAGCCGGGATCGACCGGGATCGGCGGCGACTGCTTCGTGCTCTACGCGCCGGCGGGCGGCGACGAGATCATCGCCTACAACGGCTCGGGCCGGGCGCCGGGCGCGGCCGAGGCGGACTGGTTCGTCGCGCGCGGCATCGACGCCATCGACGAGACCGGCGCGCACGCGGTCACCGTGCCGGGCGCGGTCGATGCCTGGGACCGCTTGATCGCCGATCATGGCCGCAAGGGGCTGGACGCGGCGCTCCGACCGGCGATCGCGCTCGCCGAGGACGGCTACGCGGTCCATCCGCGCTGCGCCTATGACTGGGCCAAGGCCGCCGACAAGCTGCGCGCCGATCCGGGCGCGGCGGCGCTGTTCCTGCCCGGTGGCGCGCCGCCCGCCTCCGGCGACGTCCACCGCCAGCCGGCGCTCGCCGCGACGCTGCGGCGGATCGCCGCCGAGGGGCGCGCGGGCTTCTACGCCGGCCCGGTCGCCGAGGAGATCGTCGAGACCCTGCGCGCGCGCGGCGGGCTGCATACGCTCGACGACTTCGCCGCCGCCGGGGGCGAGTACGTCACCCCGATCAAAACCCGCTACCGCGGTCTCGACATCCACGAATGCCCGCCCAACGGACAAGGCGTCGTCGCGCTGATCATGCTCAACATCCTCGAAGGCTACGCGCTCGGCGCGGACGCGGCGCTCGCCGATCCCCTGGGCGCGGCGCGCCTGCACCTCGAGGTCGAGGCCGGGCGCATCGCCTACGCCGACCGCGACGCCCTGCTCGCCGACCCGCGCATGGCGCCGGTTCCGGTCGCCGAGATGCTCTCGCCCGCCCACGCCGTCGAGGCGCGCGCGCGAATCCGCCTCGACCGGGCGATGGACGACGTGCCCGCGCCGAATTTCCCGGCCCACGAGGACACGGTCTATCTCTGCGTCGTCGATCCCGACGGCAACGCGGCGAGCTTCATCAACTCGGTGTTTCACGGCTTCGGCAGCGGCATCGCCGCGCCGCGCTCGGGCGTGTTGCTCCAGAACCGGGGCGCGGGCTTCGTCGTTCGCCCGGGGCATCCCAACTGCATCGCCCCCGGCAAGCGCCCGATGCACACCATCATTCCCGGCATGGCCTGCGAGAACGGCCGCGCGGTCATGCCCTTCGGCGTGATGGGCGGCCAATACCAGCCGTTCGGCCATGTGCATTTCATCACCAACCTGGTCGATTACGGCATGGACGTGCAGGCGGCGCTCGATTGCCCCCGGGTGTTCCGCTACGGCGAAACCCTGGAAGTCGAGCGCGGCGTCCCCGAGGCGAGCCTCCGGGCGCTCGCCGAGCGCGGCCACCGCGTCGCGCGCGCCGAGGCTCCGCTCGGCGGCGGGCAGGCGATTCGCATCGACCACGCCCGCGGCGTGCTGATCGGCGGCTCGGACCCGCGCAAGGACGGCTGCGCTCTCGGTTTTTGAGGCCTCCCGCCTCGAAACGGGATTGCGATCCCGGATGGAATCTCCCCGAACGGTTGTCCGGGCCTTCGCGCCTCTTGCCCCGCGAGTCATGGCCTGATATGACTGGCTCGGTCAAGATATTGGGGTTAGGCGCCGGCACACCACCAGACTCGGCCCCACCACCCGGGCAAGCGTTCCTGTAACGACAGGAGGGCCGGGAATGGGTTTCGGCGCGAGAGTTTCAGGCGCTCGGGAGGCACCGATGACGAAACCACCGCAAAAGGGATCGCAGAAGGGAAAGGCGCGCCCGCGCCGCAAGCGCGGTCCGCAATGGACCGTTCACGGCGTCAGCCATGAGACGCGCACCGCGGTTTCGATGGCCGCCAAGCGCGCCGGCATGAGCGTCGGCGACTGGGTCGAGGCGGCGCTGCGCACCGCGGCGACGCGCGAGATCAAGGGCGAACGCAACGGCAAGCTGCCGGTCCGGCTCGAGGACGTGGTGACCGCGCTCGAAAAGGTTTCGGATCGCCAACGCGAGCAGGGCAAGGTTCAGACGCGTATCCTCGAGCAGCTCGCCGAGACGACGGTCGAGCTGAACCGTTCCCAGCAGGAGCGCTTCGAGTCGCTCGCGCGCCAGGACACCGACCAGGCCAAGGCGCTGCTCGCGATCGCCGAAAAGCTCGACCAGAAGATCGAGATCGCGAACAAGGGGCGCGACGAGGCGCTCAAGGCGCTGGTCGAACGGCTCAACGGCTCGGCGGCGCCCCGGCGTGGCCTGTTCGAGCGCCTGCTCGGTCGCGGCTAGAGCATGTTTTCTTTGAATTGAATCGGCGCCGACTTGACGCATCATGCTCTAAGCGCCTTCGGCCGGTCCGGGCGCCGGAGGACGCGCCTCGATCTTGAAAATCCGCTCTAACGCAGCAGGCGCTCGACGTCCACGGCGGTAAGGAACCGCGCGGCGCGGCGCGAGAAATCGGCGTCGTCCGCGTGGGCGAGCGCGAGCGCGCGCACCTCGGCGGCGATCGCCTCGCGCCCGGCCTCGGCCGCCTCGTCGAAATAGCGCGTCTCCAAATCGACCAGATAACGGAGAAGGAACGCCCGGTCGGCGGGCGTGGTGTGGGTGCCGCGCACCAGCCAGCGCCGGTAGGCGACCTCGGGATCGGCGCGCGCGCCGGCGCGCGAATTCGAGGGATGCGGCGTTCGGGCCCGGCGGGCCTGGCCGCGCGGCGACTGCGCGGGCGTGATCGTCCGCATCCGATGGCGCGCCGGGTGGCGATGACGGCGCGCCCAGACCGCGCCGAGCCCGAGCGCCAGGCTGGCGAGCGCGCCGAGCGCGACGGCCTGCGCCGCGGGCGCGCGGAAGAAGCCCGGCGGCGCGCTCGTTCGCGGCGCGGGTTTGGACGGCGTCGCGGATACGGGTGTCGTTGCGGTTACGGACGCGGGCGCGGGCGCGGTTTCGATCCGGGATGCGGAAACGGAGATCGGCGCGGCGGCGGTGGGGTCGGAGGTCGGTTTGGGCGCGAGACTCGGCGGCGGCGCGCCCGTGGTCGCCGCGTCGCCGAGCGGGACGAGCCCGGCGGGGCCGTCCACTCTCTCGACCGTCGGCTTGAGGTCCGACTCGGGCGGGCCGGGGACGGTCGCGGACGCCGCCGCATCGCGGTGCGGGACGCCCGTGGTCGGGGGAACGTCCGACGGCGTTGCGGGCTGGGCGATCGGCGGCGTGGGCAGGTCGCGCCCGTAATAGGTCGCGCGCATGAGGCCGAGGGTCCGCCGGTCGAGCCGCCCGGTCGCCGGCAGGCCGTGATCGCGCTGAAAGGCGGCGACGGCGCTTTTGGTCGTGCGGCCCGCGATGCCGTCGATCTCGCCGGGGTCGTAGCCCTCGTCGGCGAGAATGCGCTGCACCTCGCGAACGACGACATCGGCCGCCGCGCGTTGCGGAGCGCCCGTCGCCACGATCATGGCGACCACAAGCGCGATGAACGCCCGCCGCGCGAGCTTCAATGGGTCCTCACCTGACATGGTCATCGAGTCTTCCCTGGCGGGGTATTCATACTATAGGTGTCGAGGGACAGCTACCCCCCATATCCTGTATGTCATAAGGATTTTCCCGAATGATTCCGGTTGCGGCTGGACCCGCGCCGATTCGATGGCCCATTCTCCGGACGCCGACGAATCGGGTGTTGGAGACCGCATGATCATGATCGAGTTGTTCGCGAAGGGCCTCGCCGTCGGCCTCGCGATCGCCGCGCCGGTCGGGCCGGTGGGGGTGCTCTGCGTTCGCCGCACCCTGTCCGAGGGCCGGCTGGTCGGACTCATCGCGGGCCTCGGCGCGGCGATGGCCGACGCCATCTACGGCGGGATCGCGGCCTTCGGCGTGGCCGCCGTCTCGGGCTTCCTGCTCGACCACCTCGATGCGTTGCGCCTGATCGGCGGGGTGATCCTCTGTCTTCTCGGCTATCGCAGCTTCCATGCCCGGACGAGTCCGCCGGCGCTCGACGTTCCGGGACCGGACGGGCGCGAAGCCCGGGGGCGCGCGCGCAGCCTCGCGCCCCCCGGGGTGCTCGGCGGCGCCTTCGGCTCGACCTTCCTGCTCACGCTCACGAATCCGCTCACGATTCTTTCCTTCGCGGCGATCTTCGCGGGTCTCGGGTTGGGCGACGCGGGGGGCGATCCGATCCTGGCGGGGTTGCTGGTGTTCGGCGTGTTTCTCGGCTCGGCGCTCTGGTGGCTCGGGCTCGCGGCGGGGGTCGGCATGTTCCGGCGCGCGATCGGCCAGGGCGTGATGCGGCGCATCAACCAGGCCTCGGGACTGATGATCGGCGCCTTCGGAATCGCCGCGATCTACTTCGGCGCCGCCCGCCTGTTGGCGTTTTAGGGTTCTATCGCCGGCAAGGCGCGAATCGTCCGCGTCGGGCGGGCTAGAACATGATGTGTTTAAGTCGGCGCCGGCCCGCTCCCCCGCCCGGCCACCCCTATTCTACGATCCCGTGGGTGGCCGGGCGGGGGAGTGGGCCGGTGCCGATTCGATGCAAAAACATCACGGGCTAGATCAGGAAATCGACCGGGCCGAGGAAGCCGGTATAGGTGGTGTCGCGCTCGGCGGCGAGGCGGTAGGCGAGTCGTCCCGGATGGAAGGGCTGGGCGGCGAACGCCGATTCGCCGGCGGCGTCCCCCGTGGCCTGGGCGATCGCCTGGGCGATGAACGCCGCCGAGGGGCGGGCGAGCGCCCGGTCGTCTCGCGTCGGCGTCGCGCGCTGGCGCGACGGGCGGGCGAGGGCGTCGCGGGTTTGCCGCGCGGTCGCCTCGTCCCCGACATCGGGCGCGCCGTCCCGCCGGCCCGAGGCGCGCGCAGGAATCTTCTCGGCGCGCGCGACCGGCTCGATCGCGAACGCACCGGACTGGCGCATCGGCGCCGGGGCCGTCGCATAAGCCGTGGCGGCGGCCTGGAAGGGCGTGACCGCTCCGATCACTGTCCGTGGACCTCCCGCGGTTTTCTCTTATTAGCCGCAATTCTACTAAAATTTATTGAATCTATCAAAGTAAATTTTATATATCCTTTTATATTTTCGGATATATTAGAGTTATTGACATATTAAACATATCGAGGCAAGTTAACCAAGGTGATATTGGTTAATATCTGCAAGATTGAAGGCTTCGAATATCAGGATATTGGTATAATTAATTTTCATTATACATAAAACATCAAACAATTCTCCTCGCCCCTTCAAGCTTCCTTAAGCCTCCCGGGGCTAGCATCACCCGTCAGAAGTCCGGCAACCAGACCGAGCCAAGTAGGCGGAAAGCATGAGGTCCGAGGCTGCACCCTTGGGGAATCTGTCCGACAACGAGCGGGACGAGCTCGCGCGTCTCCGCGCGGCCTTCGAGGCCTCGCGCGATGTCGTCTACGAGTGGGATCTCGAGACCGGGGTCATGGTCTGGTCGGGCAATGCGGCCGAGGCGCTCGGCCTGCCCGACATTCGCGAGATCGCGACCCGCGCGCGATTCGTTTCTCGGGTCAACGGCGAGGATCTTTCCGAGCTCGCGCGGGTCCAGGAGCGGCTGGTCGCCGAGCGGCTCGCGGTCGCCATCGAGTACCGGCTGCGCACCGGCGACGGCAAGTTCTGCTGGGTCGAGGACCGCGCGCTCGCGCGCTTCGCGTCCGACGGGCGGCCCGAGACCGTGTTCGGCACGTTGCGCGTCATCACGCCCCGCAAACAGCGCGAGGCGCAGCTCGAATGGCTGACCAGCTATGACGCGCTGACCGGCCATTACAACCGTTCGCGCCTCCGCGAGGCGCTCGACCACGCGATCGCCTACGCCGAGCGCTACGACGCGCCGGGGGTCTATCTCACGGTCGCGATCGACGATCTCTCGTTGATCGGCGACGCCTACGGCACCGAGGTCGCCGACGCGGCGGTGGTCGCCGTCGGCCAGTCGCTCGATCAATGCCTGCGCGCGAGCGACGTGGTCGGCCGGGTCGCCGAGGACCAGTTCGGCGTGATCGTCAGCGCCTGCGCCGAGGACGACATGGCCGCCGCCGCCGACAAGATCCTGAACGAGATGCGCCGCACCAGCCTGCGCTCGCCGGCGGGCCCGTTGCAGGTCACCGCCTCGGTCGGCGGGGTCGCCTTTCCCGCGGTCGCGCGCACAGCCCAGGACGCCATGACAAAGGCGGAGATCGCACTGGACGGCGCCCGCCGGCTGGGGCACAACCGCTTCGTCGCCTACGATCTGACCGAGGCGCAGCTTCGCGACCGGCGGCGCGATCTCGCGGTCGCCCGGCGCGTTCAGGCGGCCCTGCAGACCGATCGGCTGACCTTCGCCTTCCAGCCGATCGTCGCCGGCGAGAGCCGCGAGGTGCGGTTCTACGAATGCCTGCTCCGCATGCGCGAGCCCGACGGCACGCCGGTGCCGGCCGGCGCCTTCATGCGGGTCGCCGAGGAGACCGGGCTGGTGCGCCTGCTAGACCGGCGCGCGATCGACATGGCGGTCGACGAGCTCGCCGCCGACGACGCGGTGGTGCTGGCGATCAACGTCTCGGGGCTGACGACCACCGACCCCGGCTGGATGCGCTGTCTGCACGCGCGGCTCAACGGGCGGCGCGCGCTCGCCCGGCGGCTGATCATCGAGATCACCGAAACCGCGGCGCTTCACGACATCGAGGAAACGACGCGCTTCGTCGCCGCGGTCCACGAGGTCGGCTGCCGGGTCGCCCTCGACGATTTCGGCGCCGGCTATACCTCGTTCCGCCACCTGAAGGCGCTCGCCGTCGACGTGGTCAAGATCGACGGCTCCTTCATCACCAACCTCGCCGACCGGCCCGAGGACTTCCTGTTCGTCAAGACGCTGCGCGACCTCGCCGCCGGCTTCGGGCTCGAAACCGTGGCCGAATGCGTCGAGACCCGCGAGGTCGCCGAACTGCTCGCGCGCGAGGGGGTCGATTATCTTCAGGGCTACTACTTCGGCCGCCCCGATTTCGCGCGCCCCTGGCTGGAGCGCAAGGGAAACGGTATCGCGATCGCGGGCTGACGCCCGCCGGGCGCGTCATGGACTCGCATTGAATCGGCGCCGGCCCACTCCCCCGCCGACTTAACGCATCATATGTTCTAGCTTT
>CAZHDF010000058.1:0-4876 GCA_964531525.1 uncultured Alphaproteobacteria bacterium | reverse complement strand
CGGGCCAAAGCGAATCGGGCCAAAGCGAATCGGGAGAGACCGCCGTTGCCCCCGCCTCCACCGCCGCCGCGACAGGGACCCCGGCCGCTCGCGCTGCATCTCGCGCGGGCGAGTCTGTTGTGGACCAGCTCGCTCGGCGCCTTGCCGCATGCGAGGAACGGCTCGCTGCCCTGGAGTCCCGGCTTGGCGCGGCGGGCGACGCGCCTCGCCCGCGATCTCGCCGCCGCCGAGGTTGAGCCGCTCGCCCGCGCGATCGCCGGCGAGGCCGCGCGCCGCGCCGAGGCGATGCTCGCCGGGATCGAGGCCTATCGCGCCCATCCCTACCGCCGCAGCCTGCGCGACCCGCCCGTCGTCTGGCGCGCGGGCACGACCCGGCTGCTCGATTTCGGCGCCCGCCGCCGCGACCGCGCGCGCATGACGCCGGTGCTGTTCGTCCCCTCGCTCATCAACCGCGCCTATATCCTCGACCTCTCGCGCCGTCGCAGCCTGCTGCGCCATCTCGCGTCGCGGGGGCTGCGCCCCTTCCTGGTCGACTGGGGCGCGCCCGGCGAGGACGAGCGCCGCTTCACCCTCGACGACTACATCCTGCGTCGCCTCGCGCCGGCGCTCGACGCGACGATCGCGACCGCCGGGCGGCCGCCGGTGCTGGTCGGCTACTGCATGGGCGGGCTGTTGGCGCTGGCGCTGGCGCTCGAGCGTCCGGGCGATCTTCGCGGCCTCGCGCTGCTCGCGACGCCCTGGGATTTTCACGCCGACGACGCGACCGTTCCGCGCCTGCTCGCCGCGATGGGGCCGTGGCTCGACGCGCTCGCGGCCGAGGGCGCGACCTTTCCGGTCGATCTCTTGCAGGCGATGTTCACCTGGGCCGAGCCGGCGCTGGTCGCCGACAAGTTCCGCGCCTTCGCCCGGCTCGATCCCGAAAGTCGCGCGGCCGAGGACTTCGTCGCCCTCGAGGACTGGCTCAACGACGGCGTGCCGCTCGCGGGCGCGGTCGCGCGCGACTGCATCGCCGGCTGGTACGGCGAGAACACGCCCGGGCGCGGGGTCTGGCGCGTCGCCGGCGCGCCGGTGCGCCCCGAGGCGCTCGCGCTGCCCGCCCTCGTGGTGGTGCCGGGGCGCGACCGCATCGTGCCGCCGGCCTCGGCCGCGGCGCTCGCCGAGGCGATCCCCGGGGCCCTGCGCCACGACCCCCGCGCCGGGCATATCGGCATGATCGTCGGCGGCGCGGCGCGGCGCGCGCTGTGGCGGCCGCTCGGCGACTGGATCGCCGCGCGCGGGTGACGGGATCGCGGGGGCGGCGCATCGCCCATGCTGCGGCGCAGCAAGTTTCGGTTGCAATCGCCGTCCGGCCCCGTAAAACAGGACCGAGGGGAATTCATCGCACCGGCCGGCTCGCGGCCGGGAGCGATCGGCGCGTGACCGGGACCGCGAACGCACCCGGCGCGCCGTGCCATTTGATCGAAGGGAGATCGACATGACCGATGTCGTCATCGCAAGCGCCGCGCGCACGCCCGTCGGCGCCTTTTCCGGGGGGTTGAGCACGCTGTCCGCGTCCGAGCTCGGCCGGGTCGCCATCATCGGCGCGCTCGAACGCGCGGGCGTCGCGCCCGAGGAGGTGACCGAGGTCATCCTCGGCCAGATTCTGACCGCCGGCCAGGGCCAGAACCCGGCGCGCCAAGCCTCGATCGCCGCCGGCCTTCCGGTCGAGGTGCCGGCCTGGGGCGTCAACCAGCTCTGCGGCTCGGGGCTGCGCACGGTGGCGCTCGGCTACCAGGCAATCGCGGGTGGCGACGACAGGATCGCGGTCGCGGGCGGCCAGGAGAGCATGAGCCTCGCGCCCCATTGCGCCTATCTCCGCAAGGGCCATCGCCTGGGCGGAGTCGAGTTCATCGACACCATGATCCGCGACGGCCTGTGGGACATCTTCAACGGTTATCACATGGGCGTCACCGCCGAGAACGTCGCCAAGCGCTGGCAGATCACGCGCGAGGACCAGGACGCCTTCGCCGCCGCCTCGCAAGCCAAGGCCGAGGCGGCGCAGAAGGCCGGGCGCTTCGCCGACGAGATCGTGCCGGTCACGGTCAAGACCCGCAAGGGCGAGACCGTGGTCGACACCGACGAGCACCCGCGCCACGGCACCAAGGTCGAGGATCTCGCCAAGCTGCGCCCGGCCTTCGCCAAGGACGGCACGGTGACCGCGGGCAACGCCTCGGGCATCAACGACGGCGCCGCCGCCGTGGTGCTGATGTCCGCCGAGGAAGCCGAGCGCCGGGGGATCGAGCCGCTCGCGCGCATCGTCTCCTGGGCGCAGGCGGGCGTCGATCCGGCGATCATGGGGACCGGTCCGATCCCCGCCAGCCGCGCCGCGCTCGAGCGCGCCGGCTGGACGATCGACGATCTCGACCTGATCGAGGCCAACGAGGCCTTCGCCGCCCAGGCCTGCGCGGTCAACAGGGACCTCGGCTGGGACACCGAGAAGGTCAACGTCAACGGCGGCGCCATCGCGCTCGGCCACCCGATCGGCGCCTCGGGGGCGCGAATTCTCACCACGCTGCTCTACGAGATGCGCCGCCGCGACGCCAAGAAGGGCCTCGCGACGCTCTGCATCGGCGGCGGCATGGGCATCGCCATGTGCGTCGTCCGCGACTGAGAGCGATTCCGGCGGGCCGCTCGTCCGGCCCGCCGGGCGTTCAGACGCCACGCAGACTTCCCTCGCGCGAGCTCGGGCGCACGGGCGCGCTTGTCACCGCGCGATGCGCGTTTGGCGGGGTGGATTTTTCGCGCCGGCCCGCCTCGTCGCGGTTTTGACAGACCCGCGATCTCGCGTCATTGTTGTCGGGGGTTATGAGCAATGGGGGCGCGGCCCCGGGAGGACGGAATGGCGAGAGTGGCATTGGTCACGGGCGGCACGCGCGGGATCGGCGCGGCGATCGCCCGGGCGCTCGTCGAGGCGGACTACGCGGTCGCGGCGACCTATGCCGGCAACATCGAGGCCGCCCAGAAGTTCCAGGAGGAGACCGGAATCGCGGTCTACAAATGGGACGTCGCCGATTTCGACGCCTGCGCGAAGGGCGTCGCCCGCGTGGTCGAGGATCTCGGCCCGATCGACGTTCTGGTCAACAACGCCGGCATCACCCGCGACGTGACGCTCCACCGCATGACGCCCGAGCAATGGAACGAGGTCATCGCGACCGACCTAACCTCGTGCTTCAACATGGCGCGCAACGTGATCGAGGCGATGCGCGAGCGCGGCTTCGGCCGGATCGTCAACATCTCCTCGATCAACGGCCAGAAGGGCCAGATCGGCCAGACCAACTATGCCGCCGCCAAGGCCGGCATGATCGGCTTCACAAAGGCGCTCGCGCTCGAGAACGCGACCAAGGGGATCACGGTCAACGCCGTGGCGCCGGGCTATGTCATGACCGACATGGTCGCCAAGGTGCCCGAGCGCATTCTCGAGAAGATCGTCGCCCAGATCCCGGTCGGCCGCCTCGGCGAGGCGCACGAGATCGCGCGCGCGGTGCTGTTCCTGGTCTCGGACGAGGCCGGCTACGTCACCGGCTCGACGATCACGATCAACGGCGGCCAATACCTGGCCTGAGCCGCCCGGACCGGGCGCGCCGGGACCGCTTCGCCGAGTGACGGCCGTCACTTCGGCCGCCGACCGATTGGCTTATCCTTTACGAACCGTATACCAGCCGCGCGCTAGGCTTGCTCGCAAGCCCCGCGCCGCGCCGAGGAAAGGCCGCCGATCGTGACGACCCCGACGTATCGCCCCCTGCTGCGCCCCGTGTTGCGCTCCCTGGCCGTCGCGCTCGCCCTCGGCCTGGCGATCGCCGCGCCGCCGGCGCCCGCCCGCGCCGCGATCAACGCGTCCGGCGATGGGCTCGGCGACGCCGCCGCCGGCGTTCTCCCGGGGGTCGCGGTCGATGCGCGCGCGCTCGCCGCCGAGGTGATGGCGAAGGGCGACGCGACGCGCGCCAAGCTCCGCGCCCTGTTCCTCGCGACCGGCCCCGATATCGATGCCATCGCCGCGCTCGCGCGCGAGCTGATCGGCGCGCTCGAGGGCGACCCCGGCGCCGCGACCGACGCCGCCTTGCTGATTTCGGACATGGCCTACCAGGCGATGGAGGCGCCGCGCATCTATCGCGTCTCGCTCGATCCGGCCTTCGCGCTCGCCCCGGGCGCGTACGGTTGGGATCTGGGCCCGGCGCTCTCGCCGCTCTATCCCGGTTTCCGCCGCGTCACCCCGGCCGGCCTGGTCTCGGGCGATGCGCCGCTGCGGAGCTTCGACCGCGGCCAGGGCGACGGGCTGTCGTCGGACGGCATCTTCAACGTTCGCGCCTTCACGGCGAACGTGCCCGATGGCGACTACCGGCTGATCGTGCTGACCGGCGATCCGGGCAGGCAGGGTCTCAAGCGGCCGTTCGGCGAGACGATCGCCGTCGCCGGCGCGACCCTTCCGGTCGCCAACGCCGATCCCGGGCGCTGGATCGGCGGCGCGCGCCTGGTCGCGCCGGAAAGCGTCGCCGGCGCGGCCGCCGGGACCCCAGGCAAGTCGCTTGCCGGCGCGATGGTGCTTTACGTTCAGGTCTCCGACCGCCGCCTGTCCGTCGACCTCGCCCCCGACGGCAAGGGAACTTATATCGCCGGCCTGATTCTCGAGCCGATCGACGCGCCGAGCGTGCTGGCGACACGCGAGCCGCCGCCCGATCCGGCGCGTATCATGTTGGCCGAGGCGCGGATCGCCGAGGCCATCGGCGGGCTTCTCGAATCGGTCGCGACGGCGGCCGGCGGCCCCGCGGCGCGGGCGCGCATCTTCGGACTCGCCGAGGCCCCGGTCGAGGACGCCCAGACCGTCAGCCCCAACTAGCGC
>CAZHDF010000057.1:0-19444 GCA_964531525.1 uncultured Alphaproteobacteria bacterium | reverse complement strand
CCACCCAACCCTCCCCCTCGATGGGGGAGGGTTGGGTGGGGGTGCGAAGCGGGGGGCGCGGGATGCGCCGATCCGACCTATCCTGATGTTCTGGCGCCAGCCCGCTCAGCCGTCTTCGTTCCCCGTCTCGCCGATGCTCGCGGCGGCCTCGAGCGCCGCCTCGGGGGTCAGCGGCAGGCGGCAGATGACACGGGTGCCGCGACCCGGCGCGGAATCGATCGCGACCTCGCCGCCGTGCATCTCGATGAAGGACTTGACGAGCGCGAGGCCGAGCCCGGTGCCGCGTTCGCGGGTATCGGCGGCGCGCCAGAAGCGCTTGAACACATGCGGCTGGTCCTTGAGCGCGATGCCCTTGCCCGAATCGATGACCGTGATCGCGGCCGCGCCTTTCTCGCGGCGGACCGCGAGCGAAACCGCCGCGCCGTCGGGCGAGAACTTGATCGCGTTGGTCAGTAGATGGAAGATCGCCTGCTTGACGCGTCGGGCGTCGGCGGTGACCGCGTCGAGCCCCTCGTCGCGCTCGAAGGAGACCACGATCCCCTTGGCGCGGGCGCGCCGGTCGACGAGCCGCACGACCTCGGCGAGCGCCTCGCCGAGGTCGAAGGACGCGAGGTCGAGGTGGATCGATCCCGCCTCGATCAGCGCCAGATCGAGGATGTTGTCGATGAGCTGGAGAAGCTGGCGCGACGAGCTCAGAATATCGTCGACGCAGCCGTTCTGGCGGGTCTCCAGGGCGCCGTAGATGCCGCCCGCGAGCAGTTCGCCGAAGCCGATGATCGAGGTCAGCGGCGTGCGCAGCTCGTAGGAAATATTGGCGATGAACTCGGACTTGAGCCGATCCGCGGTCTCGACCGCCTCGGCGCGATCGCGCAGCGCGCGCTCGACCCGCATCCGGTCGGTGACGTCGAGATAGGTCATCAGCGTCGCGCCGTCGGGCAGCGGCACGCTCGCCCAATGGAGGATCGAGCGGTCGCGTCGGTCGAGCCGCTGCGAGCTCGGCGTCCGGTCGCTGGTGCGGGCGATGATATGGGCCTTGAGCCCCTCCCAGTCGCCGCCATCCTCGTAGAGCTCGCGAGTCTTCTCGACGATCTCGGCGATATGGGGCTGGTCCTCGAGGTCGCCGTCCTCGAGATTCCAGAGCCGCGCGAACTCGGGGTTGCTCAGCTTGAGCCGCCCGTCGGTGCCGAACACGGCGACGCCCTCGTAGAGATTGTCGAGGGTCGCGCGCTGCACGGCGAGCAGGGTGTTGAACGAGCGTTCGAGCGCGATCGTGTCGGTCACGTCCTCGAAGGTGAACAGGAGCCCGCCGAAGGGGTGCGGGGTGACGACCATGCGCAGCGTGCGCTCGTCGGGAAGGTGAAGAAGCTCCTCCTGAGCCTCGATCAGATCGGTGAACAAGGCTTCGCGACGGCGCTTGAAGGATGGGAAATCGGGCACCTCGGGCAGGCGGCGCTTGGCGCGCAGGGCCTCGAGCATCTCGCCGTAGGTCGGGTTGGCGCGCAGCCAGTCCTCGTCGAGCCCCCAGAGCCGGGTGTAGGCGCCGTTGAAGAACAGGAGCCGCCTGTCGGCATCGAAGATGGCGATCGCGGTCGAGAGCCGCTCGAGAACTTCGCCGTGGGCGGCGATGTGGCGGTCGCGGTCGCGGGTCGCTTCCTCGAGATCGGTGATGTCCCAGGCGACGCCCATGGTGCCGGCGCGGTCGGGCAGCGGCGCCTCGGCGAGCACGTAAAGGCGGCGCTCGCCGCCGGCGATCACGTGGTGGGGCTCGTGCTGGGGCTTGCCCTCGTCGCGCGCGCGCCGCGCGAGCTCGAGCGCGCGCATTCGGTCGCGCTCGCCGATCAGCTCGATCCCCGGGGAGGCGACCGCTTCCTCGGGCGTCGCCTCGACGATCTCGGCGTAGGCTCGATTGCAATAGGCGAGGGCGAGGTCGGGGCCGCGCCGCCAGACCGGCACGGGGAGCGCATCGAGCGCCGCCTTCATCTCGGCGCGCTCGGCGCGCAGGCCGTCGGCGACGCAGGCGGCCTCGGTCTCGTCGCGCAGCCACAGCACCATCGTCATGCCGTCGGTCGGCCGGGCGAGGCGGCGGCCCTCGATGTCGAAGCAGCGGCGGCCGTCGGCGGCGCGCAGGCGAAGCGAGAACGGCGTGCCCTCGTCGCGCAACGCCGCCATCGCCGCGTCGAGCTGGCGGCCGCCGTCCTCGTCGAGCACGCCGCGCAGCGAGGCGACGTCGGGCGCCGCCTCGGCGAGGCCGAGAAAGGCGCCGAGCCCGACCGAGCATCGCGTGCGCTCGCCCGTCTCGTCGAGCAGGAGGTGAACGCCCGGCACGCTCGCGAGCAGGGATTCGAGGGCCTTGCGCGCCTGGACGGCGGCGTCGACTTCGCGCGCTCGGCGGTGCATTTGAAGCACCGAGCCGACGCCCACGACCAAGCCCGCCGTGGCAAGCAGCGCCAGCGCCGAAATGCCGGCGAGCGCCCCGGTCGCAGCGGCGTAGGCCGAGACGGCGAGCGCCCCGACAATGGCGGCGATCAATCCCCAGAGAGACGCGCCGGCTGTCGTTCCGGTCTGTCGTTGTGCGGCCACGGCGGGACTCTTGTACCCGAAGTCGCCCGCCCGCACCACCGCCGAAGGGCGAGGCCGGGCGGGGGCGGGGCCGGCGCCGACTTTAGCGAACGCGCCTAGTAGCGGTAGTGGTCGGGCTTGTAGGGGCCGTCCGGCGAGATGCCGAGATAGTCGGCCTGCTTGGGCGTCAGCCGCGTCAGCCGCACGCCGAGCTTGTCGAGGTGGAGCACGGCGACCTTCTCGTCGAGGTGCTTGGGCAGCACGTAGACCTTGTTCTCGTAGTCGCCCGGGTGGTTCCACAGCTCGATCTGGGCGAGCACCTGGTTGGTGAAGGACGAA
The DNA here is from genome assembly GCA_964531525.1 of uncultured Alphaproteobacteria bacterium. Classification (GTDB taxonomy): domain Bacteria; phylum Pseudomonadota; class Alphaproteobacteria; order JAAXGF01; family JAAXGF01; genus CAYYWV01. Next base: position 16,546 of record CAZHDF010000057.1, on the reverse strand, counting down.
CTCATCACGAAGCTCGGATGCCCGGTCGCGCAGCCCAGGTTCACCAGCCGGCCCTTGGCGAGCACGATCAGCCGCTTGCCGTCGGGAAACGTGACCTCGTCGACCTGGGGCTTGATCTCGTTCCAGGCGCAGTTCCGGAGCGCGGCGATCTGGATCTCGCTGTCGAAATGGCCGATGTTGCAGACGATCGCGCGGTCCTTCATCCGGCGCATATGATCCATGGTGATGACGTCGACGTTGCCGGTCGCGGTGACGAAGATGTCGCCGAGCGGCGCGGCGTCGTCCATGGTGACGACCTCGTAGCCCTCCATCGACGCCTGAAGCGCGCAGATCGGGTCGATTTCGGTGATCAGGACGCGCGCGCCCTGGCCGCGCAGGCTCGCGGCCGAGCCCTTGCCGACCTCGCCGAAGCCGCAGACCACCGCCACCTTGCCGGCGATCATCACGTCGGTCGCCCGCTTGATGCCGTCGATCAGGCTCTCGCGGCAGCCGTAGAGATTGTCGAACTTCGACTTGGTGACCGAATCGTTCACGTTCATGGCGGGCGCGAGCAGGGTGCCGTCGCGCTCCATCTCGTAAAGGCGGTGGACGCCGGTGGTGGTCTCCTCGGACAGGCCGCGCACCTCGGCCATCAGATCGGCGTGCTCGACATGCATGACGCGGGTCAGGTCGCCGCCGTCGTCGAGCAGCATGTTGGGCCGCCAGCCGTCCGCGCCCAGGATGGTCTGGGCGATGCACCACTCGTACTCCTCCTCGGTCTCGCCCTTCCACGCGAAGACCGGGATGCCGGCCGCGGCGATCGCGGCCGCCGCGTGGTCCTGGGTCGAGAAGATGTTGCACGAGCTCCAGCGGACCTCGGCGCCGAGCGCGATCAGGGTCTCGATCAGCACCGCGGTCTGGATCGTCATATGCAGACAGCCGGCGATCCGCGCGCCGTCGAGCGGCTTGGTTTCGCCGTACTCGCGGCGCAGCGCCATGAGCCCCGGCATCTCGGTCTCGGCGATGTCGATTTCCTTGCGGCCCCAGTCCGCAAGCGAGAGATCGGCGACCTTGTAGTCGGCATTCACGGTCATCGCTGTCCTCTGGGCTGAATTCAAGGCATTGCGCCCCGGCTCCCGTCGCGGGGATTCTCGCGGGGCGTGAAACGGGCTTTTCGCCGCCGAACTATAGGGATTTGGCGCGGTCTGTCCAGGGCTCGCGCGGCGGGCGGGCCAAGGGAGCGGGCCGGTGCGATTCGATGCAAAAACATCATGCCCTAGCCGGCGTTGAAGTCGTCGAGGAGCGCGGCGATCACGCCGCTGTCGGTCTGCTCCATGATGACCCGGGCGCGGCGCTCGGCCTCCTCCATGGACAGACCCCGGATGCGCTGCTTCACGAGCGCGATGCTGTGCGCCGACATCGACAGCTCGCGAATGCCGAGCCCGAGCAACAGCGGGGTGTAGCGCGGATCGCCGGCCACCTCGCCGCAGAGATTGATCGGGATGCTCGCGCGCCGCGCCGCCTCGGTCGTGAACTGGATCAGGCGCAGGACCGCCGGGTGCAGCGGGTCGTAGAGCGCCGCCACCTGCTCGTCGCCGCGGTCGATGGCGAGGGTGTACATGGTGAGGTCGTTGGTGCCGATCGAGAAGAAGTCGCAGCAGCGCGCGAGGCTGTCGGCGGCGAGCGCCGCGCCCGGTACTTCGATCATCACGCCGAGCGGCGGTAGGGGGTCGGCGATCTCGACCCGGCGCGCCCGGAGGTCGCGGACCACGTTGTCGAAGGCCTCGCGCACCCGGCGCACCTCGGCCGGGTTGCCGATCATGGGCAGCAGCACGCGCACCGGACCGTGCGCGCCCGCGCGCAGGATCGCGGCGAGCTGGGCGTCGAGCAGCGGCCGCACCTTGAGCGACAGGCGGATCGCGCGCAGGCCCAGCGCCGGATTGACGCTGTGCGGGATGTGGCCGGCGACCGAATAGGCGAGCTTGTCCGAGCCCACGTCGAGGGTCCGCACCGTGACCGGGCGGCCGTGCATGCCTTCGACGATCTCGCGCAGGAAGGCGTATTGCTCGTCCTCGCTCGGCGGTTCCTCGCGATTCATGTACATGAACTCGGTGCGCAGCAGGCCGATCCCGTCGGCCCCGGCGTCGAGCGCGCTCTCGATCTCGCCGGGCAGCTCGATATTGGCCTTGAGCGCGATCTCGACCCGGTCGCGCGTGATCGCCGGCAGATCGCGCAGCCGGGCGAGGCGACGTTGGCGGCGAGCGAGATCGGCGCGCCGCGAGCGGTAGCGCGCGAGCGTCGTCTCGGTCGGGTTGACGATCACCTGGCCGCTGCCGCCGTCGACGATCACCGGATCGCCCGAGCGCAGCTTGCCCATCAGGCCGGACACGCCGATCACCGCCGGCAGGCCGAGCGAGCCCGCCATGATCGCGGTATGCCCCTGGGCGCCGCCGAGCGCGGTGGCGAAGCCGGCGACGCGGCGCGGGTCCATCAGCGCGGTGTCGGCCGGGGTCAGCTCCTCGGCGATGATGACGCTGCCGGGCGCGAGGTCGGAGAACGCCTGATAGGGGACCTTCATCAGGCAGCGCAGAAGCCGCCCGCCGACGTCGCGCACGTCCTGGGCGCGGGCGGCGAGGTAGTCGTCCTCCATCGCCTCGAAGGCTTGGGTAATGGCGCCGATTTCCTCGGACAGCGCGGCCTCGGCGTTGATCTTCTGCTCGATGATACGCCGGTCGACGCCGCGCACGAGCCTTGAATCGGACAGCATCTGGCGATGCGCCTCGAGCAGGAAGCCGAGCTCCTCCGACGCGCCCTCGGGCAGGGTGCGGGCCTTGGCCTTGAGCTTTTCGACCTGGCCGCCGGCCTGTTCGACCGCGCGCGCGAACCGCGCCCGCTCGGCGTCGATCTCGGCATCCTCGATCGGGTGCTTGGGCACGTCGATGATGCCCGGATCGACCACATGCGCCGGCCCGATCGCCACGCCCGCGGCGACCCCCTGCCCGCTCAGGCGCAGCTCCCTTCGCGCCGTTTCCGGAGCGGTCCGCGCCTGGTCGATATGCGTTCGGTTCTCGACGGTCATGCCGGGTTCCGTCAGTGCTCCTCGAATCGGGCGTCGACCAGGCGGACCAGCGCTTCGAGCGCATCGGCCGCCTGCGCGCCCCGGGTTTCGATCTCGATCTCGCAGCCCGGTCCCGCGGCCAGCATCATCAGCCCCATGATCGACTGGCCCGAAACCGTCGTGCCGTCCTTGCGCACGGTCACGACGGCCTCGAACTCGCCCGCGACGGTGACGAACTTGGCCGCCGCGCGGGCGTGCAGGCCGCGCTGGTTGGTGATGGCGACGCGCCGCCGGTGCCCGGTCCCGTCTCCGTCCACTCGCGCGGTCGTCTCGCCGCTCACGCGCGGCTCACTTCTGCGGCGCGAGCAACGCGCTCGCGACGTTGATGTACTTGCGCCCGGCCTCCTGGGCGCTCGCCACCGCGCTGGCGAGGTCGGCGCTTTCGCGCACGCTCGCGAGCTTGATCAGCATCGGCAGATTGACGCCCGCGATCACCTCGACCTTGGCGCGGTCCATGATCGAGATTGCGAGATTGGACGGCGTGCCGCCGAACATGTCGGTCAGCAGGATCACCCCGGCGCCGTCGTCGACGTCGGCGACCGCCTGCATGATCTCCTCGCGGCGTTGCTCCATGTCGTCGTCGGGGCCGATGCAGATCGCGCGCATCTCGGATTGCGGGCCGACGACGTGTTCGGTGGCGGCGATCATTTCCTCGGCAAGCCTGCCGTGGGTCACAAGGACGAGTCCGATCATCTGTTTCCTCTTGCCCTTGGGGCCTTGCTAACAGGGTCCGCGGTCGAGGTCGCGATGGCGAACCGCGACGCGCTGGCCGTGTTCCTCGAGCAGCCGCGCGAGACGTTCGGCGACGAACACCGATCGGTGCCGCCCTCCCGTGCAGCCGACCGCGATGGTGAGATAGCTCTTCCCCTCGTTCTCGAAGCGCGGCAGGAGCGGCACCAGCATCCGCTCGAGGTTCTCGACGAAGGGGGCGAAGGCGGGGTCGGCGGCGATATGCTCGCCGACCGCGGTATCGAGCCCGCTGAGCGGACGCAGCCGCGGATCGTAATGGGGGTTGGCGAGAAAGCGGACGTCGAACACCAGATCGGCCTCGCGCGGCAGCCCCTCGCGGTAGGAGAAGGAGGTCACGAACACGCGCAGGCTGGGCTGGTCGTCGAGCGCGAATCCCGCCGCGACCAGACGGCGCAGATCGGCGACCGAGAAGCCGGTCGTGTCGATCACCGTACCGGCGCGCTCGCGCAGCCGGGAAATGAGCGCGCGCTCGTGGCGGATGCCGTCGATCACCGGGCGGTCGTCGGCGAGCGGGTGGCGGCGCCGGGTCTCGGTATAGCGCCGACGCAGGACCTCGTCGTCGCAATCGACGAACACCAGCCGCATGTCGAGATCGTCGCGCGCGCGAAGCGGCGCGAGCGCGGCCTCGAAGGCCTCGACCGTGAAATCACGGCTGCGCACGTCGATGTCGATGGCGAGCGCGTCGCCGGGCGCTGCCGATGCGGGCAGGATATTGCCGAGCAGCGCCAACGGCAGATTATCGACCGCCTCGTAGCCCATGTCCTCGAGCACCTTGAGCACCGTCGATTTCCCGGCTCCCGACATGCCGGTCAGCAGCACCAGGCGTGGACGCGGATCGGCCCCGCTTTCGCGCGGCGTCTTGTCGTCGCTCCGTGATGGCTCGACCGTCATGGCGTGATCAGTATATCGCGTCTCGCCGCCCGTGCCGCAAGCCGCAGCTTCGCCGCCGCCGAGGCGGCGAAGGGGTCGAGCCGCAGGCGGGCGATCTCGATGTCGAGAAGGCGGCATGTCTCGGGCGCGGGAAGGCGCGGGATTTGGCTTCGCTCCATCAGGTCGGCCACCAGGCCGAGGACGGTTCGCGCGACCGCCTCGACCCGAACGATGCCGAGTCCCCGGACCTCGATCGCCCCGGCCAGCCCGGCCTCGACCAGCGCCGCCGGCGGGCGCGCGACCAGCGCCCCGTCGACGGCCGCGATCTCGACCCGGTCGTCGGCGACCAGCCGCGCGCCGCGGTCGATCAGGCGGAGCGCGAGATCCGACTTGCCGCCGCCCGAGGCGCCGCGCAGCAACACGCCGAACCCGTCGAGATCGACGCAGGTTGCGTGAATCTGGCCGGCCATGGGGGAAGGGTGAGCCGTCGCCTCCGCCCTGTCAATCGGGCGAGGACGAGCGCGGGGCGCCCGCCGGGCGGGCGCGCCGCTCGAAGCGCCGCGAACCCGCGTCAGGCGGCGCGGGTTTCGGAGGATTCGGTCAGCAGCGCGTAGATCGCCTCGGCGCTCTCGGAGCCGCGCACCTTCTCGCAGAATCGCTTGTCGCGCAGCAGCCGCGAAACGCGGGCCAGCGCCTTGAGGTGATCGGCTCCGGCTTCCTCCGGCGCGAGCAGGAGAAAGATCAAATCGACCGGCTGGTCGTCGATCGCGTCGAAGTCGATCGGCCGCTTGAGCCGGGCGAACAGGCCGTGCAGCCGGTCGAGCCCGCCGAGCTTGCCGTGGGGAATGGCAATCCCCTGGCCGACGCCGGTGGTGCCCAGCCGCTCGCGCTCGAGCAGCGTGTCGAAAATCACGCGCTCATGCAGGCCGACGATTCCGGCGGCTCGCTCGGCGAGCTCCTGGAGGGCCTGCTTCTTGCTGCATGCCTTGAGGTCGGCGATTACGCCTTCCGGTTTGACCAGTTCGGCGATGTCCATTGCATGCTCCTCGCCTACGCTTCGTCCGTCGCGGTGGTGTCCTCGGCGCCCGCATGATAGTCGCGCAGCTTGCGCTTGTGTCGGCGAAGCTGCTTTTCGAGGTGCTCGACCGCTTCGGTAAAACTCTGGCGGATGTCGACATCGGCCGCGCGGCTTTCCCACAGCATGCCCTTGCCGACGTGAACCTTGATTTGTGTCCGGTACTCGGGGCCGTCGTGGGAAAATATCACGTGCCCCTCGATCGCTTGGTCGAAATACTTGCGAACGCCCTCGATCAGGCGTTCCTCGGCGTAACCGCGCAGCGATTCGCCGACGTCGACTTGATGGCCGGTAACGATGATTTTCATGACAACGGGATTCCAAACCGCAACGGCACGTCCCGCAAGCTCGCAATAATTGCGCTTAATGCCCGCCCGGTGGCCGCGAAGGGCCTGGACCATAGTTCCGGCCGCCGGGTGAGTCAATACCGCCTTGGAAAGCCCCTGAAAACCTTGGTCTAGGCCATGGTTTCCAGGATTTTCATGCGTCAGCGGCCGCCACGGGCGCGGCGATGGCGCCGTCGACGCTCGAGCGACGAGGGCAGATGCATGGCCTCGCGGTATTTCGCGACCGTGCGCCGGGCGATGTCGATTCCGTCGGCCTTGAGAAGCGCCACGAGCCGGTCGTCGGACAGCGGGTCCTCGGGGTCCTCGCCCTCGATCAGGTCGCGGATGAGGTGACGCACGGCCTCCGACGAATGGCCCGTGGCGCCGGCGTCGGTCGAGGCGATCGCGTTGGTGAAGAAGTAGCGCAATTCGTAGGTGCCGCGCGGGGTCGCCATGTACTTGTTGTTGATGACCCGGCTGACGGTGCTCTCGTGCATGTCGATGGCGGCGGCGATGTCGCGCATGATCAGCGGCTTGAGGTGCCGCACCCCGTGGCGGAAGAAATCGCCCTGCTGGCGCACGAGTTCGGTCGCGACGCGCATGATCGTGTTGGCCCGCTGGTCGAGGGACTTGACCAGCCAATTGGCCGAATGGAGGCGGTCGGCGATGTATTCCTTCTCTTCCCGGGTCCGCGCCTGGCGGTTGACCACCGTGTAATAGCTGCGGTTGACGAGCACCCGGGGCAGGGTTTCGTTGTTGAGCTCGATGACCCATTCGCCGTCGGCCCGGGCGCGCAGGAAGATATCGGGCACCACCGTGTGGATGGGGTCGTTGTCGAAGGCGAGCCCGGGCTTGGGGTTGAGCGCACGGACCTCGGCGAGCATCTCGGAGAAGTCCTCGTCGTCGACGCCGCAGCGCGCGCGCAGCGTCTCGTAGTCCTGGTCGGCGAGCAGGTCGAGGTTGTCGAGAAGCGCCTGCATCGCCGGGTCGAGCCGGTTGCGCTCGCGAAGCTGAAGGGCGAGGCATTCGGCGAGGCTGCGGGCGAACAGGCCGGGCGGATCGAAGCGCTGGACCCGGTCGAGGGTCCGCTCGATCCGCGCCACCTCGCAGTTGAGCCGCTGGGCGATGGGCGTGAGGTCGTCGGAGATATAGCCGGCCTCGTCGAGCATCTCGATCAGATGGGCGGCGATCACCCGGTCGACCGGGTCGTCGAGCTCCATGGTGACCTGATCGACCAGATGCGTGCGCAGATCCTGCGGCCCGGCCGGGGTCTGGTCGCCGATGTCCTCGCCGTCGTGGGCGCCGGAGGCGTTGCGCCAGCTCATGGGCGGGTCCGCTCCTCCGGGGCCGGCGGCGTCCGAGCTCCACAGGTTGTCGTAATCGGAATCGAGGCTCGCGACCGGGTCCGCGGGGGCGGTCGCGGGCTCGACCGCGATGCCGTCGACCGCCTCGAGGCCGTCGGGCGCGTTTTGCCCGGCCTCGTCGTTCGCCCCATCGCCCATCTCGGGGCCGTCGTCGCTCTCGCGCTCGAGCAGCGGGTTCTGCTCGATCTCGGTCTCGACATAGGCCGAAAGCTCGAGGTTCGACAGTTGCAGCAGCTTGATCGCCTGCTGCAACTGCGGCGTCATCACCAGGGTCTGGCCCAGCCGCAGGTCGAGCTTTGGGGTGAGGGCCATGGCGGACGGCCCTACAGGCTGAACTTCTCGCCCAGATAGACGCGGCGCACGTCCTGGTGCGCGACGATCTCGGACGGCGCCCCCTCCATCAGCACCGCGCCGTCGTGCAGGATGTAGGCGCGGTCGATCACGTCGAGGGTCTCGCGGACGTTGTGATCGGTGATCAGCACGCCGATTCCGCGATCCTTGAGGTGCATGACGAGATCGCGAATATCGCCCACCGCGATCGGGTCGATGCCCGCGAGCGGCTCGTCGAGCAGCATGAAGCTCGGCTGGGTGGCGAGCGCGCGCGCGATCTCGACCCGACGCCGCTCGCCGCCCGACAGCGCGAGCGCGGGGGCGCGGCGCAGATGGGTGATCGAGAATTCGGCCAGCAGGTCGTCGAGCATGGTCTCGCGCTTCTCGCGCACCGGCTCGACCACCTCGAGGACGGCGCGGATATTGCCCTCGACTGTCAGGCCGCGAAAAATCGACGCCTCCTGCGGCAGATAGCCGATGCCCATGCGCGCGCGGCGGTACATGGGCAGATCCGTTATGTTGTGGCCGTCGAGCATGATGACCCCGTAATCGGGGGCGATCAGCCCGGTGATGATGTAGAAGCAGGTCGTCTTGCCCGCTCCGTTCGGGCCGAGAAGCCCGACCACCTCGCCGCGCTGGACCGAGACGCTCACGTCGCGCAGCACCGGACGCTTTTGATAGCGCTTGCCGAGGTTGCCCACGATCAGGCCGGTATTGTCGGCGATCAGGCGCGGCGCGTCGCCGCCGTCGTCCGCGATCTCGACGCTGCGCACCAGGGGATGGCGGCCCCGAACCGGCGCGGGATCGCCGCTCGCGATCGGCACCACGCTTCGGTCGGCGGTCTTGCCCTTGCCCGGGCGCTTGCGCTTGTCGGACTCGCTCACCGCTCACTCACCTTTCTTTTTCGCGTTCTTGCTCTTGGGCACGAACAGCGCCTTGACCCGATCGCCCTTGGCCGGCGCGCCGGTCGCCCCCGCGACCTCGGCGGCGCCTTCCATGCGGCTCTTGCCGGTGACCAGATCGAGGGTCAGCCGGTTGCCTCTAATCACGTTCTCGTCGCGGGTCAGCACCACGTTGCCGGTCAGCACCATGCTGTCGCCCTCGACGTCGTAGACGCCGTGGTCGCCCTGGGCGGTCGAATCGGGCGAGGCCAGGAACACGTTGCCCTCGGCGACGATGCGCGAGACGTTGTTCTGGCCGCCGGTGCCGCTCTTGTAGTGAACGATCAGCTTGTCGGCCTTGAGGATCAGGTCGCCCTGAACCGCGTCGACGTTGCCGGTGAAGGTCGCGAGCTGGCGCTCCTGCTCGACCTCGAGGCTGTCGGCGGTGATCTCGATCGGCAGGCTGGTATCGTGCGAGGCGCCCGGGTCGAGCTGCGCCCGGGCCGCGTTCGCGCCGAGCGCGAGCCAGCCGAGCGCGAACCAAAGAACCGCGACCGCGATCGCCGCGCGGGCGCGCGCCGTCGACTTGGAAAATCCCAGGTCCTTCGCCATGGCTCAGGTTCCGCTCTTGGGATAGACGACGAGCTTCACCCGCCCCTTGAAACGGATCGTTCGGCCGCCGCGATCGAGCGTGAAGCCCGTGGCGTTGAGGACCCCGAGCGGCCCCTGGCCCTCGACCGGCGCGTCGCCGCTCGCGATCTTGGTGCGCAGATCGACCCTGGCGCGATCGGTGCGGAACTCGAACCCGGCGTCGGAGAAGATGTTGACCCCGCCGTCGAGCGAGAGCAACTCGGCGCTTTGGCGCAGCACGCCCCGCTTGGCGGTCAGCGCGACCCAGCTTCCATCGTCGAGCTGGATGTCGGCCTTGGGATTGACGAATTGCACCAGGTCCTGGTCGCTGGTCTGTTGGATGACCTTGTCGGCGGTCACCGTATAGGGCTGGTTGCGGTCGTCGGTGCCCAGGAAACGGGCGTTGGTCATGAACAGCTTGTCGCTGATCGAGGACTTGATCGCGGCGAAGGAGAGCGGCAACCCGCGGTCCTGCTCGCCGAGATAGGGCCAGACCACGACGAGCAGCGCGAGCGCCACGGCGCTCAACGGCAGCAGCCATTTCATCAGCCCGACGAAACGGCTGTAATGGCCGCTGGCCGCGACCTTGCGCCGCCGCTCGGCCCAGCGCTCGGTGGCCGGGTGCCGCCGCTTCACCTCGCTGATGGCGCGGACCGCCAGGGTCGGGCTCGGATCGGGGCCGGAGCGGTGAAAGATGGACTGCATGGACGCTGACGCTCGTGTGCCGGGATGTGCTCGCAGGGGCCGAACGGGTGGTTTACCGATCGAGCGCGCCGCGGGGTGCTTGGCAAGGCCGCGCGCCGTCGGGCCGCCCGATGGCACCAATCTTGCATGGGCAATGGTTCACTATGCGTGAACGCCGGGCGGAATGCAATCGAATCGGGGCTTTGGCGGGTATCGGCGGGGATCGCCCGGGATGTTCGAGCGCGCTTCGGGATCGAATATCAGTGATGGAAGATATCGGGATCGTCCCAGCCTAGGAGGTCGAGCGCCGCCCGGTCGGGCAGGAAGCGGAAGCAGGCCTCGGCGATCTCCTTGCGCCCCTCGCGTTCGAGCAGCGCGTCGAGCCGCTCGCGCAGCCGATGCAGCGCGGTGACGTCCGAGGCGGCGTAGGCGATCTGGGCATCGGTGAGCTTGGCCGCGCCCCAGTCCGAGGTTTGCTGCTGCTTCGAGATTTCAATGCCGAGCAGGTCGCGGCACAGGTCCTTGAGGCCGTGGCGGTCGGTGTAGGTGCGCGTGAGCTTGGAGGCGATCTTGGTGCAATAGACCGGCGCGCAGCGGATGCCCATGTGATGGCGCATCATGGCGAGATCGAAGCGCGCGAAGTGGAACAGTTTGGTCACCGCCGGGTCGGTCAGCAGCGCCCGTAGCCGGGGTGCGTCGTAGACGCCGGGCGCGAACTGGACGATATGCGCGTCGCCGTCTCCGGCCGAAAGCTGAACCAGGCACAGCCGGTCGCGACGGGGATCCAGCCCCATGGTTTCGGTGTCGATGGCGACGCTATCGCCGAAGCTCAGCCCTTCGGGAAGGTCACCCTGATGGACGTGATTGGCCATGAAGAATCCTGGCGCGTGGTCGGGCCGTATCGGCGGTGGACCGGGAAGGATGAATGGTGCCCAGGAGAAGACTCGAACTTCCACGACCATAAAGGTCACTAGCACCTGAAGCTAGCGCGTCTACCAATTCCGCCACCTGGGCACCCGGCAGAAGTTCGTCAAGTAGCCCCCGGCTTCCATGATGTCAACCCGGGAAAGGACCCTTCGCCGCCGTTGCGCTCGGCGTCGCCGACGCTATGATGGCGCCGTCGTCGGGGCACCGCAAACGACGGAGGCCAACCGAGATGGAGAAGCCCGAAACGATGAGAGATCGACGCGTCGCCGTGTTCGGCGGAACCGGGTTCGTCGGTCGGCATCTTGTGCAGCGCCTGGCCCGCGAGGGCGCGCGGCTGCGGGTGATGACGCGCGATCCGATCGCGGGCGCCTTTCTCAAGCCGATGGGCGATCCGGGTCAGGTCGTTCTGGTCGCGGGCGATGTCCGCGACCCGGCGGCGGTCCGGCGCGCGGTCGAGGGCGCGGACACGGTCGTCAACCTGGTCGGCATTCTCCACCAGCGCGGCGCGCGAACCTTCGGCGCCATCCATGTCGAGGGCGCGAAGGCGATCGCCGAGGCCGCGCGCGACGTGGGCGCGCGATGGCTGACGCATCTTTCGGCGCTGGGCGCGGACGCGCGCTCGGATTCCGATTACGCGCGTTCCAAGGCGGCGGGCGAGGCGGCGGTGTCGGACGCCTTCCCGGGCGCGACGATTCTGCGGCCGAGCGTGATCTTCGGGCCCGAGGACGACTTCTTCAACCGCTTCGCGCGGCTCGCGCGCATCTCGCCCGTGCTGCCGTTGATCGGCGGCGGGCGGACGCGGTTTCAGCCGGTGTACGTCGGCGACGTGGCCGAGGCGATCCGCCGGACCGTCGAGCGTCCGGACGCTCGGGGCCGGACCTATGAGCTCGGCGGGCCGTCGGTCTATACCTTCCGCGAGCTGATGGAGATCATCATGCGCGAGACGCGGCGTCGCCGGTTGCTGGTGCCGCTGCCCTTCGCGCTCGCCGAGTTCCAGGCGCGGTTCCTCGAATGGCTTCCCAAGCCGCCGCTGACCCGCGATCAGGTCAGGCTTTTGGCCCGCGACAACGTGGTGAGCGGCGAGGCCCCGGGGCTCGCCGATCTCGGCATTCAGGCGACCGCGCTCGAGGCGATCGTGCCGCGTTATCTCCGGATCTACCGGCGGGCCGATTCCGCGGACCTCGCGGCCTCGGTCTGAGGGCGCGATAGGTCTCGTCGGCACCGGCCCTCGTGGTTCGACAAAAGCTCGCCATGAGGGCCTCGCCCTTCGACGGGCTCAGGGCGAGGCGCGGGGTTCCCCGGTCTCGTAGGATGTAATTGTCGGGGCGCTCAGGCGTAGGCGATCCAGAGAAGCCCGCCGCCCAGCGCCAGCCGGTAGAGCACGAACGGCAGGAAGCTCGCGCGCCGCAGCCAGCGCATCAGAAGCACGATCGCGAGGATCGCCGAGACGAAGGCGAGCGCCGCCGCGACCGCGACCGAAAGCGTCAGCGCGGCGTCGCCGCTTTCGTAGAGATCGAGCCCCTCGAGCGCGCCGGCGGCGACGATCACCGGGATCGACAGCAGCATCGAGAACCGCGCCGCCTCGGCGCGTTCGTAGCCCAGCGCCCGCGCCGCCGTCATGGTGATGCCCGAGCGGCTGGTTCCCGGCACCAGGGCGAGCATCTGGGACAGGCCGATGAACAGCGCTCCGCCGAAGCCCATGTGGTCGACCCGGCGGACGGTCATGCTCGCCCGGTCGACGATGTAGAGCAGAATGCCGAAGCCCAGCGTGGTCCAGCCGATCACCGTGATGCTGCGCAGATTGGTGCCGAGATAGACCTTCATCAGAAGCCCGGCGATCACCACCGGCACGGTCGCCGCGATCAGGTGCAGCGCGAGCCGCGCGCCGGGATCGCGCCGTCCCCGCAGGCCGCGGAAGATGCCGCGCAGCATTGCCCAGAGGTCGCGCCAGAAATACAGCACCACCGCGCCCAGCGTGCCGACGTGAACGGCGACGTCGAGCATCAGCCCCTGATCGGGCCAGCCGAACAGCCGGGGCACGAGAATGAGATGGGCCGACGAGCTGATCGGCAGGAATTCGGTGAGGCCCTGGACCAGCGCGAGGATCAGGATTTGTTCTGGGCTGAGCGTCAAGCGCCGGGTCCGGATCGTTTTCGTTTATGCAACCGTTTGATCGAGCGTTGATATCAGGATCGCCGGGACCAATCCAGTCGAAACACGGGCGCTCCGGCGGACCCACGCCGCTGGCCGCGTTTCCGGGGTGCCGCGCGGGGGATTTCCGGCTACATTGAAAATCGGGGCCGAAACGGCCGCCCGGTGATGGAGTCCGCCGAAAACGCGATCGCTGATGACTCCTGCCAAAGCACGTCTTCGGTGGGGAGGTCATGACCTTTCAAGCGCTCCGGCGGACCTTAACGAGCCGATTTCCCGGGACGCCCTCCGCGCGGCATGCGCGCCGCGCGCGTCGCCTCGGGTTCTGCGAGCACGAGCTTCTCGCCGCCTTGCGCGACCCCGGATGCCCGGTTTGCCGCATCGCCGACCAAAGCGAACCTCATTACCTGTTCTGGCTTCTGCACGAGGGCAACGCGGAACCCGATCTCTTCGATGCGCTCACCGCATCGCTCGGGTTTTGTCCGACCCACGCCGCGACGATCCTCCGCGATGGCGGCGGCGCTTCGCAAACGGCGCTCATGCACGAGGTCGTGGCCAAGCGTCTCCTGCGGATCTGGCGCGACGAGCGGCGCAACCGAGCCTGGGTCGCGAAGATCGTCGCTGGCCGCGGCGTGCCGGCACGCTGCCCGGTTTGCCGCTCCCGCGATGGCGCGGCGGAGCGCGCGGCTTTCTTCCTCGGCAAGCTGATCGAGGCGCCGCCCGACGGTTTCGACTACGGAAAGCCGGGCATGGTCTGCGCGCCACATCTCCGGCTACTCGCGCCGCATCTTCGCACCCCGACCCTCGGACGGGTCCTGGCGCTTCACCAGGCCGCGCTGGAGCGTGCGACGAAGGGGCTCGCCGAGGGTTCGGCCGAGGGGGCGACGGCGCTCGCGCGGACGCAACGCGCCGCGTTCCGTCTCGCGGTCGGCCATGCTGCGGTGCCGGTTTCGCCGGTTTCGGATAGTGCGCCTTCGTCGCCGCCGCGCCGCGCCCGCCGGGTCGCCGAGGACGTCGAGGCCCTCATCGGGCACGCCGATACTTGCGCGATCTGCCGCATCGTCGCCCGGGCGCGCGGCGAATGGATCGCGTGGCTGGATGCGCACGCGCGGACCGACGACGCGATCGTCGATCTCCTCCCCGTCTGCCGCGACCATGTCTGGGGCGCCTGGACCGCCGCCGGCCCGGCGTTGCGCGCCGCCGTCGCCGAGAACGCGCTTCACGTCGCGAGGCACAGAGTCGATACGACCCGGAAATTCCTCGCCAGGAAGCCGCCGCCTCCGGACGCGCGGCGCCCGCTCGCGAGCCTTGTCGCGCTGGTCCGGGGGCGCAGGTATTCCATCCGGCTGGCGCGGACCGCCGTCGCGCGGGACGAACGCTGCCCGCTTTGCGCGCGGTTGGCGACCGCGCGGGATCGCTCGCTTTCGCTTCTGTTCGCGCTGCTCGAGGAAGGCCGCCACCGGAACACTTTCGAGGCGGGCTACGGGCTATGCCTCAAGCATTTCGCGCGCGCGCTCGCGCTCGGCCCCGAGCCGGCGGTGCGCGATGTTCTGACGCGCATCGAAGCGGCGAAGCTCGCCCGGCTGGCCTGGGAACTCGACGAGCATGCGCGCAAGGCGGCCTGGCAGGCGCGGCCGGAAGCGCCCGGCGGCGAAAGGCACGCCCCGGTCGCGGCGATGTACCGGTTCGCAAGCTGGGGCGAGCGCGCCGGGATCGACGCGCCGGGTAGCGGGAAAAATAGGTGACAAACGAGACCTATTAAATCGTATCCGGAGCAAATACCCGGAGGCTCGGCACAGAAAACAAAGAACTGCTTCATTATAGGTCATATTTTATGACCTTATTGTCGTTTTTCCCTCGCGCCGCCGCGCGGGCTGGCGTAAATTACGGGAAACGAGGCCGGCCCGCCTCGCCGTCGCTGCGCCATCGCGTCGCCCGGCGTCGTCCTCGTCCAACACGGTCGAAGTCGATCGGGGCCGGCCAGGAGTGGGGAAGACCGTGACCACGGAACTACTGCGTTTCATCGCGCTCGACCGCGATCCGCCCGAGAAGCGCGCCGCCGACGCGCGGCGCCGCGATTTCGGCGAAATCTACGAGGTGTTCGCGCCCGACGAGGCGGCGGCGCAGGCGTCGCGCTGCTCGCAATGCGGGATTCCCTTCTGCCAGGTCCACTGCCCGCTTCACAACAACATCCCCGACTGGCTGATGCTGACCGCCTCGGGCCGTCTCGAAGAGGCCTACGAGATGGCGGCGGCGACCAATACCTTCCCCGAGATCTGCGGGCGCATCTGCCCCCAGGACCGGCTTTGCGAGGGCAACTGCGTGATCGAGAAGGGCTTCGGCGGCGTCACCATCGGCGCGGTCGAGACCTTCATCACCGAGACCGCCTTCGCCTCGGGCTGGGTCAAGCCGCCGCGCCCGGCGGCCGAGCGTTGCTCCTCGGTCGCCATCGTCGGCGCGGGCCCCGCCGGGCTCGCCGCCGCCGAGCGCCTGCGGGGCAAGGGCCATCGGGTCGAGGTCTACGACCGCTACGACCGCGCGGGCGGGCTGCTGGTCTACGGGATTCCCAACTTCAAGCTCGACAAGGCGCTGGTGGCGCGGCGCGAGAAGCTGCTGCTGGACGGCGGCGTGATCTTCCACAAGGGCTTCGCGCTCGGCCGCGACGCGACGCTCGACGAGCTGCGCGCGCGCCACGACGCGGTGCTGATCGCGACCGGCGTCTACAAGGCGCGCGAGATCGCCCTGCCGGGGGCCGGGCTCGGCAATCTGGTCGCGGCGCTCGATTATCTCACCGCGAGCAACCGCAAGGGGCTCGGCGACGCGGTGCCCGAGTTCGATTCGGGCGCGCTCGACGCCCGCGGCAAGGACGTGGTGGTGATCGGCGGCGGCGACACCGCGATGGACTGCGTGCGCACCGCCGTGCGCCAGGGGGCCAGGTCGGTCAAATGCCTCTACCGGCGCGACCGGGCCAACATGCCGGGCTCGATGCGCGAGGTGGCGCATGCCGAGGAGGAAGGCGTCGAGTTCGTCTGGCTCGCCGCGCCCGAGGCCTTCGTCGGCGACCAGGTGGTGCGCGAGGTCCGCGCCCAGCGGATGCGGCTCGGCGCCCCCGATTCGAGCGGACGCCAGCGGCCCCAGCCGATCGCGGGATCGAGCTTCCGCCTGCCCTGCGACCTCGCGATCATGGCGCTCGGCTTCGATCCCGACGACCTGCCGGCGATGTTCGCCGCGCCCGATCTGGAGACCACCGGCTGGGGCACGCTCAAGATCGACCGCGCGACGTCGATGACCAATCTCGACGGCGTGTTCGCCGCCGGCGACATCGTGCGCGGCGCCTCGCTCGTGGTCTGGGCGATCAAGGACGGCCGCGACGCCGCCGACTCGATCGACGCCTATATCCGCGCCCGCGCGGCCGCCTCGGCCGACGCCGACGTGGCGCTTGTGGGATGAGGCGGCCATGA
>CAZHDF010000056.1:0-19574 GCA_964531525.1 uncultured Alphaproteobacteria bacterium | reverse complement strand
GGGGCGGATCAGCGCCCGAGGCGGCGCTCGATCGCGTCCCAGATGCGCGCCTCCAACGAGACGCCGTCGAAGCGGTCGATCTCCTGGATGCCCGTGGGCGAGGTCACGTTGATCTCGGTGAGGTCGTCGCCGATCACGTCGATGCCGACGAAGATCAGCCCGCGCTCGCGCAAGGTCGGGCCGATGGTCTCGCAGATCTCGCGCTCGCGCTTGGTCAGCGTCGCCGCCTCGGCGCGGCCGCCGACATGGAGGTTCGAGCGCGCCTCGCCCTCGGGCGGCACCCGGTTGAGCGCGCCCGCCGCCTCGCCGTCGATCAGGATGATGCGCTTGTCGCCCGCGCGCACGGCGGGAAGGTAGCGCTGAACGATGATCGGCTCGCGGTAGAAGGCGGTGAACATCTCCAGCAGCGCGTTGAGGTTGTCGTCGTCCGCGCGAAGGTGAAAGACGCCCGCGCCGCCGTTGCCGAACAAGGGCTTGAGGATGATCTCGCCGTGCTCGGCCCGGAACTCGCGGATCAGGGCCGGGTCGCTCGTGATCAGGGTCGGCGGCATGAGCTCGGGAAAGCGGCAGACGAACAGCTTCTCGGGCGCGTTGCGCACCTCGACCGGGTCGTTGACCACCAGGGTCTCGGGATGCACTTGCTCGAGGATATGGGTCGCGGTGATGTAGGCCATGTCGAACGGCGGGTCCTGGCGCATGAGCACTACGTCAACGCTTGCGAGATCGATCCGCTCGGGCGCGCCGAAGGCGTGATGATCGCCCGCGACGCGGCGCACGGTCAGCGGCCGCGCCGTCGCCACCGCGCGCCCGTCGGCGAGCGACAGATCGCGCGGCAGGTAGTGGTAGAGCGCGTGTCCGCGCCGCTGCGCCTCCAGTGCCAGGGCGAAGGTGCTGTCGGCGTCAATGTCGATATTGTCGAGCGGATCCATCTGGATCGCGACGGAAAGCCCCATGGCATCGGTCCCGAAATTTGGCGTTCGGCGGTGATCGCCCAGGGTAGGCCGTCGCCGTCCCGGGGTCGAGAATTACGGTCGAGAATTAAGGAACTCCGGGCGAGCGGTCAGCTCTCCCGCGGGGCCTTGATCCGGACGTGGCTGATGACCTCGCGCACATGGGGAATGGTGCGGGCGTGGTTGGTCGCGCGCTTGAGTTCGGCCTCGTCCTGGGCGATGCCGATCATGTAGACGACGCCGTTCACGGTCTCGATGTTGTAGTTGAGCGATTCGATCTTCTTGTCGAGGATCAGCTTGCTCTTGAGCTGGGCGCTGATCCAACTGTCGCGCGCGTAGTTCGACAGGCTCGACGTGTCGGTCACCTGGATCTCGTTGATGACCTCGCGCACGCCGTCGACCTGCCAGGCGAGGCGCACCGCCTCGACCCGGTCCTCGGGTCGCCGCACGCTGCCGGTCAGCAACACCCGGCCCTCGACGACCTCGACGCCGACGGCGCCGAATAGATCGACGTCCTTGGCGAAGATCCGGGCGGTGAGGTCGGTGTAGATCACCGTATCGTCGACGGCGGTGCCGACGCTGCGCTCCTGGGCGGCGGCGACGCCGACGGCGGCCCCGCCGCCGACCACCGCGCTCGCGCAGCCCGAAAGCGCGAGCCCGGCGACGATGAGCAACGAAATCAAGGGAAGCGTGCGACCAGGCAGCGGCATGATCTTCGATCTCCAGGAAGGACGGTTTCTTGCAAATGCGGTCCCCGCGGCTTGCGGTCAAGGCCCGAAGCCAAGGTCCGGGGCGGCGACGAAAGCGCGGGCGCGCGGAGGGATGTTACCGATGCCACGGCTCCGACGGGGGGTCGTCCGCCCGGCCCATGGGTGTCTTTTGCGCGCATCCTAGCACGCGCGGCGTTGGTTGCGAACCGGATCGCGGCCTCGGCCCCGCCTCACCCCCGGGGGCGCCAGGCGTCCGGCAGGTGGCGGGGAAGGCGCCAGGGGCGGACCACCATCAGATCGAAGCGCAGGTCGTGCCTCGCGAGGTCCGGGTGGCGGGCGAGAAAGGCGGTCGCCGCGCGCTCGATCCGCCGCCGCTGGCGCGCGCCCGGGACGGCGTCGCCGACCGCGCCGCGCCGCGCCTTGACCTCGACGATCGCGATCAGGCGGCCGCGCCGGGCGACGATGTCGATCTCGCCGACGCCGGCGTCGAAGCGGCGCGCGAGAATCCGCCAGCCGCGCAGCCGAAGGGCCGCGACGCACAGCCCCTCGGCCCAGCGGCCGAAGCGTTCGGCGCGGCGGCGCGGCGCGGTGCTCACCGTTCCCGGGTCAGCGCCAGCGCCCGGGCGTAGACCACGCGGCGCGCGATTCCGGTCTCGGCCGCGACCCGGGCGGCGGCCTCGCGCAGCGAGAGCGTTTCGAGCGCCGCGCGCAGCCGCTCGTCGAGCGCGTCCGGGTCCGCCTCGGGCGCGTCGTCGGCGCCGGGCGGGCCGATGACCACCACCACCTCGCCCCTCGGCGCGCCGGCCTCGCGGTAGTGCCGGGCGAGCGCGTCGAGCGGGCCGCGCCGCAGCTCCTCGTGGCGCTTGGTCAGCTCGCGCGCGACCGCCGCCGGGCGCGGGCCGAGAACGGCGGCCATGTCTTCGAGGCTGGCGGCGAGCCGGCGGGGCGATTCGAGCACCACCAGCGTCGCCGCGACCGGGGCGAGCTCGGCGAGCGCGCGCCGCCGCGCCGCCCCCTTCGCCGGCAGGAATCCCGAGACCAGGAACCGGTCGCTCGGCAGGCCCGAGGCGACCAGCGCCGCGAGCGGGGCCGAAGCCCCGGGCACCGGATGGACCGCGATGCCCGCCTCGATCGCCGCGCCCACCAGCCGGTAGCCCGGGTCCGAGACCAGCGGCGTGCCCGCGTCCGAGACCAGCGCGACCGTCTCGCCCCGGGCGAGCCTGGCGATCAGCTTGGGTCGCGCCCGGGCGGCGTTGTGGTCGTGATAGGGCGCGAGCTTGGCGCGAATTCCGAAATGCGCCAGCAGGCGGCCGGTCACCCGGCTGTCCTCGCAGGCGACGAGATCGACGCGCGCCAGCACGTCGAGCGCGCGCGCGCTCATGTCGCCGAGATTGCCGATCGGGGTGGCGACCAGATAGAGCCCGGGATCGAGCGGCGCGTCCGCCCGTTTACTTGGCGCGGCGGCCTCGCTAGGCTGGGAGCCGGATTTCCCTTTCACGACCGATCGCGATCGTGGCTCTTTTGTCATTCCTGCCCCTTTCGTCCCCGTCCTCTCGTCGCGTCGCGCGGCGCCGCGCCATGCCCTGGGCGATCGCGCTTTTCCTGGCCGTCGGCCTCGCCGCCTGTCAGCAACGGACAGTAGCGCCCCCGTCGCCGCCCGTCCAAGTCTCGCCGCCCCGGGAGCTGGCGCCGCCCGCGCCGCCGACCGCGCCCGCGCCGCCGCCGCTCGCCGAGGCGCCGCCCGCGCCCCTTCCCGAGATCGTCGCGCCGACCCCGCCGCCCGCCGAAACGCCCCCGGCGCTGCCGCCGGGACCGGCCTCGGTCGCGCTGCTACTGCCGCTTTCGGGTCCCTCGGCCAAGGTCGGCCAGGCGATGTTCGAGGCCGCGCAGATGGCCCTGTTCGACATCGGCGGCGCGGCGATGGTGCTGCTGCCGCTCGACACCGAAGGCACGCCCGAGGGCGCGGCGCGGGCGGCCGAGACGGCCGCGCGCGACGGCGCGCGCCTGATCCTCGGGCCGTTGTTCTCGGCCTCGGTCGCGGCGGTCGCGCCGATCGCCCGGCGCGCGGAGCTCAACGTGATCGCCTTCTCGTCGGACCGCAACGTGGCCGGACCCGGGGTCTACGTCATGGGGCTTCTGCCGCGCCAGCAGGTCGCGCGCGTGGTCGGCTTCGCCGCCGGGCGCGGCGTGACGCGGATCGCGGCGCTCGCCTCGGCGGGGATCTACGGGCGCACCGCGGTCGCCGCGCTCAAGGAGGCGACGGCGGCGCTCGGCGTCGAGCTGGTCGATATCGCCTATTTCCCCGAGACCGCGCGCACCGCCTCCGAGGTTTCCGACATCGTGCGCCTGTTCACCGACTACGACCGCCGCCGCGGCAACCTGCTGGCCCAGAAGCGCGCGCTCGCCGGGCGCGACGACGAGGTCTCGCGCGAGACCCTGCGGCGGCTGGAGACCCTCGACACCCTGGGCGAGGTGGGATTCGACGCGGTGCTGATCCCCGACGGCGGGCTCGCGTTGACCACCGTCGCGCCGCTGCTGCCCTATTACGACGTCGATCCCCGGACGGTGCGCATTCTCGGCACGGCGGCCTGGGAATCGGCCGATCTCGCGTCCGAGCCGGCGCTGGTGGGGGCTTGGTTCGCGGCCCCGCCGCCCGAGGCGCGCCGACCGTTCGAGGACCGTTTCGTCAAGCTCTTCGCCCATGCCCCCCGGCGCATCGCGACGCTCGCCTACGACGCGGTGGCGCTCGCGGGCGCGCTCGCCCGAATGCCCGACGAGACCGGCTTCGCCGCCGCCGCGCTGACCAATCCGAGCGGCTTCCGGGGGGTCGACGGCCTGTTCCGCTTCAACCCGGACGGCACCAACGAGCGCGGCCTCGCGGTCCTCGAGGTGACCGCCAAGGGCCTAGCCACCGTCAGTCCCGCCCCCCGGTCCTTCGCCGCGTTCTGATTTCCGACGCCGCGCTCAGGCGAGCAGCTCGGCGAGCAGCGCGTCGAGCAGGCCGCGCCCGGCCGCCGTCGCCCGGATGCCCCGCGCGTCGCGCGCAACGAGGCCACCCTCGATCAGCGTCGCGAGACGCGCGGGGTCGAGCGCCCGGTCGAGCGCCACCCCGGTGCGCGCGCGAAAGCGCGCGAAGGAAATGCCCTCGGCGAGCCGCAGGCCCATCATCAGGATCTCGGCGACGCGCTCCGCGCGCGTGAGCGTTCGGCGCTCGCGGAGGCCGTGGCCCGCCCGCTCGACCGCCTCGCGCCAGGTCTCGGGCGCGCGGTGCTGGCGAAACGCGACCGCCCGGCCGTCGAGGGTCAGGCGGCCGTGCGCCCCCGGCCCGACGCCGACGTAATCCCCGCCCCGCCAATAGGCGAGGTTGTGGCGCGATTCGGCTCCCGGCGCGGCGTGGTTCGAGATCTCGTAGGCCGGCCGGCCGGCGGCGGCGCAGATCTCCTGGGTCGCGTCGTAAAGCCGGGCCGCCGCGTCGCCGCCGGGCGGGACGAGATCGCCGCGCGCGGCGCGGGCGTGAAACGCGGTGCCGGGCTCGATCGTGAGCTGGTAGAGCGACAGATGCTCGGTGCCGAGCGCGAGCGCGCGGCCGAGCTCGACGCGCCAATTGGCGAGCGTCTGCCCCGGCCGGGCGTAGATCAGGTCGAAGGAGACGCGATCGAAGACCGCTTGCGCCACCGCGAGCGCGGCAAGCGCCTCGTCGACGTCGTGGCCGCGCCCGAGGAAGCGCAGCGCCCGGTCGTCGAGCGCCTGCACGCCGAGCGACAATCGGTTGACCCCGGCGGCGCGAAAGCCCTCGAAGCGCCCGGCCTCGACCGAGGTCGGGTTGGCCTCCAGCGTGATCTCGGCGTCGTCGTCGAGCGGCCAGTGCATGTCCACCCGCGCGATCACCGCGGCGACGGTCTCGGGCGACATCAGCGACGGCGTGCCGCCGCCGAAGAACAGCGAGCCCGCGCGCCGGCCGGGCGCGAGCGCCGCGAAATGGTCGATCTCGGCGATCAGCGCGCGGCGCCAGGCCGCCTCGTCGATGCGCTCGCGCACATGGCTGTTGAAATCGCAGTACGGGCATTTCGAAAGGCAGAAGGGCCAGTGGACGTAGACCGCGAGGCCCTCGGCGAGGGGCGGGACGGTCACGGCCTCGCCGGGTCCTCGAAGCAGGCGGCGATCAGGCGCGCGAAGGCGCGCGCGCGGTGGCTGATGCGGTGCTTCTCGGCCGGGTCCATCTCGCCGAAGGTGATGGCGTGGCCGTCGGGGACGAACACCGGGTCGTAGCCGAACCCGCGCGTCCCGCGCGGCGGAAAGACGAGCCGGCCGTGGACCGCGCCCTCGACCGTCTCGCAATGGCCGTCGGGCCAGGCGAGCGCGAGCGCGCAGGCGAAATGCGCCCGCCGGTCGGTTTGCGCCGTCTTCGCAAGGTCGGCCTCGAGCCGCGCCATGGCGGCGGCGAAGTCGCGCGTCGGCCCCGCCCAGCGCGCCGAATGGATCCCCGGCGCGCCGCCGAGCGCCGGCACCACGAGCCCCGAATCGTCGGCGAGCGCGGGCAGATCCGAGGCGCGGGCGGCGGCATGGGCCTTGATCTCGGCGTTCTCGCGGAAGCTCGCGCCGGTCTCCTCGGGCTCGTCGAGGCCGAGATCGGGCGCCCCCAGGGCCTCGACGCCGTGGGGCGCGAGCAGCGCCGCGATCTCGCGCAGCTTGCCCGCGTTGTGGCTGGCGACGACCAGCCTCTCGCCGGTGAAGCGCCGCGCCATGGGCTACGCCTCGAGGCCCAGGACCCGGCGCTGGAGGGTCGCGAGGTCGGCGACCGCGCGCTCGGCGAGCCCGAACAGGGCGTCGAAGACGTCGCGGCCGAAGGGCGTCTCCTCGGCGGTGCATTGCACCTCGACCACCGCGCCCTTGGCGGTGAGCACGAAATTCGCGTCGGCCTCGGCGTTGGAATCCTCGGCGTAGTCGAGATCGCAGACCGCCGCGCCCCGGTAGAGCCCGCAGGAGACCGCCGCCACCTGCTCGGTCAGCGGCACCGCCTTCAGATCGCCCGCCGCGACCAGCCCCGAGAAGGCCTGGTGCAGCGCCACCCAGGCGCCGGTGATCGCCGCCGTGCGGGTGCCGCCGTCGGCCTGGAGCACGTCGCAGTCGATGCGGATCTGGCGCTCGCCCATGCCCTTGAGATCGGTGACCGCGCGCAGGCTGCGCCCGATCAGGCGTTGAATTTCGAGGGTTCGTCCGCCCTGCTTGCCGCGCGTCGCCTCGCGGGCGGTGCGCGTGTGGGTCGCGCGCGGCAGCATGCCGTATTCGGCGGTCACCCAGCCGCGCCCGCTGTCGCGCAGGAAGAAGGGCACTCGCTCCTCGACCGTGGCGGCGCAGAGCACATGGGTGTCGCCGAACCGGGCGAGGCACGAGCCCTCGGCGTATTTCACGGCGCCGGGCTCGAGCGAGACGGGACGCATATCCTCGGGCGCGCGGCCGGAAGGGCGCATGGCGGGTCTCTCCATCTTGGTGTCGACGTGATCGGGGTTCGATGTGTCGGGCTCTCGGGCTGGGTACTACCGCGCCCGGCGCGGCGCGTAAAGCCCATGTAAAGCCCGCGTCGACCCCGGGCGACATTGACGCCCCCATTGGCGAACACTACATTCCCCTCGCCGCGGACGGATTCGGCGAAACGGTGCCGCTCGATCATGGTGATGATCAACGAACTCAACGAACGCTCGCGGGAGATTTTCCGCAAGATCGTCGAGGCCTACGTCGACACCGGCGAGCCCGTGGGCTCGCGCACGGTGTCGCGACGGCTGTCCTCGGCCCTGTCGCCGGCGACGATCCGCAACGTGATGGCCGACCTCGAGGAGGCCGGGCTGCTTTACGCGCCCCATACCTCGGCCGGTCGGCTGCCGACCGAGAGCGGGCTCAAGCTGTTCGTCGACGGGTTGCTCGAGATCGGCCATGTGACGCCCGAGGAGCGCAAGACCATCGACGAGAGCTGCGCCGCCAAGGGCCGCAGCTTCGAGGAAACCATGGCCGAGGCGACCACGCTGCTGTCCGGCCTGTCGAGCTGCGCCGGGCTGGTGGTCGCGCCCAAGACCGAGGCGGCGATCAAGCATATCGAGTTCGTGCCGCTCGCCCCCGGCCGGGCGCTGGTGATCCTGGTGGCCGAGAACGGCGCGGTCGAGAATCGGGTGATCGAGGTGCCCTCGGGCATGACGCCGGCCAATCTGGTCGAGGCGGCGAACTATCTCAACGCGCGGCTCGGCGGCCGTCGGCTCGACGAGGTTCGCACGCTGGTCGCGCGCGAGCTCGAGGAGCATTCGGCGCAGATCGACGCGCTGACCGAGCGCGTGGTCTCCGCCGGGCTGGCCGAGCGCGCCGGGTCCGAGGCCGCCGGTCTGTTGATCGTGCGCGGCCGCTCGAAGCTGCTCGACGACGTGACCGCGATCAGCGACCTCGAGCGCCTGCGCCACTTGTTCGACATGCTCGAAACCCGAAAGGATCTGATGCGGCTGCTCGACATTACCCAGGGCGCCGAGGGGGTCAAGATCTTCATCGGCGCCGAAAGCGACCTGTTCGGGGTCTCGGGCTGTTCGATGATTCTCGCGCCGCTGTCGGGCGACAGCGCCGCCTGCGTGGGCGCGATCGGCGTGATCGGCCCGACGCATATCAACTATGCGCGCATCATCCCCGTGGTGGACTACACGGCCAAGGTCGTGAGCCGCCTGCTGGGCTGACGGATTCCATTCAATCCACGGAGACGCGGATCAAGCCATGGCGACCGAAAAGAAGACGATGCCCGAAACCGACCAGGCGCGCGCGCCGACCCCCGACGAGACGCCCGCGGCGGAAAGCGGCGAGGCGAACGCGCCCGCGCCCGACGAGGCCGCCGCGACGCCGGGCGAGACACCCGAAGAGGCCATCGCCGAGGCCCCGGCCGAAGCCGGCGACGAGGTGACGCGCGCCCGGACCGAGATCGCGAGCCTCAAGGACCAGCTCCTGCGCGCGCTCGCCGAGGCCGAGAACACGCGCCGCCGCGCCGCCCGCGAGCGCGAGGAAACCAGCAAATACGCGATCACGGGGTTCGCCCGCGACCTGCTCACGGTGGTCGACAATCTGCGCCGCGCGCTCGACGCGTTGCCCGAGGAAAGCCGCAAGGACGAGAACCTCGCCGCCTTCGTCGAGGGTATCGAGATGACCGAGCGCGAGTTCCTCTCGGTGCTCGAACGCCACGGAATCCGCCGGATCGATCCGATGGGCGAGCGTTTCGACCACCGCTATCATCAGGCGATGTACGAGGTCGAGGACGCCGAGCACGACGCCGGCACGGTGGTCGACGTCATGCAGGCGGGCTACCTGATCGCCGACCGGCTGCTGCGCCCGGCGATGGTGGCGGTGGCCAAGGCCGCCGACAAGGACAAGTCCAAGGCGCATGTCGATACCGAAGCCTGAGGCCTGAGCCGACCGCGGCGCGCGCCGGGCCTTGCGGCGATCCGCCGGATTCTGGGCCGTCAGGGTTGCGGCGCATCGCGGCCGTTCTTATATAACCCGCTGTCGAGGGGCGTGGATTGGACGCGTGGCTCGGCACGGATTTCGCGACCGAATTCGAGACTAGGTTTGAGACCCAGGGGATGCCGGCGGTGCCGTTCGTGGCCGTCCGCATCTGCCGCAACAGGTTGAGGGAATGGAATGAGCAAAGTCATCGGTATCGACCTCGGCACGACGAATAGCTGTGTCGCCATCATGGAGGGCAAGACCGCCCGCGTGATCGAAAACGCGGAAGGCTCGCGCACGACGCCTTCGATGGTTGCGTTCACCGAGGACGGCGAGCGGCTTGTCGGTCAGGCGGCCAAGCGCCAGGCGGTGACCAACCCCGAGAACACGCTGTTCGCGATCAAGCGCCTGATCGGCCGCAAGTTCGACGATCCGACGACCAAGAAGGACATGGAGCTCGTCCCCTACAAGATCGTCAAGGCCGACAACGGCGACGCCTGGGTCGAGGTGCGCGGCAAGAAGCACAGCCCGAGCCAGATCAGCGCCTTCATTCTCCAGAAGATGAAGGAAACCGCCGAAGCCTATCTCGGCGAGACGGTCACCCAGGCGGTGATCACGGTTCCCGCCTACTTCAACGATTCCCAGCGCCAGGCGACCAAGGACGCCGGCAAGATCGCGGGGCTCGAGGTTCTGCGCATCATCAACGAGCCGACCGCCGCGGCGCTCGCCTACGGGCTCGAGCGGAAGGGGTCGGGCACGGTCGCGGTCTACGACCTGGGCGGCGGCACCTTCGATATCTCGATCCTCGAAATCGGCGACGGCGTCTTCGAGGTGCGCGCCACCAACGGCGATACCTTCCTGGGCGGCGAGGACTTCGACCAGCGCGTCATCGACTACCTCGCCGACGAGTTCAAAAAGGAGCAGGGCATCGACCTGCGCGAGGACCGGCTCGCCCTCCAGCGCCTCAAGGAGGCCGCGGAGAAGGCCAAGGTCGAGCTCTCCAGCGCCATGCAGACCGAGGTCAACCTGCCGTTCATCACCGCCGACGCCTCGGGGCCGAAGCACCTCAACATCAAGATCACCCGCGCCAAGCTCGAGGCCCTGGTCGAAGACCTGATCCAGCGCACCATCGAGCCCTGCAAGAAGGCGCTCAAGGACGCGGGGCTGACCGCCGGCGAGATCGACGACGTCATCCTGGTCGGCGGCATGACCCGCATGCCCAAGGTGATCGAGGCGGTGAAGACCTTCTTCGGCCGCGAGCCCAACAAGGGCGTCAACCCCGACGAGGTGGTCGCCATCGGCGCCGCCATCCAGGGCGCGGTGCTCAAGGGCGAGGTCAAGGACGTGCTGCTGCTCGACGTCACGCCGCTGAGCCTCGGCATCGAGACCCTGGGTGGCGTGTTTACCCGGTTGATCGAGCGCAACACGACCATCCCGACGCGCAAGAGCCAGATCTTCTCGACCGCCGAGGACAACCAGAACGCGGTGACCATCCGCGTCTTCCAGGGCGAGCGCGAGATGGCGGCCGACAACAAGCTTTTGGGTCAGTTCGACCTGGTCGGCATTCCACCGGCGCCGCGCGGCGTGCCGCAGATCGAGGTCGCCTTCGACATCGACGCCAACGGCATCGTCAACGTCTCGGCCAAGGACAAGGCGACCGGCAAGGAGCAGCAGATCCGCATTCAGGTCTCGGGCGGGCTCACCGACGAGGACATCGAGCGCATGGTCAAGGAGGCCGAGGAACACGCCTCCGAGGACAAGCGCCGGCGCGAGCTCGTCGAGGCGCGCAACCAGGCCGACGCGCTGATCCACGCCACCGAGAAGAACCTCAAGGAGTACGGCGACAAGGTCGGCGACGACGAACGCAAGGCGATCGAGGACGACGTCGAGGCGCTGCGCGCGGCGCTCGATAGCGACGACCTCGACACCATCCGCGACAAGACCGCGGCGCTCACCCAGTCGTCGATGAAGCTCGGCGAGGCCATGTACAAGGCCCAGGCCGCCGAGGATGCCGCGCCCGAAGCCGCCGCGCCCGACGCGGGTGGCATGGACGGCGGCGCCGGCAACGGCGAAACGGTCGTCGACGCGGACTTCGAGGAAGTCGACGACGACAAGAAAAGCAAGTCCGCCTGACGCGGCGGCGGAGTAGGGGCAAAGGCGAAACGGGCCGTTCCGCTGCGTCGGGACGGCCTGTTCGTGAGGCGTGATGGCCAAGAAGGACTATTACGAGATACTCGGCGTCGATCGTGGCGTCAGCGCGGCCGACCTCAAGAAGGCGTACCGCAAGCTGGCCATGAAGTACCACCCCGATCGCAATCAGGGGGATAAGGACGCCGAGCGCAGGTTCAAGGAGATCTCCGAGGCCTACGAGGCGCTCAAGGATCCCGAGAAGCGGGCGGCCTACGACCGCTTCGGCCATGCCGCCTTCGAACAGGGCGGGCCGAGCCCGGGCGGCTTCGACTTCAACTTCACCTCGAGCTTCGCCGACGTGTTCGACGACCTGTTCGGCGAGTTCACGGGCGGCGGGCGGCGCGGCGGCGGCCATGGCGGCGCCATGCGCGGCGCCGATCTCCGTTACAACATGGAAATCAGCCTCGAGGATGCGTTCCGCGGCAAGCGCACCAAGCTCCGCGTGCCCTCGATGGCGCCCTGCGAGGACTGCGGCGGCAGCGGCGCCGCCGAAGGCGCGCGTCCCGCCCCTTGTCCGACCTGCCATGGCGCCGGCAAGGTGCGCAGCCAGCAGGGTTTCTTCACGGTCGAACGCACCTGTCCCGCCTGTCAAGGCGCCGGGCGGGTCATCAAGAACCCGTGCAAGACCTGTCGCGGCAGCGGCCGCGTGCAGCGCGAGAAGACGCTTTCGGTCAACATCCCGCCGGGGGTCGAGGACGGCACCCGCATCCGGCTCGCGGGCGAGGGCGAGGCGGGCCTGCGCGGCGCGCCGCCGGGCGATCTC
The DNA here is from genome assembly GCA_964531525.1 of uncultured Alphaproteobacteria bacterium. GTDB lineage: Bacteria > Pseudomonadota > Alphaproteobacteria > JAAXGF01 > JAAXGF01 > CAYYWV01. The sequence goes on along the minus strand of CAZHDF010000056.1, from coordinate 7,494 downwards.
TACATCTTCCTCACCATCAAGCCACATCGCGTCTTTCAGCGCGACGGCATGAACATCCATTGCCGGGTGCCGATTCCCATGGTCACCGCCGCGCTCGGCGGCACCATCGAGGTGCCGACCATCGACGGTGGCCGGGCGCGGGTCAACATCCCCGCCGGCACCCAAAGCGGCCACCAGTTCCGGCTGCGCGGCAAGGGCATGGTGCCCATGCGCGGCAGCGGGCGCGGCGACATGTACATCCAGGCGGTGGTCGAGACCCCGGTCAACCTGACCAAGCGCCAGCAGGAGCTCCTGCGCGAGTTCGAGCGCGCCGGCGGCAAGAACACGAGCCCCGAATCCGAGGGCTTCTTCCGCAAGGTCAAGGAGCTGTGGGAGGATCTGCGCGAGTAGCGCGGTTTCGATTTCGGAAACTTCGCCCCGGCGCGGGGACGCCCCGGGGAACGCCGTGGGGAGACATCACAGGGGGACGCCATGGCCGAAATGAAAATCGGCGTGGTCGGCTGCGCCGGCCGCATGGGGCGCATGCTCGCGCGCGAAATTCACGAAACCGAGGGCTGCGTTCTTTCGGGCGGCATCGAGACGCCGGGCTCGCCCGAGATCGGCGCCGACATCGGCGCGCTCGCGGGCCTCGATCCCATCGGCGGCGCGGTCGGCGACGATCCCCGCGCCCTGTTCGAGGCGTGCGACGCGGTGCTCGAATTCACCGCGCCCGAGGCCTCGGCGCGCCACGCCGCGCTCGCCGCCGAATACGGCGCGATCCACGTCATCGGCACCACCGGGCTCGAGGCCGAGCACCGCGCGGCGCTCGCCGAGGCGGCCGAGCGGACCGCCGTCGTCTGGGCGCCCAACATGAGCCTCGGCGTCAATCTGCTGCTCGGCGTCGCGCGCATGGTCGCCCGGGCGCTCGACCCCGACTACGACATCGAGATCGTCGAGATGCATCATCGCCACAAGATCGACGCGCCCTCGGGCACGGCGCTCGCGCTCGGCCGCGCGGTGGCCGAGGGCCGCGGCGTCGATCTCGACGCGGTGGCCGTGCGCGGGCGCGACGGCATCACCGGGCCGCGCGCGCGCGGGTCGATCGGGTTCGCGGCGCTTCGCGGCGGCGACGTGATCGGCGATCACGCGGTGGTCTTCGCCGCCGACGGCGAGCGCATCGAAATCGGCCACCGCGCCTCGTCGCGGCAAATCTATGCCCGAGGCGCGGTGCGCGCCGCGCTCTGGGCGCGCGGCCGCGCCCCCGGGCTCTACGGCATGGACGACGTGCTCGGCCTCAAGAGCTAACGGTCGCCGTCAGAGCCAACGTTCGATCTCTTCGGCCGCCGATTGTTGAGGGCGACGCCCAGGAGGATCAGTCCGAGCGCGATGAAGGCCCGGACCGAAGGCCGTTCGCCCAGCACCGCCGCGCCCCAGATCACCCCCGCCAGCGGCACCAGATAATTGACCAGCGCGGTCGTGGTCGCGCCCGCCGTGCGCACGAGCTCGTAGAAGATCAGCGAGCCGCCCGCGGTCGCGCCGACGCCTAGAACCAGGATCGCCCAGGCCGCGGTCGCGTCGGGGGCGAGCCGCCAGGGCGCGTCGATCAACAGACTCGCCGGAAGGATGACCGCAAACGCCGCGATCATCGCCGCGGTCGTGGTCGCGAGCGGCGGCCAGGCGGCGCTCAGGCGGCGCGCATAGACCGCGTTGCCGGCGTAGCAGAGCGCCGCGCCGACGACCGCGAGTTGCCCCGCGAGATGGGCGCCGAGGCCGGCGAGCGCGTCGCCTCCCACCAGCACCACGAGCCCCGCGAAGCCGCTCGCGAGCCCCGCCGCCTTGGCGCGCGTGAAGCGGTCGTCGGCGGTGAACAGATGGGCGAGCGCGGCGGTGGCGAGCGGCATGACCCCGGTGAGAATCGCGGCCAGCGCGCTGTCGATCCGCTGCTCGCCCCAGCCGATCAGCGCGAAGGGCAGCGCGCTCGACAGAATGCCGAGAACGAAGAACGGCGCCCATTCGCGGGGCGTGCGCGGCAAGCGTATCCCGGTCAGGCGCGCGACGATCAGCAGCGACCCGGCGGCGATCGCGAGACGCCCGGCGGCGATGGTCGCGGGCGGCACGGTGACGAGCGCCAACTTGATGAGCATGAAGGAGCCGCCCCAAATCATCGACAGGAGCGCAAGCAGAGCGAGCTCGCGCGGCCCCGCCGCGCGCGGCGTCACGCGGCCTCCGCGCGCGGCGCGGGCGCGGGCGTCAACCCCGGGGCTGCTACCGCGGCTCGGGCAGGCAGCGCAGGCGGCGGAGCGCGTTGCGCAAGGCGTCGGCGAGGCTCAGGCGCTCCTCGGCGGTCAGAAAGGCGCCGATGGTCAGCCGCCGCCCGTGCGAGCTCAGCGTGAGTCGGCAGTCGGGCGCGTCCGCGTCCTCGACCTCGACCCGCAGCCAATAGGGCTGGAAACGCCATTCGCGCGACCGGCCCGACGGCTGGATACGGCGCACGGTCAGGTCGCGCTCGGTCAGCGCCAGGGTCTCGCGCAGCCGCCCCGACCGGTAGTTGATGCGAAAGGCGAGCCATACCAGCGCCACGTCGAGACCGAGAAAACCCGCGATCGGCCAGGCGCCGATCAAAAGAAAGATGCAGCCCATCGTCAGGCAGGGAACCGCGACCAGCAGCATCAGCGCGGAGAAACCACGCCGCGTGAGCGAGCGGTGCGGGGCGAGGACCGCGTCGAACAGAACCGGCGGCGTCACCCCCGCCGCGTCGGTTCCCGCCGGGTGATGTGCCGATTTCGATGCCATGGCTTTCACCGCCGATCATAACCGCCGCGCCCTTCGCACAAAACCCTGTTGATTCAAGGGTCAATAGACGGAAATTTCGATCAGGTTGCCGTCGGGATCGCGGATATAGACCGAGGTGATCGGCCCACACGCCCCGGTGCGGGCGACCGGACCCTGCTCGGTCGCGACGCCCTCGGCCGCGAGATGCGCGATCACGGCCTCGATATCGCCCTCGGCGATCAAGCAGACGTCGGCCGATCCCGGAACGGCGCGCGCGGCCTTGGGCTCGAACGGGCGGGCGGCGGGGTGAAGGTTGATCTTGTGGCGACCGAAGCGCAGCGCCAGGCGGCCCTCGCCGAAGGTCACCCGCTCCATGCCGAGAACGCGGGCGTAGAACGCCGCGCTCGCCTCGACGTCGCGAACGGTGAGCACGAAATGGTCGATGCGCTCGATCCTCATGCGCCGATCATAGCGCGTGATTCACTTGTAATGTCGGTTCCGGCCCACTCCCCCGCCCGGCCACCCATATTCTACGATCCCGGGGGTGGCCGGGCGGGGGAGTGGGCCGGCGCCGACATAACGCATCATCCGCCGCCGTCATTATGAGCGATTGCCCGTTCGCCGTTCGCGCCGTTATGCTGCCGGCCATGAAACGCGCCGATATCGAGGAATTCTTCCGCCGGCTCGCCGCCGAGAATCCGGCGCCGAAGTCCGAGCTCGAGTATCACACGCCCTACACCCTGCTGATCGCGGTGGTGCTCTCGGCCCAGGCGACCGACGCCTCGGTCAACAAGGCGACCGCGAGCCTGTTCGAATGCGCCGACACGCCCGAGGCGATGCTCGCGCTCGGCGAGGACGGCTTGCGCGAACACATCAAGACCATCGGGCTCTACAACAGCAAGGCGCGCAACATCATCGCGCTCAGCCGCATCCTGCTCGAGCGCCACGGCGGCCAGGTGCCGCGCGACCGCAAGGCGCTCGAGGCGCTGCCCGGGGTCGGGCGCAAGACCGCGAGCGTGGTGCTGAACTCGGCCTTCGGCGAGCCGACCATCGCGGTCGATACCCATGTCTTCCGGGTCGCCAACCGCACCGGGCTCGCGCCCGGCAAGACCCCGCACGCGGTCGAGGAAAAGCTCTTGCGCGTGGTCCCGCCCACTTGGCGGCAGCACGCGCATCACTGGCTGATTCTGCACGGGCGCTATGTCTGCAAGGCGCGCAAGCCCGAATGCTGGCGCTGCCCGGTGCGCGACCTCTGCGCCTACCCGGCCAAGACCGAGGTTCCGGAGACGCCGCGCGCCCCTAGCCCGGGTCGGCCGCGCCGAGCAGCGCGCGAAAGCACCGCCGCTCGTCCGCGGGCTCGAGGCGGTCGCCGCGAAACTCGTAGTAAGTGACCCGGTAGCGGCCGTCCGTCTCGCCATAGAGAAAGATGTCGAGCACGCAAGCGCGCGCGCGGTACTGCCAGACCTGTGCCGCCGCCTCGCGGCGCGTGAATCCGGGCGCGCCGAGCAGCGCGCGGAGCGCGCCGTGGTCGAGACCCATCACCTGATCGGGATCGTCGTCGATCGGCGGCGGGGGCGGCGGCTCGGGAGGTGTCTCGGGCGCTGCGGGCTCGACCTTGGCCGTCTCGTCCCCGGCGGGCGTCGGGCCGGCGGTTGCCGCATCCGCGTCCTCGCCGGCGGGCGGCGCGGCTTCGGGCGGCGCGGCTTCGGGCGCTTCGGGCGCGGCGGTCTTCTCGGCCGTTGGCGCGGGCACGGGCGTGTCGGCGCTCGTCGCATCGACGTCCGCGACCGGCGGCGGCGTGGTCTGGCAGGCGGCGAGCGCGAGCATCATCGCCACCGAAACGCCCGCCGCGCGCGCCCCCGGCCCGATCCGACGTTCAGCGCGGGGGCGTCGGCGCATGGGTTTCGTTCCCGCCGGATGTCGCGACGAGGGCCGCGCCGTCCTCGCGCGCGTCGTCGAGCGCGCCGGGCATCGACATGAACAAGTGCACCATCGCCGCCGCCGCGACGATCGGCGCGACCAGATTGACCAACGGCAGCGACATCAGCACGGTGACGATCAGCCCCGCGACCAGGAGCCGTCCGCGATGGCGCCGGCGCAGCCGCCCCATGGCGCGGGTGTCCAGGCGGCGCATGGCGACGAGCTCGAAGTTCTCGCGGCCCAGCAGGTAGCCGTTGAGCAGGTAGAACACCGCGAGCCCGATCGTGGGGATCAGGTAGAACGGCAAGGCCAGCAGGTTGAGCGCCACGAGCAGGCCGAAGAACCGCGCGGTCGCGATCAGGGTTTCGCCGACCCCGGGGCTGCGCGCGGGCGGCAGGTCGGGGAAATGGCGCGCCTCGACCGCGGCGACCACGCGTTCGAGATAGAAGCCGCTCACGAACTGAACGACCGAGGCGAACAACAGCCAGAATAGGGCGAAAACGACGAAGCCGCCGATCACCGCGACGATGAAGCCGAGCGCCGCGACCAGGGGGTCGCGCAGCCAGTCGAAGGGGATGAAGCCGAGGCTCGAGGACGGATCGAACCCCGAGATCAAGGTCCACAGTCCCCAGCCGAGCGCCGCGAAGATCAACGCCGTCCACAGCGCGACCCGCCAGATCACGGCCCGAATGGGAGGATCGCCGAGTTGGCCGAAGGCGGCGGAGAACGCCGGGATCATGGGCAGGATCGCAATGGTTGGACGGGGGTTCTATGTAGCCGTTGGCGCGTCGCCGGGCAACGGGGTTTCTCCGGAACGGCGTCCGCCCGGGCGCTCAAGGGCGCGGCGTCGCGCGGTCGCGGGGCTCGATCGGCGTCAGCGGCGCGAGGCCGGCGGCGGCCTCGAACAGCGCGCCCGCGGCGAGCACCCGCGCCTCGCCCCGGGGCGGCCCCATGATCTGGAGGCCGACCGGCAGGCCCGCCTCGGTGAAGCCCGCGGGCAGGCACAACACCGGGCAGGACGTGAGCGTGAGCACGAAGGTGATCGCGATCCAGGCGACATAGTCGTCGAACTTCCGGCCGCCCGCCTCGGCGACGTAGCGCTGGTCGACGTCGAACGGCGGCACGATCGCCGCCGGGCAGACCAGCAGGTCATACTCGTCGAAGAAGGCGACCACCCGGTGGTAGAGCGCGCCGCGCGCGCGCTCCGCCGCGCCGATCGCGTCGCCGTCGAGCGCGAGGCCCTTCTCGATGTTCCAGATCACCTCGGGCTTGAGCCGCGCGCGCTCGGTCGCCAGCAGCGGCGCCTTGCCGGCGGCGAAACGCGCCGCGCGCAGGGTCTGGAAGGTCTCGGGCGCGTCCGAGAAGTCGGGACAGGCGTCCTCGACCGCGGCGCCCATGTCGGCGAAGACCCGTCGGGCGGCGCGGGCGCAGATCGCCGCGACCTCGGGATCGACCGGGGTGATGCCGAGATCGGGGCTGAAGGCGACCCGCCGGGGCGGCTCGGGTTCCTCGACCGCGGCGAGGAACGGGCGCGCCGGCGCCGGCAGGCTGCGCGGGTCGGCGGGATCCGCGCCCGCCATGGCGTCGAGCATCAGCGCCGCGTCGGCCACGTCGCGGCCCATCGGCCCGGCGACGGCGAGGGTGTCGAAGGGCAGCGGGTCGGGGCCCATGGCGACCCGTCCGGGGCTCGGGCGCAGGCCGACGACGCCGCAGAAGCTCGCCGGCGTGCGCAGGCTGCCGCCGAGGTCCGAGCCGGTGGCGAGCCAGGCTTGCCCGGTGGCGAGCGCGACCGCCGCGCCGCCCGACGAGCCGCCGCAGGTCAACCGCCGGTCCCAGGGGTTGAGGGTCTTGCCGAAGACCTCGTTGAAGGTGTTGGCGCCGGCCCCGAATTCGGGCGTGTTCGACTTGCCGATCACGATCCCGCCGCGCGCCTCCAGCGTCTCGACCATGAGGCCCGAGCGCGCGGGAACGTGATCGGCGTAGATCGGCGAGCCGTAGGTCGTGCGCACCCCGGCCACGTCGTCGAGGTCCTTGATCGCGAGCGGCAGCCCCGCGAGCGGCCCGCGCTCGTCGGGCGCGCGCGCCATCAGCCGCCGCGCATGATCGCGCGCGCGCTCGAGGCACAGGGTCGGTAGCGCGTTCACCGCCCCGTCGACCGCCCGGATGCGCGCCTCGGCGGCGTCGATCAGGTCGAGCGGCGTGACCTCGCCGCGGCGGAGAAGCGCGATCGCCTCGCGGGCGCTCAAGGCGGTGAGATCGGTCATGGGGGCCTCCGTGGTCGGGATTGCGCGAGTATCGCGCGGCGCGCGCGGGCTGTACAGAGACCGGTTGCCGCCGCGCCCCCGCCGACTATGCTAGGCCGCTCGCGAGACGGGGAAACACGAGGAGACTGCGAATGAGCGAGACGGCGCTCGACGTTTTGGGCATCGGCAACGCGATCGTCGACGTGCTCGCCCATGCCGACGAGGCGTTTCTGGTCGAGAACGACCTCGCCAAGGGCGCGATGACGTTGATCGACGCCGAGCGCTCCGAGCGGCTCTACGACCGCATGGGACCGGGGATCGAGGTCTCGGGCGGCTCGGCGGCCAATACCATGGCGGGGATCGCCGCCTTCGGCGGTCGCGCGGGCTTCATCGGCAAGCTGCGCGACGATCAGCTCGGCCGCGTGTTCGCCCACGACATCCGCGCCGCCGGGGTCGCCTTCGAGACTCCGCCCGCGGCCGACGGCCCGTCGACGGCGCGCTGCCTGATCCTCGTCACCCCCGACGCCCAGCGCACCATGAGCACCTATCTCGGCGCCTGCGTCGAGCTCGGCCCCGACGA
>CAZHDF010000055.1:0-19861 GCA_964531525.1 uncultured Alphaproteobacteria bacterium | reverse complement strand
CGAACCCCATCGCGCTTCGCCGGCGGCGCCGGGTTTACGCCGTTGGCGCGACGGCGCGAGCGCGCTATACAATCCACGACCATCCGTTGAACCCCGGCGAGGGAACCCGCACAGTGGACTTCGAGCTCAGCGAAGAACAACAGGCTTTTCGCGACGTCGCCCGTGATTTCGCCGAGCGCGAAATGGCGCCGTATGCCGCCGAATGGGACGAGAGGTGCGTCTTTCCGGTCGAGACCTTGCGCCGCGCCGCCGCCCTCGGCTTCGCCGCCATCTATGTGCGCGACGACGTCGGCGGCTCGAACCTCGGCCGGCTCGACGCCGCGCTGATCTTCGAGGCGCTGGCGCAGGGCTGCGTCTCGACCGCGGCGTTCCTCTCGATCCATAACATGGCGGGCTGGATGATCGACCGTTTCGGCGGCGACGATCAGCGTCGCCGCTGGCTGCCCGCGATGGCGCGGATGGAGCGGATCGCGAGCTATTGCCTGACCGAGCCCGATTCGGGGTCGGACGCGGCCTCGCTGCGCACGCGCGCCCAGCGCGACGGCGACCACTACGTGCTCAACGGCTCTAAGGCGTTCATCTCCGGCGCGCCGGAAAGCGATCTCTACGTCGCCATGGTCCGCACCGGAGAGGAGGGACCGAAAGGGATCTCCTGCCTGGTGGTCGAGAAGGGAACGCCCGGCCTTTCGTTCGGCAAGCAGGAGCGCAAGCTCGGCTGGCGCAGCCAGCCCACCGCGCAGGTGCTGTTCGACGACTGCCGGGTGCCGGTCGCCAACCGCATCGGCGCCGAGGGCGAGGGCTTCCGGATCGCCATGCAGGGGCTCGACGGCGGGCGCATCAACATCGCCGCCTGCGCGCTCGGCGGCGCGCGCGCCTGCTTCGAGGCCGCGCGCGAGCACCTTCTGGTCCGGCGTCAGTTCGGCCGCCGGCTCGCCGACTTCCAGGCCCTTCAGTTTCGCCTCGCCGACATGGCGACCGAGCTCGAGGCCGCCCGGCTGATGGTCTGGCGGGCGGCGGCGGCGCTCGATTCGGGCGCGTCGGACGCCACCATGCGCTGCGCGATGGCCAAGCGGTTCGCCACCGACGCCGCCTTCCGGGTCTGCAACGAGGCGCTCCAGCTTCACGGCGGCTACGGCTATCTGCGCGACCACGGGATCGAGCGGACCTTCCGCGACGTGCGCGTGCACCAGATCCTCGAAGGCACCAACGAGATCATGCGGGTGATCATCGCCCGCAAGCTACTCGCTGATCGCTAAGCCGATGGTCCAAGTTGAGAAAATACAGGAAGAAATCCGCGTGGATACTTACAACGACATCATTTTCGAGGTGGAGAAGGGACGCGCCCGCGTGGTCCTGAACCGCCCCAAGGCCCTTAATGCGCTCAGCTTCGAGATGGCGAAGCGGTTCGACGCCCGGCTCGCCGCGTGGGCCGAAGACCCGACCGTGCGCCTTGTGGTCATTGAAGGCGCGGGCGAGCGCGCCTTTTGCGCCGGCGGCGATATCCGCGAGCTTTACCAGTCGATGGGCGATCCCGCCTCGACGCTCGCGGCCGACTTCTACCGGGTCGAGTACCGCCTGAACCACCGCATTTTCGCCTTTCGCAAGCCCTATGTCGCCCTGATCGACGGCGTGGTCATGGGGGGCGGGGTCGGCGTTTCGGTCCACGGCTCGCACCGGGTGGTGGGCGATAAGCTCCTGTTCGCCATGCCCGAGACCGGGATCGGCCTGTTTCCCGACGTGGGCGGAAGCTACTTCCTGCCCCGGCTTCCGGGCCGGCTCGGCTTCTACCTCGGGCTCACGGGCGCGCGGATCGGGGCGGCGGACGCGCTCTACTGCGGGATCGCGACCCATTACGCGCCGAGCGACCGGATGCCCGCGCTCGCCGCCGCCCTTGCCGAGGCCGGCGCCGCCGACGATCCGAAGGCCGCGATCGAGGCCGCCATCGCTTCTTTCGCCGCCGATCCCGGTCCCGCGCCGCTCGCCCGGCATCGCGCGGCGATCGACCGCTGCTTCGCCCCCGACACGGTCGAAGGCGTTCTCGATGCGCTGCGCGCCGAAGGGAGCGACTGGGCGCGCGAGACCCTCGCGACCCTGGAGAAGAAGTCGCCGACCAGCCTCAAGGTGACGCTCCGCCAGCTCCAGCGCGGCGCTGATCTCGACTTCGCGGCCGCGATGCGCATGGAGTACCGCCTGAGCCAGCATTTCTGCGCCGGCCACGACTTTCGCGAAGGCATTCGGGCGGTGGTCATCGACAAGGACAACGCGCCCCGTTGGCGGCCCGATCGGCTCGATGCGGTGAGCGAGGCGGACGTCGAGGCCTATTTCGCGCCGCTCGCCGAGGGCGATCTCGAGCTCTGAGGCGCGCGCAAGGAAATATAGGGAGACAAAGGATGACGAAGATCGGTTTCATCGGGGTGGGCAACATGGGCGGCCCCATGGTCGCGAACCTCGTCAAGGCGGGCCATGCGGTCACCGCTTTCGACCTTGCCGAGGCCGCCCGCGAAAAGGCCCGCGCGGCGGGGGCCGCGCTTGCGGCGAGCGCGGCCGAGGCGGCGCAGGCGGGCGAGGTGGTGATCACCATGCTGCCGGCCGGCCGGCACGTGCGCGCGGTCTATCTCGGCGACGACGGCGTTGTCGCCAAAGCCGCGCCGGGCACGCTTCTGATCGACTGCTCGACCATCGACGTGGAGACCGCCCGCGCGGTGCACAAGGCGGCGGCCGAGGCCGGGCTTGCGATGCTCGACGCCCCGGTCTCGGGCGGGGTGACGGGCGCCGAGGCGGCGACGCTCACCTTCATGGTCGGCGGCGAGGAAGCGGCCTTCGCCCGGGCCGAGCCGATCCTCGCCGCGATGGGCAAATCCATCGTTCACGCGGGCCCCGCAGGCAACGGCCAGGCCGCCAAGATCTGCAACAACATGATCCTGGGCGCGACCATGATCGTGGTCGGCGAGGCCTTCAAGCTCGGCGAACGGCTCGGGCTCGACCCCCAGAAGCTGTTCGACATCGCATCCAAGTCATCGGGCCAGTGCTGGTCGATGACGAGCTACTGCCCGGTGCCGGGGCCGGTGCCCGCATCGCCCGCGAACCGCGGCTACAAGCCGGGCTTCACCGCGGCGATGATGCTCAAGGATCTGCGCTTGGCCCAGGAGGCCGCCAACGCCACCGGCGCGGCGACCCCGATCGGGGCCGAGGCGACGGCGCTTTACGCCCTGTTTTGCAACGCGGGCAACGCCGAGGTCGACTTCTCGGGCATCATCCGCATGATCGGCGCCGCCGAGGGCTGAGCGCAGTCCTCCCGCTCTAGCCGGTGAACGCCTGAATGCCGGTCTGCGCGCGGCCCAGAATCAGGGCGTGGATGTCATGCGTGCCTTCGTAGGTGTTGACCGCTTCGAGGTTCATCACGTGGCGGATGACGTGGTACTCGTCGGCGATGCCGTTGCCGCCGTGCATGTCGCGGGCCATGCGCGCGATCTCGAGCGCCTTGCCGCATGAGTTGCGCTTGAGAAGCGAGATCATCTCGGGCGCGGCGCGGCCTTCGTCGCGGAGCCGACCGACGCGAAGCGCCGCCTGAAGGCCGATCGCGATCTCGGTCTGCATGTCGGCGAGCTTCTTCTGGATGAGCTGGTTGGCGGCGAGCGGACGGCCGAACTGCTTGCGCTCGAGCGTGTAGTTGCGGGCCGCGTGCCAGCAGAACTCGGCCGCGCCGAGCGCGCCCCAGCCGATCCCGAAGCGCGCGCTGTTGAGGCAACCGAACGGCCCCTTGAGGCCCGAGGCCCCGGGGAGCTCGTTCGCTTCCGGCACGAAGGTCTCGTCGAGCGCGATCTCGCCGGTGATCGAGGCGCGGAGCGCGAACTTGCCCTCGATCTTGGGGGTCTTGAGGCCCTTGGCCTCGGCGCGCTCGACGATGTAGCCGCGGATCACGCCTTCGTCGTTCTTGGCCCAAACGATCAGGATGTCGGCCACCGGCGCGTTGGTGATCCAGGTCTTGGCGCCCGAAAGCCGGAAGCCGCCGGGCACGCGGCGCGCCCGGGTCGTCATCCCGCCGGGGTCGGAGCCGTGGTCGGGCTCGGTGAGGCCGAAGCAGCCGACCAGCTCGCCGGTCGCAAGCCGGGGCAGGTACTTCTCGCGCTGCTCCTCGGTCCCGTAGGCCCAAATCGGATGCATGACCAGGCTCGATTGCACGCTCATCGCCGAGCGGTAGCCGGAATCGACGCGCTCGATCTCGCGCGCGATCAGGCCATAGGCCACATAGCTCGTCCCGGCGCAGCCGTAGCCGTCGATGACGCAGCCGAGGAAGCCGAGCGCGCCCATCTCGTTCAGGATTTCGCGGTCGAAGCGTTCGTGCCGGTTCGCCTCGAGAATGCGCGGCATCAGCTTGTCCTGGGCGTACTCGCGCGCCGTGTCTCGGATCATGCGCTCGTCCTCGGTGAGCTGATCGTCGAGCAGGAAGGGATCGTCCCACTGGAAGGGCGGCCGCGCAGAGGCGGAAGCTGCGGACGGGGCGGCGGCGGACTGGCTCATAATAGCGGTCTCCGGTACTAGGGTTGGGCCGTGGAAGGGCAGGCCGATACTACTCCCGCGCATTCCGCGTTTCCAGGCGCGCCGAGCCACTTGGGCGGAAGGCGGGGGCGCGCTAGGCTGGGCTCTCAGAGTTCCGACCCGAGGTCACGCTCATGAGCGCCAGAAACCGTCCGCCGGCCGGCCCCGGCAATCCAGGCCGCCCCAAAGACGCAGCCGAAGACGTGATCGTCGAGTTCCACCGCGTCGGCCACGCGGTGAAGGTGAGCGCCTTCGATCCCGCTACGCTCACCGAGGTCTCGATCGTCGGCGCGGCGAACATGACCGAAGCCCAACTCACCCAGGCGGTCCTCCGCAAGCTCGACTATGTTCTGAAGCGCAATAACAAGCGTTAAATTAACCTATTGTCTTAACGTCTTAAAGTTCACCATGATGACAGCGCGATGACCGAGACCGACTCGAAGCGGACCACAAACACCCGCGCGCTTCCGCGCGCGAGCGCGCTTTTGACTGTCGCCGAATCTTACGCCGCCGACGCCGCCGCCGCCCGCGAAGGCATCTCGGGAGAGACCTTGATGGAGGCGGCGGGCCGCGCGGTCGCCGACGCGGTCCGCGCCCGCTGGGCGCCGCGTCCGGTCGTCGTCCTCTGCGGCCCGGGCAACAACGGCGGCGACGGCTTCGTCGCCGCCCGCCATCTCACCGCAGCAGGCTGGCCGGTCACGCTCGCCCTTCTCGGCGCGCGCGAGGCGCTCAAGGGCGATGCGGCGACGATGGCGGGGCGCTTTGCGGGCGCGGTCCTGCCGCTCGCGCCCGAGGTCGTCGCGCCCGGCGCGCTCGTGATCGACGCTCTGTTCGGCGCCGGCCTTTCGCGGGCGATCGAAGGCGCGCCGCGGGCCGCGCTTGAAGCGGCCGCCGAGCGGGCCGAGGCGGTGATCGCGGTCGACGTGCCGAGCGGGATCGACGGCGACACCGGCGCGGTCCTCGGCTTCGCCGCGCCGGCGGCGCTCACCGTCACCTTCTTCCGCCGCAAGCCCGGGCATCTGCTGCTTCCCGGGCGGACGTTCTGCGGCGAGGTCGTGGTCGCCGACATCGGGATCCCCGAAGCGACTCTCGACGCCATCGCGCCCAAGACCTACGTCAACGGGCCGGCGCTGTGGGGCGCGCGCTTTCCCTGGCCGCGGGCCGAGGACCACAAGTACCGCCGCGGCCACGCCCTGGTCGTCGGCGGGCCGATCGCGCGGACCGGGGCCGCCCGGCTAGCGGCGCGGGCGGCGCTGCGCGCGGGCGCCGGGCTGGTGACGGTCGCGACCTCGCGCGAGGCGCTTCCGGTCTACGCCGCCGCGCTGACCGCGGTGATGACGGCGGTCGCCGACGACGAAGCGGCCTTCGCGGCGCTTCTCGCCGATCCGCGCCGCAACGCCGTCCTCGTCGGCCCCGGGTGCGGCGTCACCCCGGAGACCCGCGCGCGCGTCCTCGCCGCGCTTCGCGAAGGGAAGGCCTGCGTTCTCGACGCCGATGCGCTCACGGTGTTCGAAAATGATCCAGAACAACTTTTTGACACGATTTCTTCGCCTTGTCTGTTAACGCCGCACGAAGGCGAGTTCGTCCGCCTTTTCGGCGCCCTGGAGGCGGAGGGCGGCAAGCCCGCCCGCGCCCGCGCGGCGGCGCGCGCAAGCGGAGCCGCGGTCCTTCTCAAGGGCGCGGACACGGTGATCGCCGATGAGGCCGGTTTCGCCGTGGTTAACGACAACGCTCCGCCCACGCTCGCGACCGCCGGCGCGGGCGACGCGCTGGCGGGCTTTGCGCTCGGCCTCTTGGCCCAAGGGATGGACCCGTTCGATGCGGGCTGCGCCGCGGCTTGGCTTCACGGCGCGGCCGCGGCGCGCCTTGGTCCCGGGCTGATCGCCGAAGACCTTGCCGAGGCGCTTCCCGGCGCGCTCGAACGCCTCGCCGCCGCGCTCGGCCGGCGCGCCGGTTGACCGTTGTCCTTGCGTCCTCGTCCGAAATCATCACCATTATCGCCATGACAACGGACGCCAAACCCTCCGGCCTGATCGACTGGACCTTCCTGCAGATCCGCAACGCTTGGCGCGAGATCGCCGAGAAAGCGCGCATTTTGTCGAACGACGCGGTGCGCCCAGACCTGCCCGAGGCCGACGCCGAACGGATCAGGAAACGAATGGCGGACTGCCTCGAAGGGCGCGGCGGCGAGGTCTCGGCCCGGGCGCGGGCCGCCGATCTCGGGCGGACCTACCTTACGCTGGACGAAGAGGGGCGCGCCCGGTTCCTGCGTCTTCTCGCCCACGCCTTTGCGCCCGACCGGGAGGCCGTGGATGCGGCCGTCGCCGCCCTCGTCGAGGCCGCCGACCATGGGGATCGCACCCGCGCCGAGGCCCGTCTGCGTCGCGCCCTTATCGCGCCTCGGGTGTATTTATTGCGACAATTCAGCAGCCTACCGAATGGCGTAAAGTTTTTGGTTGATCTCAGGGCGGACCTTCTCCGCCTCGGCAAGGACGATCCCGAGCTCGCCGCGCTCGAGGCCGAGCTCAAGGAGCTGCTCGCCGCCTGGTTCGACGTCGGATTGCTCGAGCTTGTGCGGATCGACTGGAACGCGCCCGCCGCGCTTCTCGAAAAGCTGATCGCTTACGAGGCGGTCCACGAGATCCGTTCCTGGCGCGATCTCAAGAACCGGCTGCGGAAGGACCGCCGCTGCTTCGCCTTCATCCACCCCAAGATGCCCGACGAGCCGCTGATCTTCGTCGAGGTGGCGCTTCTCGACCGGCTTGCCGACAGCATTCAGGCCTTGCTTGACGAAAGCGCGCCCCCGCAGAACCCGACCGAAGCGGACACGGCGATCTTCTACTCGATCTCGAACGCGCAAGTCGGGCTTTCGGGCATCAGCTTCGGGGGCTTTCTCATCAAGCGGGTGGTCGACGAGCTCACCCGCGAGTTCAAGGGCCTCAAGACCTTCGCGACCCTGTCGCCGATTCCGGGGTTCCGCGCCTGGCTCGATGCGCGGCTGGCGGCGGGCGGCGAGGGGCTCTTGACCGGGGCCGAGGCGCGCCGCCTCGCCGGGCTGGCCGGCGTCGACGACGGGCCGGCGGCGCTGCGCGCGCTTCTCGACGGTCCCTGGCGCGAGGATGCGGACAAGGCCGAGGCCCTGCGCCGGCCTTTGATGCGGCTCTGCGCCGGCTATCTTCTGGTCGAGAAGCGGGACGGACGGCCCCTCGACCCGGTGGCGCGGTTCCACCTGCGCAACGGGGCGAGCGTGGGGCGGATCAACTGGCTCGCCGACGTCTCGGAAAAGGGGCTTCGCCAGTCGGCGGGCATGATGGTCAATTACCTCTACCGGCTCGACGAGATCGAGGCCAACCACGAGGCCTACACCGGCGAAGGCCGGATCGCGGCCGCCGCGCCCGTCAATGCGCTTCTACGGGGATATACCCCTGAAAACAAGAGAGTGTGATCGGGAGCTAATGAATAGGTATAACAGCAAGGCCGTAGTCTTCCGGGCTCGGGGATGGTAGAAAGGGGCGACCGGCGCGAAAACCTGTCCGCGCCATCGCCCGGCCGAAGCCCGAAACGCCCGCGGTGATCGCAGGAAAGAGAACGCCATGACCAAGCCCCGCCTTCGCGACGTGACCGCCGCGGACGCCGCCGCGCGTCTGGAGCGCCTCGACTGCCTGCGCCTTCTCGAGAAGAAGGTGCTGTGGCTTGCGGCCTGGACGATCCATCACGCGAACCACCTGCGGCCTTCGCGCGACGGCCTCAAGGTGGGCGGCCACCAGGCGTCCTGCGCGTCCGTCGCGACCTTGATGACGGCGCTCTACTTCCACATCCTCCGTCCCCAGGACCGGGTCGCGGTGAAGCCCCATGCGAGCCCGGTGTTCCACGCCATCCAGTACCTTCTGGGCCGGCTCGACCGCGCGCAGCTCGAGCGCTTCCGCGCTCTCGGCGGCGTGCAGTCCTACCCTTCGCGGACCAAGGATCCCGACGATGTGGACTTTTCGACCGGCTCGGTCGGGCTCGGCGCGGCGCAGACCTTGTTCGCTTCATTGGTCCAGGACTATCTGCGGCTTCACGGCCACATCGCCGAAGACGCGCCGCCCGGGCGCATGGTCGCGATACTGGGCGACGCCGAGCTCGACGAGGGCAACGTCTTCGAGGCCATGCTCGAAGGCTGGAAGCACGATGTGCGCAACCTGTGGTGGGTGATCGACTACAACCGCCAGAGCCTCGACAGCATCGTGACCGACCGGCTCTATCACCGGATTGACCAGATGTTTCGGGCGGTCGACTGGGAGGTCGTGGTCCTGAAGTACGGCAAGCGGCTGGAGGCGGCGTTCCAGCGCCCCGGCGGCGCGGCGCTTCGCGACTGGATCGACCAGTGCCCGAACTCGGTCTATTCGGCGCTCACCTTCAAGGGCGGCGCGGCTTGGCGCGAGCGGCTTTCGCGCGATCTCGCCGGGGTTTCGGGAATTCCCGCGCTTCTCGACGAGCACGACGACGACGCGCTCCAGGCGTTGATGACCAACCTCGCCGGCCACGACATGGAGAGCGTGGTCGAGGCCTTCGAGGCGGTCGACGACGACCGGCCGCGCTGCTTCATCGCCTACACCATCAAGGGTTTCGGGCTGCCGCTCGCAGGCCATAAGGACAACCACGCCGGGCTCATGACGCCCGAGCAGATGGCCGCCTTCAAGCGCGCGATGGGCATCGCCGACGGCGCCGAGTGGGCGCCCTTCGCCGGCATGGAGGACGAGGCCGACCGACTGCGCGCCTTTCTCGCCAGGGCTCCGTTCGCCGCCGGCGGGCCGCGGCGCAAACGCGCGCGCCACATCCCGGTTCCGGCGGCGCTGCCCTTGCGCGCGGCCAAGCGGCTTTCGACCCAGGAGGCGTTCGGCCGGATTCTCTACGAGCTTGCGCGGACCGATTCGGCGCTCGCCGAGCGGGTGGTGACCACCTCGCCCGACGTGACGGTCTCGACCAACCTCGGTCCCTGGGTCAACCGGCGCGGCGTGTTCAGCCGCCACGAGCACGGCGATACCTTCCACGAAGAGGCGGTGCCGGCGGCCCAGCGCTGGGCGCTGACCCCCAAGGGGCAGCATATCGAGCTCGGCATCGCCGAGAACAACCTGTTTTTGATGCTCTCCGCGCTCGGCCTTTCGGCCTCCCTGTTCGGCGAGCGCCTCCTGCCCATCGGCACCTTGTACGATCCTTTCATCAAGCGCGGGTTGGACGCGCTCAACTACGCCTGCTACCAGGACGCGCGCTTCATGCTGGTGGCGACGCCTTCGGGCGTCACGCTCGCGCCCGAAGGCGGGGCGCACCAGTCGCTGGCGACGCCGCTTATCGGCATGGCCCAGGACGGGCTCGCCGCCTTCGAGCCCGCCTTCGTCGACGAGCTCGCGGCGATCATGGCCTGGGCGTTCGATTACATGCAGCGCGACGGCAGTCCCCGCGAGGACGGCGATGCGAGCGAGCGCGCCTGGCCGCGCGACCGGAACGGCGGCTCGGTCTACCTCAGGCTATCGACCCGACCGCTCGAGCAGCCCGAACGAGAGCTCGACGCGGCCTTGCGCGACGCCATCATCGCCGGCGGGTACTGGCTGGCGCCGCCCGCGCCGGGAGCGACGCTCGCGATCGCATATGCGGGCGCGGTGGCGGCGGAAGCGATCGAGGCCCACCGCCGGATCGTCGAGGATTGGCCGGGCGTGGGCCTTCTCGCCGTGACCTCGGCCGACCGCCTGAACGCCGGCTGGCACGCCGCCGAGCGCGCCCGGGCCGCGGGCGAACGGGACGCGCGCGCCCATATCGAGCGCCTGCTCGCGCCTCTCGCGCCCGAGGCCCACCTGATCACGGTGATCGACGGGCACCCGGCGACGCTCGGCTGGCTGGGCGCGGTGCGCGGCCAGCCCGTGCACCCGCTCGGCGTCGAGCATTTCGGCCAATCCGGCGATATTCCAGACCTTTATCGCGTTTATGGCCTTGACGCCGACACTATTCTCGACCGCGCCGCAAGCGCTTTTCTCGCGCAACACGGGAAGTAAAATAAATATAAAACAATTTATTATATATCGCTTTTAAGAATATAATATAAAAAATATGCGTCCTTTCGGTTGCGTTTCGGGTGTCGGCAGGCTTTACAGTTTCAACGAACGGATGGTGAGCCGGCCTCCACGTTAACCAGTTATCTCATTGATTTTCATCCACCTCTCCTGCTCTGGCCTCTATCTTGCGTGACGATTTATAGGGCCGCGGAAAACCACGAAACCAAATCGCAGACCCCATTGGCCTCGGTCTGCGCGCCGAGGCGGAGGAATAAGGCGAGGAAGCATGAGACAGGTCGAGTGGAGCGGGTTTGGCAAGAGGGCGCTTTTCGCTGTTGCGGCGCTCGTCTTCGCGACGTTCGCAAGGACGGCGGGCGCGTCTGTGATCGACTACGACGGCGTCGTTTTCAACAAGAAGGTGGGCAGCGCGAGTTTTTCCCTCGTCCACAACGGGGCGACCCCGAGCGGGAGCCCGATTCTCTGGACATTCGACCCTAACAGCCAACCCTTCGGGTTCAGGGTCGACACCGGCGCTGACGATATTTTCAATACGGGCGATACGATCACCACGACGGCGCCCCAGACCTTCAGCTTAGGCGGCGGGGTGGCGGCGAAGATCACGCTTTCCAACCTGAACCTGACCGCGACCGCGACGACGTTTTCGGCGGCGAGCGGCCTCGTCGACGGATTCGGGCACGACATCGGCGGCAAGACCCTGCGCGTGATTGAAGGCTCGGTCGATTTCTCGATCACGGACCCGGGCGAAACGACGACCTTCTTTTCGGGAACCTTCCAGTTCGACCCGATCCATATGGTCGGCATCTTCAACGGCGGCATTCTGGACACGGATTTCTCGCCCGCGAGCATCTTCAGCGCCTTTCTCTGGGGCGGCGCCGGAAACGGGAAGGGAAGCTTGAGCAATCCGAAGCAGACGTCGATTTTCACCATTCTCGGTCAAGGAAGCGCCGACCCGATCACCGGGATCGGGATCGATGTGGCCTTCAGCGCCGACCCGGTTCCCGAACCCGCGGCGCTCGGCCTGTTCGCAACCGGGCTGATCGCTCTCGGCCTTGTGCGTCGCCGGCGGCGCTGAAGGCGGAGACCGCGGGGCCGCCCGCGGCGCGCCGCCCTTTACACTGGTTTCCGGCGGAGCATCTGTGCTATAGAGCGCGCGTGCGCCGAGGGGATCGATGCGCGATCCGCCCAAGGGCGTTCAACTGGCGGGCGTGGTGGAACTGGTAGACACGCCAGATTTAGGATCTGGTACCCTTCGGGTTTGGGGGTTCGAGTCCCTCCGCCCGCACCAAGCTGCGCTCGCCAGGAGCGCGACCCTTCGGACCGAGGTTCCCCCGAACGTTCTCCGACAACCGATCTCCCGTTAACAACTGTCTGACCAACGCAACAGATGCTTGTGACCGAAACGAGTGCCGACGGCCTGTCCCGCGAGTTCAAGGTCGTCGTCGACGCCAAGGACATCGAGGCCCGGGTCCAGGACCGGCTGGCTTCGCTGCGCCAGACAGTGCGAATGCCCGGCTTCCGGCCGGGCAAGGTGCCGATCGCGCTTTTGCGCAAGCAGTACGGCAAGTCGATCCTAGGCGAGATCCTCGAGCAGGCGGTCAGCCAGAGCTCGGCCCAGGCGCTTGCCGAAAAAGGGCTCCGCCCAGCGGTCCAGCCCAAAATCGAGGTCACCAGCTTCGCCGAAGGGGAAGACCTCGAATACACCATGGCGGTCGAGGTCATGCCCGACATCACGCCCGCCGATTTCCGCACCTTCAAGCTCGTCCGCGAGGTCGCCGAGGTCGGCGAGGCGGACGTCGATGCGGCGATCGAGCGCCTCGTCGGCCAGCACAAGAGCTTCGCGCCGATCACGGATGAGCGGGCCGCGCGCAAGGGCGATGCGCTTCTGATCGACTTCGTCGGCAAGATCGACGGAGAGCCTTTCGAAGGGGGGGCGAGCACCGATCATCTGCTGGAGCTCGGCTCCAACGCCTTCATCGAGGGCTTCGAGGACCAGCTCATCGGGGCCAAGGCGGGCGAGCATCGCGAGGTCAGGCTCACATTTCCCGAGGACTACCCGGCCGAGCACCTCGCCGGCAAGGAGGCGGTGTTTGAGGTCGATATCAAGGAAATCCAGGAGCCCCAGGAGATCGCGCCCGACGACGCCTTCGCCCAGAGCCTCGGCTTCGCCGATCTCGCCAGCCTGCGCCAGGCGATCAAGGAGCAGATCGAGCGCGACTATGGCGCGCTTTCGCGGACCAAGCTCAAGCGCGCGCTGCTTGATAAGCTTGCGGAAACACACGATTTTCCAGTGCCGCCGGGGATGCTCGATGCCGAGTTCAACGCGATCTGGGCCCGGCTTGAGGAGGACCGCAAGGAAGGCCGGCTCGACGAGGACGATGCGGCCCTCGATGAGGATGCATTGCGCGAAGAGTATCGCAAGATCGCCGAACGCCGGGTCCGTCTCGGGCTGCTGCTTTCCGAGGTCGGGCGGATGAACGCAATCACCGTGAGCGAGGACGAGGTCACGCGCGCGATCATGGAGCGGGCGCGCAACTTCCCGGGCCAGGAGGAGCGGGTGGTCGAGTATTACCGTCAGAACCCCGAAGCGGTGAACGAGATCCGCGCGCCGATCTTCGAGGACAAGGTGATCGACTTCATCCTCGAGATGGCCGAGGTCACGGAGCGCAAGGTCTCGATCGACGAGCTCGTCGCCGAGCCCGATCCCAAACCCGAGGCCGGCGGCGGGAAGGGCGCCAAATCCGCGAAAAGCGCGAAGAAGAGCGCCAAGGACAAGGCGAAAGCAGATGCCCCAGACGCCGACGGGACCGCGCGCAAGAAAGCGACCAAGGCCGCGACCAAGGCGTCGGACAAAGCGTAAACATCCTTTGAATCAATGGATTGGATGGCCCCGGTAGGGCCATCGAGAGTGAGCGATATGGCAGATCCCGTCGACACCTATATGAACTACCTCGTTCCCATGGTGGTCGAACAGACCTCGCGCGGGGAGCGGGCGTACGACATCTACTCGCGTCTTCTCAAGGAGCGGATCATCTTTCTGACCGGCCCGGTGGACGACAACGTGGCGAGCCTGGTGACGGCCCAGCTCCTGTTCCTTGAGGCCGAGAATCCGACCAAGGACATCTCGTTCTACATCAACTCGCCGGGCGGGTTGGTGACCTCGGGTCTTGCCGTGTACGACACCATGCAATACATCCGCCCTAGGGTGCAGACCCTGTGCATCGGCCAGGCGGCGTCGATGGGCTCGCTGCTGCTCGCCGCTGGAACCAAGGGCGAGCGTTTCGCGTTGCCCAACGCGCGGGTCATGATCCATCAGCCTTCGGGCGGCGCCCAGGGCCAAGCCACCGATATCGAGATCCACGCCCGCGAGATCCTCGCCATGCGGGCGCGGCTGAACGAGATCTATGCGCGGCATACGGGCCAGCCGCTCGACGTGATTGAAAAGAACATGGAGCGCGACAAATTTATGTCCGCCGAGGAAGCCCGCGCGTTCGGGATTATCGACGAGGTGATCGTTAACCGTCCGGTCAAGCCCGAGGACGAGGACAAGGCGGGCGGGGCCGAAAAGGGCGGCCCAGCCGCCGATTAACGCTTCGTTGAGAGCGGAGCGCTAGGCTCTGAAGCGGGGCGGCGGGAGGCCGGAGCGCGCGCGAATCTCCGGATTCCGACGCTTCCGGCGGAGAAGTCCGGCGCGTTTCTGTGTTGTGTTGAGTCGCGCGAGTTGGCTAACATGGCACCGGCGTGACGGCCATTCGATGGAGTAGCCATGAATAAGTCCAGTGGCGGCGATTCGAAAAACACTCTCTATTGCTCCTTCTGCGGGAAGAGCCAGCACGAGGTGCGCAAGCTGATCGCCGGGCCGACCGTGTTCATCTGCGATGAATGCGTCGAGCTGTGCATGGACATCATCCGCGAGGAGCACAAGAGCGCGCTGGTGAAGTCGCGCGACGGGGTTCCGACGCCGGCCGACATCTGCCGGGTGCTCGACGACTATGTCATCGGCCAGCATTACGCCAAGCGTGTGCTCTCGGTCGCCGTCCACAACCACTACAAGCGGCTCAATCACGGCGCCAAGTCGAACGACGTCGAGCTCGCCAAGTCGAATATCCTGCTCGTCGGCCCCACGGGCTGCGGCAAGACCCTGCTCGCCCAGACGCTCGCGCGCATTCTCGACGTGCCCTTCACCATGGCCGACGCCACCACGCTGACCGAAGCGGGCTATGTGGGCGAGGATGTCGAGAACATCATCCTCAAGCTCCTGCAAGCGGCCGACTACAACGTCGAGCGCGCCCAGCGCGGCATCGTCTACATCGACGAGGTCGACAAGATCTCGCGCAAGTCGGACAACCCTTCGATCACCCGCGACGTCTCGGGCGAGGGCGTCCAGCAGGCGTTGCTCAAGATCATGGAGGGCACGGTCGCTTCGGTGCCGCCCCAGGGCGGGCGCAAGCACCCGCAGCAGGAGTTCCTTCAGGTCGACACGACCAACATCCTGTTCATCTGCGGCGGCGCTTTCTCGGGCCTCGAGAAGATCATCGCCGCCCGCGGCCGGGGCACCTCGATCGGCTTCGGCGCCGACGTGCGCGCCCCCGACGAGCGCGAAACCGGCAAGATCCTGCGCGGGATCGAGCCCGAGGATCTTTTGAAGTTCGGCCTGATACCCGAGTTCGTCGGCCGCCTGCCGGTGATCGCGACCCTCGAAGACCTCGACGAGGACGCGCTGGTCGATATCTTGACCAAGCCCAAGAACGCGCTGATCAAGCAGTTCCAACGCCTGTTCGAGATGGAGGACGTGAAGCTCGCCTTCTCGGACGACGCGCTGCGCGAGATCGCCCGCAAGGCGATCCGCCGCAAGACCGGCGCGCGGGGCTTGCGCTCGATCCTCGAAGGCATTCTGCTCGATCCCATGTTCGAGCTGCCGAGCTACGACGGGGTCGAGGAGGTGGTCATCAACCGCGAGGTCGTCGAAGGGCGCGTGAAGCCGCTCCTGATCTACGCCGACCGGCGCGAGGAAATGGGCTCCAACGCTTCCTGAGCCCTCTTGAACGCGGCCCGGGTTCGCCCCATTTCGTAAGGGGTCTTGCGGGCCCCCTCTCCGCCCGCATCCTCCGTCGAGCCCGCCCGCTTAGGTTGAGGTGAACACCGTGACGACCGTCGAAGGTTCTCTCTATCCGGTCCTGCCGCTGCGCGACATCGTCGTGTTCCCGCACATGATCGTGCCCTTGTTCGTCGGGCGCGAGAAGTCGGTGCGGGCGCTCGAGGACGTCATGAAGGACGACAAGCAGATCCTGCTCGTCGCCCAGAAGGACGCGGCCCAGGACGACCCGTCGGTCGACGACATCTACCGCATGGGCACGGTGGGCACCGTGCTCCAGCTTCTCAAGCTGCCCGACGGCACGGTCAAGGTGTTGGTCGAGGGCGGCCCGCGCGCGCGGATCGTGCACTTCACCGACAACCCCGATTTCTTCCAGGCCTACGCCGAGCTCGTGGTCGAGAAAGAGGGCGACCCGCGCGAGCTCGAGGCGCTGGCGCGGTCGGTGATCTCGCAGTTCGAGCAGTACGTGAAGCTCAACAAGAAGATCCCGCCTGAGGTTCTGGTCTCGATCAATCAGATCGACGACCCGAGCAAGCTCGCCGACACGGTCGCCTCGCATCTCACGGTGCGCGTGGCCGAGAAGCAGGAGTTGCTCGAGGTCGACTCGGTCGCCGAACGGCTCGAACGGGTCTACTCGTTCATGGAAGGCGAGATCGGCGTTCTCCAGGTCGAGAAGAAGATCCGCAACCGGGTCAAGCGCCAGATGGAGAAGACCCAGCGGGAGTACTACCTGAACGAGCAGCTCAAGGCGATCCAGAAAGAGCTCGGCGAGAGCGAGGACGGCCGCGACGAGGCGAGCGAGTACGAAGAGCGCATCAAGAAGACCAAACTGTCGAAAGAAGCGCGCGAAAAGGCGCTCGCCGAGGTCAAGAAGCTGCGCTCGATGAGCCCCATGTCGGCCGAATCGACGGTCGTGCGCAACTACCTCGACTGGCTTTTGTCGATCCCCTGGAAGAAGCGGACGCGGATCAAAAAGGACATCCGCGCCGCCAAGGAGATCCTCGACGCCGACCACTACGGGCTCGAAAAGGTCAAGGAGCGGATTCTCGAGTATCTCGCCGTCCAGCAGCGCCAGAACAAGATGAAGGGGCCGATCCTGTGCCTCGTCGGCGCGCCCGGCGTCGGCAAGACCTCGCTCGGCAAGTCGATCGCGCGGGCCACGGGGCGCAACTTCGTGCGCATGTCCTTGGGCGGCGTGCGCGACGAGGCCGAGATTCGCGGCCACCGCCGGACCTACATCGGCTCGATGCCCGGCAAGATCATCCAGTCGATGAAGAAGGCCAAGTCGTCGAACCCGCTGTTCCTGCTCGACGAGGTCGACAAGATCGGCGCCGACTGGCGGGGCGATCCGGCGTCGGCGCTGCTCGAGGTGCTCGACCCCGAGCAGAACCAGTCGTTCAACGACCATTACCTCGAGGTCGATTACGACCTCTCGGACGTCATGTTCGTGACCACGGCGAACACGCTGCGCATCCCCCAGGCGCTGCTCGACCGCATGGAGGTGATCCGGCTCTCGGGCTACACCGAAGACGAGAAGGTCGAGATCGCCAAGCGGCACCTGATTCCGAAGCAGGTCAAGCAGCACGGGCTCAAGCCCGGCGAGTGGTCGATTTCGGAGGCGGCGATTCGCGACCTGATCCGCTATTACACGCGCGAGGCGGGGGTGCGGAACCTCGAGCGCGAGCTCGCCAACCTCGCCCGCAAAGCGGTCAAGGAGATCCTGCTCGGCAAGACCTCGCATATTCGGGTCACCCGGCGCAACCTTGAGAAGTATGCGGGCGTAAAGCGCTATCGCTACGGCGAGGCCGAACGCGAGAACCTGGTCGGCGTGACCACCGGGCTCGCCTGGACCGAGGTCGGCGGCGAGCTTCTGACCATCGAGGCCGTGACCCTGCCCGGCAAGGGCAAGGTGATGAACACCGGCAAGCTCGGCGACGTGATGCGCGAATCGGTGCAGGCCGCCGACAGCTTCGTGCGCTCGCGCTCGGCGCGGTTCGGGATCGACCCGAGCGTGTTCGAGAAGATCGACATCCACGTTCACGTGCCCGAAGGCGCGACCCCGAAGGACGGCCCGTCGGCGGGGGTGGCCATGTGCACCTCGATCGTCTCGGCGCTGACCGGAATTCCGGTCGACGCCAGCGTCGCCATGACCGGCGAGATCACGCTGCGCGGCCGGGTGCTGCCGATCGGGGGCCTGAAGGAGAAGCTCCTCGCCGCTCTGCGCGGCGGGATCGAGACCGTCATCATCCCCAAGGAGAACGAGAAGGATCTCGTCGAGATCCCCGACAACATCAAGCGGGGGCTCAAGATCATTCCGGTCTCCGAGGTCGATGAGGTGCTCAAGATCGCGCTGACCCGGATGCCCGAGCCGATCGAGCCGGTCGAGGCGGGCGAGAGCGTCGAGCAGATCGCTTCCGAGCGGCGAGAAGAGGAGATCGGCGGCCTCGTCACCCACTGAGAGGGGCTGATCATCGCCGATATTTCACTTTCGCGTGATTGCTGCGGACGACTTGGCAAGATACCGTCGTAACCGCTTGCTTTGCTGTCGCGATCGGGCTGAATCGCGCGGAAACGCTGAATTTCCGACCTCCGACCATTGACGCCATCGCGCAGGGCAGCGTAGACTGTGCGCGCTTTTCAAAGGCGTCACATTCGTGGACTTAAACCGAATTTTTCCATAACTCGGAGGGGGCGTGACTGTGAACAAGAACGACTTGATTGCGAAAGTGGCTGGCATCGCGGGTTTGAGTAAGGCCGACGCGAGCCGGGCCGTCGACGGCGTCTTCGATTCGATTACCGCGTCCTTAGCGAGCGGGAATGAAGTGCGACTCGTCGGGTTCGGCACCTTCAGCGTCGCGCACCGCGCCGCGAGCCAAGGCCGAAACCCTCGCACCGGGGAGCGGATCCAGATCGCTGCATCCAAGCAGCCCAAGTTCAAGGCCGGCAAGGCGCTCAAAGAGGCTGTGAACCGGTAAGGAGCGCCGCCTGGACGAACAGTAATGCCGGCCGGCGTCGTGGCCGGCATTATTGTTCTCGACCCGCTGCGCGGGCGCGATAAGACGGCAGGCGGCGGGCGATTAGCTCAGTTGGGAGAGCGCCTCGTTTACACCGAGGAGGTCGGCGGTTCGATCCCGTCATCGCCCACCATGCACAAACCGTTCCCACACCCGGGACACGTCTTTTTTCCCTATTTCCAAGCGGCTTGACACCTCGGGGGCCGTGCAGTACACGAGGCCTCGCCTGGACCGTTTCCGGGGGTGTAGCTCAGATTGGTTAGAGCGCCGGCCTGTCACGCCGGAGGCCGCGGGTTCAAGTCCCGTCACTCCCGCCATCTTAAACAAAGGACCCGTCCCCGACCTTGGGCGTGGAGACGGAAGTCCACGGCCAGCAGTCGGTAGCGCGAGGGTTTTGGCGGATTCGTTCCGTCGCCCATATTAGTGGGGTTGGGGCGGGCGTTCCGTTCCGACGCGGGCGGAACGGACCCCGGCGAAACATAAGGGGTGTGCGATGCGATCGATGCTGGCCGAATATCTGCCAATCCTCATCTTCTTCGCGATCGCAGCCGTCATGGCTTTCGCCATGGTGGCGATGTCCATGATGATGGGCCCCCATCGTCCGGACAAGGACAAGCTCTCGGCTTACGAGTGCGGCTTCGACGCCTTCGGGGATTCACGGCAGCGCTTCGACGTGCGCTTCTATCTGGTCACGCTCCTTTTCATCATCTTCGATCTCGAGGTCGCGTTCCTGTTTCCCTGGGCGGCCGTGCTTGGCGACGTGGGGCTCTATGGCTGGGGCTCGATGATGGTGTTTCTCGGGGTGCTCACAGTCGGTTTCATCTACGAATGGCGAAAGGGGGCGCTTGATTGGGAATGAACACGATGCCCAAGGTCGCCCGCGGCCCCGTGCCGCCTGGCCCCGATCAGGATGCGATTCTACGCACCGTTACCGACGCAATCGCCGAAAAGGGCTTCATCGTCGCCCAGCTCGACAAGGTGGTGAACTGGGCGCGCACCGGGTCGCTCTGGCCGATGAGCTTCGGTCTCGCCTGCTGCGCGGTCGAGATGATGCACTGCGCGGCGAGCCGCTACGACCTCGATCGCTTCGGCATCATCTTCCGGCCCAGCCCGCGCCAGTCCGACGTGATGATCGTCGCCGGCACCCTGTGCAACAAGATGGCGCC
>CAZHDF010000054.1:0-19913 GCA_964531525.1 uncultured Alphaproteobacteria bacterium | reverse complement strand
CCATGGCGCGGGCGCGGCCATGGACAGCCCGTTCATGAACGCGATCGCGGCCGGGCTGGGCGCGCGCGGCATTCGCGTCGCGCGTTTCGAGTTTCCCTACATGCGCGCGACCCGCGCCGACGGCCGACGGCGGCCGCCCGACCGGGCGCCGGTGCTGATCGATTGCTGGCGCGCGGCGATCGAGGCGCTCGGCGGCGGCGCGCGGACGGCGATCGGCGGCAAGTCCCTGGGCGGGCGCGCAGCCAGCCTGATCGCCGACGAGGTCGGCGCGCGCGGGCTCGTCTGCCTCGGCTTTCCCTTTCACGCCCCGGGCCGCGACCCGGGCGCGCGCATCGACCATCTCGCGACGCTCGCGACGCCGACGCTGATCGTCCAGGGAACCCGCGACGCGCTCGGCAACGCCCGCGAAGTGCCGGGCTACGCGCTCTCGCCCGCGATCCGCCTGGCCTGGATCGAGGACGGCGATCATTCGCTCGTCCCGCGCAAGCGCTCGGGGCGCGGCGAGGACGAAAACCTCCAGGCGGCCGTCGACGCGGTCGCCGATTTTCTCGCATCCTTGGAGACCGAATGAAACGGGGGCGCCGAAGCGCCCCCGTCGTCGTACGTCGAACGGTCCTGCTTACGCCGCCTCGACCAGCTCGCCGTTGATCGCGAGGCCGTCGCCCTGGACCGACACGGTGACCGTGTCGCCGTCGGCGATCTCGCCGTCGAGGATCATGGTGGCGAGCGGGTTCTGGACGTAGCGCTGGATCGTGCGCTTGAGCGGCCGCGCCCCGTAGACCGGATCGAAGCCCGCGTTGGCCAGCCAATCGCGCGCCGCCTGATCGAGATCGAGCGTGATATGGCGATCGGCGAGACGCGCCTGAAGCTGCTTGATCTGAATGTCGACGATTTCCTTCATATGTTCGCGGCTCAGCCGATTGAACAGGATGATCTCGTCGAGCCGGTTGAGGAACTCGGGCCGGAAGGCGGCGCGCACCGCCTCCATAACCTGGGGCCGCGCCTTCTCCGAGCTCTCGCCCTCGGGGAGCCCGGCGAGATACTCGCTGCCGAGGTTCGAGGTCAGCACGATCAGCGTGTTGCGGAAGTCGACCGTGCGCCCCTGGCCGTCGGTCAGGCGGCCGTCGTCGAGCACCTGAAGGAGCACGTTGAACACGTCGGCGTGGGCCTTCTCGACCTCGTCGAACAGGATCACCTGGTAGGGCCGGCGCCGCACCGCCTCGGTCAGCGCGCCGCCCTCCTCGTAGCCGACGTAGCCGGGGGGCGCGCCGATCAGCCGCGCGACCGCGTGGCGCTCCATGTACTCCGACATGTCGATGCGCAGCAGCGCGTGCTCGTCGTCGAACAGGAACTCGGCGAGTGCCTTGGTGAGCTCGGTCTTGCCGACGCCGGTCGGGCCCAGGAACATGAACGAGCCGAGCGGCCGGTTGGGGTCCTGAAGCCCGGCGCGCGCGCGGCGCACCGCGTTCGAGACCGCGTAGACCGCCTCGTCCTGGCCGATCACGCGCTCGTGGAGCTTCTCCTCCATGCGGAGCAGCTTATCGCGCTCGCCTTCGAGCATCCGCTCGACCGGAACGCCGGTCCAGCGCGAGACCACGCCGGCGATGTCGTCGTCGGAGACCTCCTCCTCGACCATGCGATCCTTGTTCGCGGCCTCGGCGGCCTCGAGCTCGCGCTCGATCTCGGGGATGACCGCATAGGCGAGCTCGCCGGCGCGGGCTAGATCGCCGTTGCGCTGGGCGACATCAAGCTCGCTGCGCGCGGCGTCGAGCTTTTCCTTGAGCTTCTGCGCCTGGGCGACGCGCTCGCGCTCGGCCTGCCAGGCGGCGTTCTGCTCGGCGCTTTTCTGCTCGAGATCGGCGAGCTCGCGCTCGAGCTTGGCGAGCCGCTCCTTGGACGCGGCGTCGCTTTCCTTCTTGAGCGCCTCGCGCTCGATCTTGAGCTGGATGATGCGGCGGTCGAGCTCGTCGAGCTCCTCGGGCTTGGAATCGACCTCCATGCGCTTGCGGCTCGCCGCCTCGTCGATCAGGTCGATCGCCTTGTCGGGCAGGAAGCGGTCGGTGATGTAGCGATTCGACAGCGTCGCCGCCGCGACGATCGCGCCGTCCGAGATGCGCACGCCGTGGTGCAGCTCGTACTTTTCCTTGAGGCCGCGCAGGATCGAGATCGTGTCCTCGACCGTCGGCTCGGCGATGAACACCGGCTGGAAGCGACGCGCGAGCGCGGCGTCCTTCTCGATATGCTTGCGGTACTCATCGAGCGTGGTGGCGCCGACGCAGTGCAGCTCGCCGCGCGCGAGCGCGGGCTTCAAGAGGTTCGAGGCGTCCATCGCGCCTTCCGCCGCGCCCGCGCCGACCAGCGTGTGCAGCTCGTCGATGAACAGCACCACCTCGCCCTCGGCGGCGGTGACCTCGGCGAGCACGGCCTTGAGCCGCTCCTCGAACTCGCCGCGGAATTTCGCGCCCGCGATCAGCGCCCCAAGGTCGAGCGCCAGCAGGCGCTTGTCCTTGAGGCTTTCGGGCACGTCGCCGTTGGCGATCCGGATGGCGAGGCCTTCGACCACGGCGGTCTTGCCGACGCCGGGCTCGCCGATCAGCACCGGGTTGTTCTTGGTCCGGCGCGAGAGCACCTGGATGGTGCGGCGGATTTCCTCGTCGCGACCGATCACCGGGTCGAGCTTGCCCTCGCGGGCGAGCTGGGTGATGTCGCGGGCGTATTTATCGAGCGCCTCGTAGTTCGCCTCGGCGTTGGGCGAATCGGCCTTGCGCCCCTTGCGCAGCGCGTTGATCGCCTGGTTCAGCGCCTGGGGCGTCGCGCCCGCGTCCTTGAGGATGCGCTGCGAGTCGGTGCCCGACACCAGCGCCAGCGCGAGCAGCAGGCGCTCGGCGGTGACATAGCCGTCGCCCGCCTTGTCGGCGGCTTCCTTGGCGGCCTCGAAAACGCGCGCGGTCTCGGGCGCGAGATAAACCTGGCCGGCGCCCGCGCCTTCGACGCGCGGCAGCTTGCCGAGCGCGGCCTCGACCGCGTCATGGGCGCGATCGGGATCGCCGCCGGCGGCGCGGATCAGGTTGGCCGCCAAGCCCTCCTTGTCGTCGAGCAGAACCTTGAGCAGGTGCTCGGGCGTGAAACGCTGATGGCCCTCGCGCAGCGCGAGCCCTTGGGCGGCCTGCACGAAGCCGCGGGAACGTTCGGTGTAGGTCTCGAAATCCATGCCTCTACTCCGTCAACCCTCTGATGAGCGGTTCGGACGTTCGCTGGCCCTCTCGATGAGCGGCCGGGGCGGACGCGACCCCCGGGACGGGCGGTCTAAGGGTATATGGGCATTGGCGAACCGCCACTCAAGCCGTGGAAAGGCGAGACGCGCGCACGGGGAATGCGGGCCGACGAAAGCGCGAGACGGCCCGTTCCCGCGCGTCGCGCGGGCGGTTCGGATCATTGCGAAACCGAGTGCGAACGATGCCCGGCCGTCAGGCCTGGGCTTCTTCCTTGCTCGCGACCGTCTCGGGGTCGGCGCCGCCGACGGCGCCGTCCGGCTCCTGCCCGGAGGCGGGAGTCTGCTGTTGTTGCGGTGGCTTTTGGCCCGACCCGTTGGGGTTCAGGATGCGGTAATAATGCTCCGCATGCTGGAGATAATTCTCCGCCTTGATCCGGTCGCCCGTCGAGGTCGCGTCGCGGGCGAGCGCCAGATACTTCTCGAAGATCTGGCTCGCGGTGCCCCTGATCTTGATGTCGGGACCGTTGCTGTCGAGCGCCCGCGACCCCTGGTTCGAGCCACCGCGCCGCACATTGCCACGGTTGTGCCGGGGCCGTCGGTTGTTCAGGCCCGGTCTCATGCGTGTTTCATTTCGCTTACATTGCGCACCACCCGTATCGGCGCGCATACCTTTCAGACGATTTCTGGGTCAGCCGGGATTCATTTGCGGGCTTGAGCCTGATTTACGGCCCCGGGCCCGCAATACCTGGGCAATTCCGCCTCGGGTATTTTGGATCGCAATCCCTTCCAAGACGTTACTTAGCCAACGCCGACCCAGTTTCCAAGGACTTTTTCCCGACTTCGGGTATTTTTTTCGTGATCTAGTCGTGACGCAAGACGAGACATCTCTCGATACGCGCGAGATCACGGCGACGCGCCACAACCGCGAGACGCGCGTCGGCGAAGATCCCCGCGACCGCCGCCGACTGTCCCGCGCCGAGCTCGACGACCGCCGCGCCCCGGGGCGCGAGAAGCCGCGCGATCTCGGGCGCGAGGCGGCGATAGGCGGCGAGCCCGTCGTCGCCGGCGGCCAACGCGCGCCGGGGCTCGAACGCCGCGACCTCGGGCGCGAGGCCGTCGATCTCGCCCGCCGGCACATAGGGCGGATTGCAGATCACGAGATCGAAGCGTCCGGCGAGCGCCGCCCCCCAATCGCCGACCGCGAAGCGCGCCCGCGCGGCCAGCCCGAGTCGCCGGGCGTTTTCCGCCGCGACCGCCACGGCGCTCGGATCGATGTCGACGCCGAGACCCCGGGCATGCGGAAGCTCGGCGAGAAGCGCCGCGAGAAGGCAGCCCGAGCCGGTGCCGAGATCGAGAATTTCGAGCGCCGAGGCGCGGGCGGCCACCGCGTCGAGCGCCGCCTCGATCAGGGTTTCCGAATCGGGACGCGGGATCAGCGTCGCGCGCGTGACGCGGAAGGCGAGACTCCAGAATTCGCGCGCGCCGGTGATGTAGGCGCTGGGCTCGCGGTTGCAACGGCGCGCGACCGCCGCGTCGAAGGCCGCCGCCTCGCGGAACGCGAGCGGGCGGGCCGGGTGGACGAAAAGCGCCGCGCGGTCGAGCCCGAGGACATGCCCGAGCAGAACCGTCGCTTCGCGTCTCGGGTCCTCGATCCCCGCCTCGGCAAGCCGCCGCGCGGCTTCGGCGAGCGCCAAGGCGACGGGCGCGCCGATCTCGGGCGTGCCGGTAAGGAAAGCGGGAGTCATTCGATCGCGGCGAGGCGGCGCGCCTGCTCGTCGGCGAGCAGCGCCTCGGCGATCTCGTCGAGCGCCTCGCCGGCGAGCAGCTTGTCGAGCTTGTAGAGCGTGAGGCCGATGCGGTGGTCGGTAACCCGGTTCTGGGGAAAGTTGTAGGTGCGGATGCGCTCGGACCGGTCGCCACTGCCGACCTGACCGCGCCGGGTCTCGGCCCGCGCGGCATCGCGGAGCGCGCGCTCGTGCTCGTAGATCCGGGCGCGCAACACGCGCATCGCCTTGGCGCGGTTCTTGTGCTGCGATTTCTCGTCCTGCTGGGCGACGACGATGCCGGTCGGGATATGGGTGATGCGCACCGCGCTATCGGTGGTGTTGACCGACTGCCCGCCGGGGCCCGAGGCACGGAACACGTCGATGCGCAGGTCCTTCTCGTCGATCTGCACGTCGATCTCCTCGGCCTCGGGCAGCACGGCGACGGTGGCCGCCGAGGTATGGATGCGCCCGCCGGCCTCGGTCTCGGGCACGCGCTGAACCCGGTGAACGCCCGATTCGAACTTGAGCCGCGAATAGACGTCGCGGCCGGCGATCGAAGCGACCGCCTCCTTGATGCCGCCGAGCCCGGTTTCGGACGCGCTCATCAGCTCGAAGCGCCAGCCGTGGATCTCGGCATAGCGCTGGTACATGCGCAAAAGATCGGCCGCGAACAGCGCCGCTTCCTCGCCGCCGGTGCCGGCGCGCACTTCGAGGATCACGTTGCGGGTATCGGCCTCGTCGCGCGGCAGCAGCAGCACCTTCACTCGGCGTTCGAGCTCGGGGAGCCGGGCGGCGAGCGCCGCGCGCTCGTCCTCGGCCATCTGGCGCATCTCGGCATCGCTCTCGGCGGCGATCATCTCGTCGAGCCCGGCGATCTCCTCGCGCGCGGCGCGCAGCGCCTCGATCGCCTCGACCACCGGGCTGAGCTCGGCGTATTCCTTGGCGATCTGGGCGTAACCCTCTCCCCCGCCCACCTCGGGGTCGGCCATTTTTCGGGCGAGCGCGGCATGGCGCTCGATCAGATGGTCGAGCTTTTCGTCGAGCATCACTGTCGGCCTTTCTCGTCCCTCGAATCGTCGGCGGCGGCCGCCTCGTCCTCGGCGTCGAGCCTGAACAGGCGGCGCAGCAGATCCTCCGCCGCCGCGCGCCCGGCTTCGGTCTCGTCGGCGGCGATCTCGCGCAGCGCCTCGCTCGGATCGTGCAGCAGGCGATTGACCAGCAGCCGGGTTGCATGGGCCGCGTCTCGGCCGTCGACCTCGGCGAGCAGGCGCTCACGCTCGGCCTCGAACCGCCGCCGCAGCGCCACCACCGCGGGCGCGGCCTGGCGCATCGAGCGCGCGCGCAGATAGCGATCGAGCTCGTCGTCGATCACCTCCCAGGCCGCGGCCGACGCCTTCTCGCGGTCGGCGAGCCCGGCGCGCGTGACGCCCTCGAGATCGGCCATGTCATAGACGAAGGCGCCGTCGATGTCGCCCACGCCGGGCTCGACGTCGGGAGGCACGGCGAGATCGACCACGAACAGGGGCCGGTAACGGCGCGCGCGAAGCGCCGCGCGAGCGCGGGCGCGCGTGACCGTGTAGCTGCCGAGGCCGAGGCCGGAGACCACGATGTCGGCGTCGACCACGGCGTCGTCGAGGGCGTCGGCGGGCAGCACGTTGGCGCCGAGCTGATGGGCCAGAACCCCGGCGCGCGCGGTCGAGCGGTGAAGCACCGCGAGCCGGCCGAGCCCCGCCTGGCGAAGATGGCGCGCGACCAGCTCGCCCATGTCGCCGAGACCGACGAGCAATCCGGTGCGCGCGCCGAGATCGCCGTGGATCTCGCGCGCGACCTCGACCGCCGCGGCCGCGATCGAGACCGCGCCCTCGCCGATGCTGGTCTCGCTGCGCACCCGCTTGGCGACCCGATAGGCGGTCTGCAACAGGCCCTCGAGCTCGCTGCCCACCATGCCGGCGGCGCGCGCGACGCGGTGGCTTTCCTTGAGCTGGCCGAGAACCTGGGGTTCGCCGATCACATGGCTGTCGAGCGAGGCGGCGACCGCGAAAAGCTGGCGCAGCGCTTCGGCGCCCGAAAGCGCATAGAACCCCTCCTTGAGCGCCGCCGCATCGAGACCCGAGCGGCGCGCGAGTACGTCGCGGATCGCGCCCGCCGCCCATTCGGCGTCGCGATGAACGGCGTGAACCTCGACCCGGTCGCAGGTCGAGATCAGGAGCGCCTCCTCGATCCCCGCCGCGCGTAGATCGGCGAGCGCCTCGGCGAGCGCCAGCGGCTCGACGAACAGGCGTTCGCGAAGCGGCAGCGGCGCCGAACGGTGGTTGGCGCCGACGGCGACGAGATCGGGAACGGACGGACCCTGGCCGGCCATGGCGGGGCTACCGGTCGTGGGCGAGCCGGTCCTTGAGTTCCTCCAGCGGGACCTCGGCCTGCTCGCCCGTCTTGAGATCGCGCAATGTGACGACGCCCCGGGCGCGTTCGTCCTCGCCGAGAAGCAGGGCGGCGTCGGCGCCGATCTTGTTCGCCCGCTTGAGCCGGCGCGAGACGTTGCCCCGGTAGCCGAGATCGACCGCGAAGCCGGCGCGGCGCAGGTCCCAGGCGAGGTCGATCGCCGCGTCCTGATCGTCCGGACCGACCGGCACCACGGCGAACAGGCGGCGGTTGCGCGGCGGCTCGTCGATCATCATGGCGAGCCGCTCGATCCCGCCGGCCCAGCCGATACCCGGCGTGCGCGGCCCGCCCATGGCTTCGATCAGCCCGTCATAGCGCCCGCCCGCGATCACCGCGCCCTGGGCGCCCAGGGTCTCGGTGGTGAACTCGAAGGCGGTGTGGGTGTAGTAGTCGAGCCCGCGCACCAGGCGCGGGTTGATCCGATAGGCGACCCCCAGCCGGTCGAGCCCCTTTCGCACCGCGCCGAAGAAGGCGGCCGAGTCGGCGTTGAGATAGTCGCCCATCTCGGGCGCGTCGGCGATCAGGCGACGATCGCCCCGGTCCTTCGAATCGAGGATGCGGAGCGGGTTGCGTTCGAGCCGCAGGCGGCTGTCGGCGGAAAGATCGTCGCGGTAGCGGCCGAAATACGCGACCAGCGCCTCGCGATAGGCGGCGCGGCTTTCGCGGTCGCCCAGCGTGTTGAGCTCGAGGGTCACGTGGTCGGCGACGCCGAGCGCCGCGAGAATGTCGGCGCCGAGCGCGATGACCTCGATATCGGCGAGCGGCTCGGCGACCCCCAGGATCTCGACGTCGATCTGGTGAAACTGGCGCAGCCGGCCCTTCTGCGGGCGCTCGTAGCGGAACATCGGGCCGTGGCAATGGAACTTGAGCGGCAGGTCCTTGGCGAGCCCGCCCGAGATGAAGGCGCGCGCGACGCCGGCGGTATATTCGGGGCGCAGCGTGATTTCGGCGCCGCCGCGATCCTCGAAGGTGTACATCTCCTTCGTGACCACGTCCGAGGTCTCGCCGAGGGTGCGGCGAAAGACCTCGGTGAACTCGAAGATCGGGGTCGCGATCTCGCCGAAGCCGTAGCGCTCGGCCTGCTCGCGAAAGGTCTCGACCACCCGGCGGTGGCGCCGCGCCTCGTCGGGCAGGATGTCATGGGTGCCGCGAACCGGCTGAAGCGTCGCCAAGGAAAACTCCGAAACCTAATTCTAGGAGGCGCGCGCGGTCTTGGGCGGCGCGGCGCTCTCGCCGGCCTCCCCGCCCGTCTTGGCCCCAGCGGATTCGATCTCGGCGGCCTTCTTCTCGACCAGCTCGACCAGGTGGTCGATCAGCGCCGCGCCCTCGACCTTGTGGTCGGCCGCGCCGTCGCGGTAGACGAGATGGCTTCCCTTGCCGCCGCCGGTCAGCCCGATGTCGGTCTCGCGCGCCTCGCCGGGGCCGTTGACGACGCAGCCGATCACCGACAGGGTCAGCGGCGTGCTGATATGCGCGAGCCGTTCCTCCAACGCGGCGACCGTGCCGATCACGTCGAAGCACTGGCGCGCGCAGGACGGGCACGAGATCACGTTGACGCCCCGGTGGCGCAGGCCCAGGGTCTTGAGCATCTCGAAGCCGACGCGCACCTCCTCGACCGGATCGGCCGAGAGCGAGACCCGGATCGTATCGCCGATCCCCGACCAAAGCAGCATGCCGAGCCCGATCGACGACTTGACCGTGCCACCCATGCGCCCGCCGGCCTCGGTGATGCCGATATGGAGCGGGTAATCGCAGGCCTCGGCCAGTCCCTGATAGGCGGCCACCGCGAGGAACACGTCGGACGCCTTGACGCTGATCTTGGTCTCGAAGAAGTCGTTGTCCTCGAGGATGCGGACATGGTCGAGCGCGCTTTCGACCATCGCCTCGGGGCAGGGCTCGCCGTATTTTTCGAGCAGGTCGCGTTCGAGCGAGCCGGCGTTGACCCCGATGCGCATCGAACAACCGTGGTCGCGCGCCGCCGCGATCACCTCGCGCACCCGCGCCGCCGAGCCGATGTTGCCCGGGTTGATGCGCAGGCAGGCCGCGCCCGCCTCGGCCGCCTCGATCGCGCGCTTGTAGTGGAAATGAATGTCGGCGACGATCGGCGCCTCGACCGCGCGCACGATCTCGGCGAGCGCCCGGGTCGAATCGGCGTCGGGGCAGGACACGCGCACGATGTCGGCGCCCGCCGCCTCGAGCGCGCGGATCTGGCGCACCGTCGCCGCGACGTCGGACGTCGGCGTGTTGGTCATCGACTGCACCGAAATCGGCGCATCGCCGCCCACCGCCACGGGACCGACGTGTATCCGGCGGCTCCGGCGGCGATCGATCTCGCGGTAGGGTCGCAGGCTCATGGGCGTTCGCTCGATTGGGGCGGGGATCTCCCGGCGGCCCACTGATAGCCCAGCCCCGGGGGGCTGTAAAGCCGGGCGGCTCGGGAGACGCGCTAGGGCTGGCCGGCGAGAAGCCTTGCCGGGTCGAGAACCACGTCGCGGCGCACCGCGCCCACCGGACCCAGCGGCGCGATCGTCTTGCCGTCGACGATAACCTCGATTCCGCCCGCGTTACCCGTCATCAGCGTCAACCCGGGCCTGTTGGGCACCAGATAGACGTCGCCCGGACGGAAGATCCGGGTCAGCACCAGGTCGTTGTCGGCTCCGGTAATCTGCACCCAGGCTTCCTGCGAGGCGCGCAGGCGAACCCGCGCATTGGTGTTGGCGCGCCCGAAGATGCGCGGCACGTAATCGCTCGCGGCCTCGGCCGGCGGCGGCACGGCGGACACGGCGGAAGTCTCGGACGCTCTCTCGGTCGGGACCGCGACGGCGACCTTCGGGGTCGCGGCCTTCGGTATTTCGACCTTGGGCGTCTCGACCACGGGCATTACGGCCTTGGGCGTTACAGCCTCGAGCGCCGCGACCTTGGGCGTTTCGATCGCGGGCGCGGGGGGCGCGCCCGCCGTGGCTTCGGTCGACGCGGACGGGCCTGCGACGGGTTCGATCCTCGCGGTTTCGGCGGTCGCGGACGACGGCGCGTCGACATGCGCGGCAGGCGTTTCGGCCGGAACGGTCGGTGCCGGCGCGGGCGCGGCGGCGGCGGCCGGCGCATCGCCCGAGATTTCGCCCGGCGTCGCGGTGGCCACGGTCTTGGCTGGGGGGGTCGCCGGCGCGGACGCGTCGGTTGCCGGTTCGACGGCGGCCGACGTCTCGGGCGCGGCTTCGGATGTGTTTTCTATCCCGGCGGCGGCGGCGGTTTCGGGAGTAATTTGGTCGGCGAGTCGCGCCTGCTCGGCCAGCTCGGCGGGAACCTCGGGCACCCTGGGGCCGCGTAGCCGGTCGATGTTGTTCACGTAGTACCAGCCGCCGTAGGCCGCCCCCGCGAGCACCAGCGCGGCCAGCAGGACGCGCCCCGTGGGCAGCCGTCCCTCGTCGATCGGCGAAGGGAAATGGAGCTTCTGCTGGGCGGTGAAATCGGCCGCCTCGCTCTTGAAGCGGGTGACCAGATCCTCGGCGTCGAGGCCGAGATAGCGGGCGTAGCTGCGCAGGAAGCCGACCACGTAGGTCGGCCCCGGAAGGTCGTCGAAGCGGCCTTCCTCGATCGCGCGCAGATGGTCGTAGCGGATGCGCAGAATCTCGGCGACCTGATCGAGGTCGTAGCCGAGCGACAGCCGCGCGCGGGTCAGCTCGTCGGCGACGTCGCGCGCCTGGGCGCCGACCTCTCGCAGGTGCGGCGCGTGGCGATCGCCCGCCTCAGCCCGATGGTGGCGAGGAAAGGACATAATCGCTCAAAAAACATTCACTCATGAGCCGCACCGATCGGCGCGGCGACAGGCGCAGAACATCGACGCCCCACTTCTCCATCCAGGTCGTTCGCGCGAACCGACGGGGCCGGACGCCGAACCGGGCGGCTCCTGACCGGCCGCCTAAATAAAAACGCCATGATCCTTGGCGTAATTATAAAGCCTATCACGCAAGCTATGGTCAGGCAAATCATAGAGCGTCGCCATATAGGCGCCGAGCGCGGCGGCGTCCAGGCTGCGAACCATGGTCTTGACCGGCCCGATCGCCGAGGGCGACAGCGAAAGCGCGCGCAGGCCCGCGCCGATCAGCGCCATCGCCTCCAGCGGGCGACCCGCCATCTCGCCGCAAAGCGACAAGGGAACCCGCGCCTCGGCGCAGCGGGCGACGAGATCGCGCAGGAAGGCGAGCATCCCCGGCGACAGCGGATCGTAGCGCCCGACCAGGCGCGGCTCGGCGCGATCGCTCGCGAACATGAACTGGGTCAGATCGTTGCTTCCCACCGACAGGAAATCGACCCGCGCGAGCAGCGCGGGAAGCTGCCAGACGAGATGCGGCACCTCGAGCATCGCGCCGATCCGGACCCCGCTCGGCAGCGGCGCGTCCTCGGCCTCGGCGCGGGCGCGCTCGCGTTCGAGGACGGCGCGGGCGGCGTCGAACTCGGCGACCTCGGCGACCATCGGGAACATGACGTTGAGCCGCCGCCCCGCCGCCGCGCGGAGAAACGCGCGGATCTGCTGGCGTAGCAGCATCGGCCGGTCGAGCGCCAGCCTGAGCGAGCGCCAGCCGAGCGCCGGGTTGCGCTCCTCGCCGTGGTCGAAGCCCGGCACCCGCTTGTCGCCGCCGATGTCGAAGGTGCGGAACACCACGTCGCGCCCGCCCGCGCGGTCGAGCACCCGGCGGTAGTGGTCGGCCTGGACCCGGCTGTCGGGAATCCCCGCGCCGAGCATGAACGGCAGCTCGGTGCGGTAGAGCCCGACCCCGTCGGCGCCGACCTCGCCGGGGTCGATCATTTCGAGCGGCAGGCCCGCATTGATGTTGAGAAGAACATGCTCGCCGTCGCGGGTGATCGCCGGGACATCGCGCACCGCGGCATAGACCGCGCGGCGCTCGGCGCGCAGGCGCAGGCTGTCCTCGAAGGCGGCGACCGCGTCCTCGGTCGGGCGGACGTAGATGCATTCGGCCTCGCCGTCGACGATCACGGTGTCCTTGGCGTCGATCTCGCCCAGCGCGCCCCGCGCCTGGCCCAACAGCGGGATGTCGAGCGCGCGCGCGACGATCGCCACATGCGCCGTCGGCGAGCCTTCCTCGAGCACCGCGCCCTTGAGCCGGTCGCGCGGGTATTCGAGAAGATCGGCCGGCCCCATTGAGCGCGCGATCAGCACGAAGGCGTCGGGCAGCTCGTCGTCGGCCGGGCGCGCGGGCCGACCCGAGAGATGGGCGAGCAGCCGTCCGGCGAGATCGTCGAGGTCGAGAAGACGCTCGCGCAGGTAGGGGTCGGCGGCCTGGCCCATGCGCGCGCGGGTATCCTCCTGCACCCGCAGGACCGCCGCCTCGGCGGTCAGTCCGGTGCCGATCGCCTCGTCGATGCGCCGCAGCCAGCCGCGATCCTCGGCGAACATGCGATAGGCCTCGAGCACGTCGCGCGGCGCGCCGCCGCGCTCGTCCTGGTCGGCGATCATGCGATCGACCGAGCGGCGCAGCGCCACCACCGCCGTCGCCAGCCGCTCGCGCTCGCGCTCCGGGTCGTCGGCGACCACGCGCTCGACCACGATCTGCGGCTGGTGGAGAACCGCGACCCCGATGGCGAGGCCGTTGGCGAGCTTCACCCCGTCGATTCGCCGGGCGATGGTCGCGTTGCCGCCGGGCTCGTGCAGCTCTCCGGCCGGGATCAAATCGCCCGAGCCGACCAGCTCCGAGAGCACCATGGCGATGGTCTGGAGCGCCTCGACCTCTTCGTCGTCGTAGTTGCGGCTGGTCCGGTTCTGGACCAGGAGAACGCCGATCACCCGACCCGCGCGCAGAATCGGCACGCCGAGCAGGGCGCGATAGCTCTCCTCGCCGGTCTCGGGGCGATAGGCGAAATCGGGATGCGCCTGGGCGTCCGACAAATTCAGCGGCCGGGCGTAGGCCGCGATCCGCCCGACCAGGCCTTCGCCGACCCGTAGCCGGGTGCGGTGGACCGCCGCGCGGTTGAGACCCTCGGTGGCGAACAGTTCGAGCACCTGGCCCGCGCGCATCAGATAGATCGAGCAGACCTCGGCCACCATGTTGGCCGCGACCAGGCGGACCACCTCGTCGAGCCGCGCCTCGGCCGCGCCCGGGGCCGCCATGACCTCGTGAAGCCGACGCAACAATGCGCGCGGGCCGCGACCCGCGACTTGCGCCGTCACTGGGCCGCCCTCTCCCCGCATGCATTGGCGAGACAGTCGAGCGCCTGGTCGACCATTTCGGCGAGGATCTCGGCGACCGGCTGCTCGCGGGTCACCATGCCGACGCTCTGCCCGGCCATGAGCGAGCCGTTCTCGACGTCGCCGTCGATCACCGCGCGGCGCAGGGCGCCGGCCCAGAAATGCTCGATCGCGAGCTGGGCCTCCTTCTGTTCCATCTCGCCGGCGCGGAAGCGGGCGATCACCTCGCGCTGGGTCTCCACGAACCGCCGGCTCGCCTGGTTGGCGAGCGCGCGCACCGGAATGACCGGAAACTCGGGATCGACCTGGACCGAGGGCTGGGCATCGCGCGCGTTTGCCCGGATAATGGCCTTCTTGAAAGCGGCATGCGCGATCGATTCGGCGGCGCAGACCAGCCGGGTGCCGATCTGGCAGCCCGCCGCGCCCATCTGGAGATAGTTGACCATCGCCTCGCCGCGGCCGATGCCGCCGGCGACGAAGACCGGAACCTCGCGCACCTCGGGCAGGATCTCCTGGGCGAGCACGCCGGTCGCGACGCGCCCGATATGGCCCCCCGCCTCCATCCCCTCGATGATCAGGGCGTCGACGCCCAGGCGGATCAACCGCCGCGCGAGCGCGACCGTGGGGGCGAAGGCCACCGCCTTGGCCCCGCCCGCCTTGATCCGTTCGATGGTCGTGCCGCGCGGCACCCCGCCGGCGAGCACCACATGGCTCACGCCGCGCGCGACGCAGACGTCCGAGAGCGCGTCGAGGTCGGGGTGCATGACGATCAGGTTGACGCCGAACGGACGGTCGGTCAGCGCGGCGGTGGCCGCTATCTCGGCGTCGAGCAGCTCGGGCGTCATCGCCCCGCAGGCGATCACCCCGAAGCCGCCCGCGTTCGACGTGGCGGCGACCAGGTTGCGCTCCGACACCCAGGACATCGCCCCGCCCAGAATGGCGAGGTCGCTGCCCAGGAACGCGCATCCGCGCGCCCACAACGCATCCAGGCGACGGCGGGCTTGGGTTTGATCCATCGGGCTACTGCGCGTCGAGGCCGTAGGCGGTATGCAGCGCGCGAAGCGCCAGCTCGACGTATTCCTCGGCGATCAACACGCTGATCTTGATCTCCGAGGTCGAGATCACCTGGATGTTGATGCCCTTCTCGGCGAGCGTCGCGAACATCTGGTTGGCGACGCCCGCGTGGCTGCGCATGCCGACGCCGATGACCGAAACCTTGGCGACCTTGGGATCGGGCAGCAGGGCCTCGAACCCGAGGTCGGCGCGCGTCTTTTCGATCACCCCGACGGCGCGCTCCAGATCGGCCTTGGCGACCGTGAAGGTGAGGTCGGTGATCGAGCCGTCGGCGGCAACGTTCTGAACGATCATGTCGACGTTGATGTTGGCCTCGGCGAGCGGGCCGAAAATGGCGGCGGCGACGCCCGGGCGATCGGGCACGCCGAGCAGCGTGATCTTGGCGTCGTCGCGGCTGTAGGCGATGCCGCTCACCCGTTCCTTTTCCACGATCTCGTCCTCGTCAACGACCAGGGTTCCGGGGGAATCGTTGAAGCTCGACAGCACTTGAACGCGCACCTGGCGGGCCATGGCGAGCGCGACGGCGCGGGTCTGGAGAACCTTGGCGCCCTGGGACGCCAGCTCGAGCATCTCTTCGTAGGTGATCTTATCAAGCTTGCGACCCTGCGCAACGATGCGCGGATCGGCGGTATAGACGCCGTCGACGTCGGTGAAGATGTCGCAGCGGTCGGCGCTCAGCGCGGCGGCCAGCGCGACCGCCGAGGTGTCCGAGCCGCCGCGCCCGAGCGTCGTGATGCGTCCGTCCGGACCGACCCCCTGGAAACCCGCGACCACGGCCACCTGGCCGGCGGCGAGGCGGCGGCCGATTTCCTCGGTCTCGATCCCGTGGATGTTCGCCTTGCCGTGGCGGTCGTCGGTCCGCACCGGAAGCTGCCAGCCGAGCCAGGAGCGCGCCGGCACGCCGAGCTCCTGCAACGCGAGCGCCAACAGCCCGCAGGTCACCTGCTCGCCGGTCGCGACCACCGTGTCGTACTCGCGCGCATCGTGCAGCGGCGCGACCTCGGCGACCCAGTCCGTGAGCTGGTTGGTGACGCCGGCCATGGCCGAGAGCACGACCGCGACCTGGTCGCCACGGTCGACCGCCGCCTTGACGCGCCGCGCCACGTGGCGGATGCGGTCGAGGTCGGCCACCGAGGTGCCGCCGTATTTCTGAACGATCCGGGCCATCGTCGGGGTCTCCCGCCTCCCCGCCGACGCCCATGAGTGGATCGGGGGCGCGCCGTGGGGCGAAGCGATTGCGCGGTTGCCGCGCGGTCAGCGCGCGTATACAAACTTTGCGTCACCGCGTCAATTCAACGCCGTCGAAGGGGCTTCTTCATGACCGCCGCCCGTCCGCGAGAAAGCGCGACCGCCGAACGCACGGTCGACGCCGACGAGATCGCGCGGTTCGACGCGCTTGCGGCGCGCTGGTGGCGCGCCGACGGCCCGATGCGGGCGCTGCACCGGCTGAACCCGACCCGCATCCGCTTCGTGCGCGACCGCGTGGCCGCCCGGCTCGGCCGCGACCCCGAGGCCGAGGCGCCGCTCGCCGGGCTCGACCTGATCGACGTCGGCTGCGGCGCCGGCCTGCTCGCCGAGCCCATGGCGCGGCTCGGGGCGCGAGTCACGGGGATCGACGCCGCGACCGAGAACATCCGCGTCGCCGCCGCCCACGCCGAGGCGGGCGGGCTCGATATCGACTACCGTCATATCGACGTCGAGGCGCTGGCCCGCGAAGGCGCGCGATACGACGTGGTCCTGAGCATGGAGGTGATCGAGCATGTCGCCGACCTCGGCGCCTTTCTCGACGCCTGCTGCGCGCTGCTGCGGCCGGGCGGGGCGATGTTCCTCGCGACGCTGAACCGCACGCCGCAGAGCTTCGCGCTCGCCATCGTCGGCGCCGAGTACGTACTGCGCTGGCTGCCGCGCGGCACGCACGACTGGCGCAAGTTCGTGCGTCCGGGCGAGCTCGCCCGGCATCTCCGCCGGGGCGGCGTGAGCCTCTGCGAGCTGGTCGGCGTGCGTTACAACTTGCTCGC
Source organism: uncultured Alphaproteobacteria bacterium (assembly GCA_964531525.1). GTDB lineage: Bacteria > Pseudomonadota > Alphaproteobacteria > JAAXGF01 > JAAXGF01 > CAYYWV01. The sequence continues at coordinate 3,194 of CAZHDF010000054.1, read as the reverse complement.
CGACGACTGGTCGACCAGCGACGATCTCTCGGTCAACTACATGGCGCTGGGCGAAAAACCGGCGGCTTGACGGCGCCGATCTCTGATTCCTGACCCCTGATTCCTGATCCCTGGCTCAGGCGTCATGACGCGGCAGGCGGGGGAGAACGCCGAAGGGAACCCCCTCGTCCTCGAGCGCGCGGGCCTCGTCGACCGTCGCCTCGCCGTAGATGCCGCGGCGGGCGGCCTCGCCGTAATGGATCTTGCGCGCCTCCTCGGGAAAGCGCTCGCCGACGTTGTCGAAGGTCTTCTCGACATGCTCGCGAAACGCGCGCAGCTCGCGCATCGCCCGGGCGACGGGCGGCGGCGCGTTTGCCGGAGAGCGTTCGGCGGCCAGAGCCTCGTTTCCGCCTCCGCCGCGCGCGACCTGGGGCGCCATCGGCGCCTTGGCGATCCGGCGGTCGCCGCAGACCGGGCAGACGACCTCGCCCGCGGCGGCCTGCGCGTCGTAGGCCGCGCCGTCACGAAACCAAGCCTCGAAGACGTGGTCATGGGCGCATTTGAGGTCGAAGACGATCATCGCGGTGCAACGTCTGTTTCGCTATTCCGCAAGGTTAGCATAAAATCACGCCCCGAAATGACATCCGATTCCCCTGCCGACACCCGAACACCCGCCCATGCCGGGCGCGTCGCCGAGGCGACCCGACGCAATCGCCGTCTCGGGCCCTCGCCCTGGGTCGCGCGATTCGCCGACCGGGTGCCCGAGGGCGCGCCGGTGCTCGACCTCGCCTGTGGCCCGGGGCGGCATACGCGGCTGTTCCTGGCGCGCGGCCATCCGGTCACCGCGGTCGACCGCGACCCGGGCCAGCTCGACGTTCCGGCCAGCCCCCGACTCACCGCGATCGAGGCCGACCTCGAGGCGCCCGACGGCTGGCGGCCGGCCGCGGGCGCGTTCGGCGGCGTGGTGGTGACCAACTATCTCCACCGGCCGCTGTTCCCGGCTCTGATCGCCGCGCTCGCGCCCGGCGGCGTGTTGATCTACGAAACCTTCGCGCAAGGGAACGAGCGCCACGGCCGGCCGCGCAACCCGGCGTTCCTGCTGCGCCCGGGCGAGCTGCTCGACATCGTCGGCCGCGACGGGCGGCTGTCCGTGATCGCCTTCGAGGATATCGAGGTGAGCCGGCCGCGCCCCGCTAGGATACAGCGGATATGCGCGGTTTCGCCGCCTTCGGCGCCTTGAACGGCCGGTCGTGGCCGAGGCTCGGGATCATGGCGCGGACCTCGGCGACCCGGGCGGGGTCGATCTCGGCGGTGATGAAGCCGGGCGTCTCGCCGCCGTCGGCGAGCACCACGCCCCAGGGGTCGATGATCAGCGAATGGCCGAAGGTGCGCCGGTCGCCGTAGTGGAGACCGCATTGGCAGGGAGCGATCACGAAGCAGCCGTTCTCGATCGCCCGCGCCCGCTGAAGCACGTGCCAATGGGCCTCGCCCGTGGTCTTGGTGAAGGCCGCCGGGATCGTCAGGAAGTCGGCGCCCGCCTGGGCGAGCGTCCGGTAAAGATGGGGAAAGCGCAGGTCGTAGCAAACGCTCAACCCCAGCACGCCCCAGGGGAGTCGCGCCAACACCGCCTCGTCGCCCGGCTGGAAGCTGCGCGATTCGCGGTAGCTTTCGCCGTTGGCGAGATCGACGTCGAACATGTGGATCTTGTCGTAGCTCGCGACGATCTCGCCCTCCGGGTCCATGACCATCGAGCAGTTGGCGATCCGTCCGTCGGGCGAGCGCACCGGCAGCGAGCCGGTCAGCAGCCAGGTCCCGACCTCGCGGGCGAGCGCGCGGAAGGCGTCGACCGCCGGGTTCTCGTCGCGGGGCAGCGCGTGGGTCTTCACGGCCTTGGGGTCGGGGTGCATCAGCGCGACGTTCTCGGGCAGCGCGATGAAGTCCGCGCCCGCGTCGCGCGCCCGACGCACGAGATCGCTCGCCGCGCGAATATTGGCGTCCATGTCCGGCCCCGCGGTCGTCTGCACGCAGGCGGCGGTGAATGTGTTCGCCATCAGGCCCCTCCCAGCAGCGCGTCCAGCCGGCCATCTGCATCGAGGGCGTAGAGCTGGTCGCAGTTTCCGATATGCGTCCCGTCGACGAAAATCTGCGGCACCTTGTAATCGCCGCCCGCCTGGTCGGCCATCTCGCGGCGCAGTTCGGGGCGGAACGTCACGTCATGCTCGACGAACGAGACCCCCTTCCGGTTCAGCAGCCGCTTGGCGGCCGAGCAGAAGGGGCAGAACATGGTTGAATATATCTCGATCTTGGCCACGGCGGAACCTCATGCCTTTCATGCCGGCGGACCGTTGACCGGCCCGTTGGGGATAAATCTCGGTTCTCGCGGAAGCCGTGGGAACCCGGACGTCATAAAATAGTCTCAACCATTGCCGGCGACCACCCGGGCGAGCGTCAAAACGTCGACGCGGGCGACGCCGGCGCGCCGCAGGGCGCGGGCGCAGGCGACGGCCGTGGCGCCGGTGGTCATCACGTCGTCGACCAGCACCACCCGTGCTCCCGCCGCCGTCTCGCGGCGCCGGTCGCGGACGGCGAAGGCTCCGCGCAGGTTCAAGGCCCGGGCGCGCCGCGAAAGGCCCGCCTGGCTCGGAGTGCGCCGGATGCGGCGGAGAAGGTCGGGGACGAAGGGCCGCCCCGATTGCCGCGCGATCGCCGCCGCCAGGATCGCCGCCTGGTTGTAGCGCCGCGCGAACAGACGCCAGCGGTGCAGGGGGACCGGCGCGACCATGTCGGCGTCGGCCAACAGGGCCGCGCCCGCGCGCGTCATCCAGCGCCCGAGCGCCGGCGCGAGATCGGTGCGGTCGGCGTGCTTGAGCCGGAGAACCAGCGCCCGCGCCACCCCGCCATAGCGAAGCGCCGCCCGCGCCCGGTCGAACACCGGCCGGGCCGCCGCGCAGCCGGCGCAGAGCGCGGCCTCGCCCGGATCGACGTCGAACGGCAGGCCGCAGACGGCGCACTGCGGCGCGGCGATGAAATCGGCCTCGGCCCAGCAGGCGCCGCACAGGCGATGGGCCTCGGCCACCACGACGCCGCAGGCGAGACAGCGCGGCGGCAGCAGCGCATCGAGCGCCGCCCCGGCCAGCCGCCGCGCCCCCGCCGCCACCGCTCCCGTTCCGGACATGCTTCCAGTATGGCCGCGCAAAGCGCGCCTCCTCAACCCC
>CAZHDF010000053.1:0-19972 GCA_964531525.1 uncultured Alphaproteobacteria bacterium | reverse complement strand
TCAGCTCGACGCTCTTCGCCAACGTCGTGTCGTCTTCTACCAGCAATACTCGCATTTCTGACTTCCCGGGAAATCGACAAACGGCCTGAAGCGGAAGGAATATTAACCTTACCGACCTCGACGTAAAGGAATAGTTAAGCGCTTCCGGGCAATCGCTCCTATCGGAAGGGAAATTTTCTAGATCCGGGGTGCGCGCGGTCGCCGCCGGGTTTGCTTTACCGATCCTTAATCGCGGCGGGCGATGATCGGAACGTGCCCTCGGGGCGCCTCGGTTTCCGTTGCAGTTTCAAGATCTTGCCAACCGCACTCGAAAGAGCTCTCGTCGAGGTCGACCGAACCGCCCCCTGCCGTCTCTACGGCCGGGTGACGGCGGTGCTCGGTCTGCTGGTCGAATGCGCGGGGCTTCAGCGCCGACTCTCGGTCGGTCGGCGCTGCGTGGTGATCGCGCGCGACGGCCGCCGCGTGGTCTGCGAGGTGGTGGGGTTTCGCGACGACCGCACGCTTCTCATGCCGTTCGGCACGGTCGAGGGCGTGGGGCTCGGTTGCAAGGCGATGGTCGCCGAATCCGAGCCCGTGGTCTACCCCGACCCGTCCTGGCTCGGCCGGGTGCTCAATGCCTTCGGCGAGCCGGTCGACGGCAAGGGACCGCTCGAGCGCGGCGTCGACGCCTATCCCTTGCGCAACCGCCCGCCGCCCGCCCATGGCCGGCGCCGGGTCGAGGGCAAGATCGACCTCGGCGTGCGCGCCCTCAACACGCTGCTTACCTGCTGCCGGGGCCAGCGCATGGGCATCTTCTCGGGCTCGGGCGTCGGCAAGTCGGTGCTGCTTTCGATGCTCGCGCGCTTCACCGGCTCGGACGTCAACGTCATCGGCCTGATCGGCGAGCGCGGCCGCGAGGTACAGGAGTTTCTCGAAAAGGATCTCGGCCCCGAGGGGCTCGCGCGCAGCGTCGTCATCGTCGCGACCTCGGACGAGTCCGCGCTCATGCGCCGCCAGGCGGCCTATCTCACGCTCGCCATGGCCGAGTATTTCCGCGACCGCGATCGCGACGTCCTGTGCCTGATGGACAGCGTGACCCGCTTCGCCATGGCCCAGCGCGAGATCGGACTTTCGGCGGGCGAGCCGCCGACCACCAAGGGCTATACGCCGACCGTGTTCGCCGAGCTGCCCCGACTGCTCGAACGCGCCGGGCCCGGCACGGGACACGGCACCGTCACCGGCCTGTTCACGGTACTGGTCGAGGGCGACGACCACAACGAGCCGATCGCCGATGCGGTGCGCGGCATCCTCGACGGCCATATCGTGCTCGACCGCGTGATCGCCGAACGCGGGCGCTTTCCGGCGATCAACATCCAGCGCAGCATTTCGCGGACCATGCCCGACTGCAACAGCGAGCCCGAAAACCTACTCGTCAACCGGGCCAAGCAGCTCATGGCGACCTACGAGGACATGGCCGAGATGATCCGCCTCGGCGCCTATCGCGAGGGCTCGGACAACGCGGTCGACGAGGCGATTCGCTACCGCGAGGCGCTCGAGGGCTTTCTCGCCCAGGACAAGAATGAGCGTTGCGGCCTCGCCGAGGGCTATGCCCAACTGGCCGAGATCCTGGGCATGGAGGCGCCGTGAAGGCGCTGAACACGCTGACCCGCCTGCACAAGCAGCGGCTCGACGAGGCGCGCTCCCATCTCGTTGCCCTCGAGGAGCGCCGCGCCGAGCTGCTCGACGCCCGCGACCGGCTCGACGAAACCCTCGCCGCCGAGCGCAAGACCGCCGCGTCCTCGGTCGAGGCGGGGCGGACCTTCGCCGCCTACGCCCGCCGAATGACGGCCGAGCGCGCGGCCATCGATGACGACCTCGCCGCGCTCGCGGTCGAGATCGAGCGCGCCGCCGACGCGGTCGCCGCCGCCTTTCAGGAACTCAAGAAATACGAGATTACCCTCGAGCGTCGCCTCGCCCGGGCGCGGGCCGCCGAGGCGCGGGTCGACCGGGCGCGGCTCGACGAGGTCGGCATCACCCGCTTCCGCCGGCGCGAGGGGTAAATATCAAGCCGCGGGGATGAAGACACCCCCATAGAGAGGACTTGGCGCCTCCCGCCTTATCCCGTCGCCGGGGCGAGGCGGGCGAGGAGCGAGGAGTTGTCCCAGTTGGGCTGGCGGTCCTCGACGTCGACCCGATAGCCGGCCGCGCCGTCGCGGTCCGCGCCGTTCCCCTCGGCGATCAGCGAAACCCGCAGCCAGCGTGGAATCAGCTCGCTGTTGAGGTCCTCGACCATGGCGACGGCGAGCGCCTCGATCGAAGTCCAGTCGTCCGCGCCGAGTTCCTCGATATAGGCGGCGAAGGCGCCCGCCGGTAGCACCATCCGGTCGGGAACGTAACGCAGGACGACGCGCAGCGGCGCGCGCGCGACGGCGAGCCGGCCCGTCAGCGTCACCACGTAATCATGCCGCCGCCCCGGATTGCGCGCGCCGACGAGCCGGTCGCGCCGCCGAATCAACGCGCGCTCGCCGTCGGCGGTGAGCGCATGCACCCGGGTGATGCCGCCCGGGGAGGAGTCCGGACCGCCGTCGTCGGGAATCATGTCCGGGGACGGGTCGAACGCGGGTTCGGCCAGTTTCCTGGTGGCGCTAAACGACCAGGCCATCGCGGTCCTCCGCAAGCATTTCGGCGAGTGGGGAGACGGGAAAGCTCTCGGTGGTCTGGAAGGCGAGCGAGCCGCCGAGACCGGCGAGCGCCAGCCCGTCGTCGAAAATCGTGGCGATGTCGCGCCGGGCCTCGTCGTCGAGCGCCGCGCGACTGCGTAGGATCAGATCGAACCGGCGCTCGCGCAGGAAGCCGTCGAGCTGCAGCTCGCCGAGCCGGCTCAGGCCGAGTTCGACCACGAAACGGGTGCCGCCGGCGTCCTCGTCCGCGCCGTCGCCGTCGCGGTTGTCGCGGACGAACAGACGCACGCGGTCGAAGCTCTCGCCGCCGAAAACCGGGAACATCGTCGCCTGCCAGTGACCGCCCTGGGTCGATTGCCCCTGCGCGCCGAGCCGGGTGAGCTGGGCGAAGTCGCCCGCGAGCCGGCGCACCGGATCGCCGCGTCCTTGCTCGTCGAGCCGGCGCAGCGTATCCCGGCCGAGCCAGCCCGCGAGGTCGCCGCCGCGCAGCGCCGCGAGAAAGAACAGCGCCGTATGCGCCATCCGCGCGCCGGGCTGGGCGACGGCGCGTTCCATCGCCTCGCGCGCCGCCTCGGGCGCGATCGTCCGCAGCGCGTCCATGACGTCGCGCAGCGCCGGCCAGTCGCGCCCCGCGCCGAGCAGCGCCGTCGTCGCGGCCGGGGCCGGGCGCGGGGGCTCGGCCTCGGTCTCGACCGGCGCGAGCAGCAGTCGGGTGCCGGGATCGAGCGGCCGCGCCAGGTCGAGCCGCAATACCCCGCCCGACGTCTCGACGAGCGGCCGGCCGCTCGCGTCGATGCCGACCACCCGGGCGGAGAAGGCGCCGGGTGGCGTCTCCGCCCGGGGCGTTGTCGTGGGCGTTGTCGTGGGCGTGGCCGGGGGCGTGGCCGGGGGCGGCGTCGCCGGGGGGGCGGACGCGGGCGTTGCGGCGGTTTTGGGGCCGCCGCCCGGCGCGACCGACGAGGACGTCGACGCCGGCGCGCCGACGCTGGGTGTCGCGGCGGGCTTCGCGGGGCTCGCGAAAATCGGCCGGGGAATGCGCGGTCCGTCGTCGGTAGGCGCGGCGGGTGCCAGGGCGGCCTTGATCGGGGCTGGAGCCGGGACCGAGGCGACGGTCGCCTCTCCCGGCGTGGCGGCGGCGGGCGGCGTCGGGACGCCGGGCGCGGCCGGCGGCGTGATCGCGAGGATGCGAAGCGCGATCGACGGCGCGGAGGCGGCGGCGGGCACGGGCACCGCCGCCGGGCGACTCTCGCCCGCGCTCGCGCGCGGCGCCTCGGGGCTCGTCGGCGCCGGGCCGGAAGAAGATGTCGGAGAGGGGATCGTGGCGGGCGGCGTCGGCGCCGCGGCGGCCGTTTCGGAGGTGGGCGACGCGACGGGCGTCGCGGTGACGATCGCGCCCACCACCGGGGCGGGGATCACCGCCGGGCGCGCCGCCTCGGCCAGGGGAGACGGCGCGGCGCGCGCGTCGCCGGATGTCGTCGGGGACGCGGTCCTCGGAGCGGGTCTCGACGTCGGCGCGGGCGTGGAAAGCCGAGACTGTTCGCCGGTTCCGGGCGCGCTCGTCGGAAGGGCCGGTCTCGACGTCGCGGGCGGCGCGGGCGGGCGGCCGTCGACGGTCTCGACGGTCGCCGCGACCGGCGCGCCGCCGTCGATGCGTAGGACCACGCGCGCCCCGCGCGGCAGGTCGAGCCGGGTGGCGAGCGCGAGCGTGCCGGCCTCGGTGCGCAGAAGAACATGCCCCGCGCCGTCGCGCCCCGCGACCACGCCCTCGACGGTCGCGCCCGGGGTCGTGGCGGGGGGCGTTCCGGAGGCCGCCTCCGCGCCCACCGCCGGGGCGACCACCGTCGCGCGCGCCGCCGACGGGGGCGCGGCGCGCGGTGGCGGGGTCCGGGTCGGGACGGAAGGCGGCAGCATCGGGCTCAGTGCTCCCGGGCGAGCATATCGGCGAGATCCTCGACGTCGGTCGCGGCGAGGCTCGTGGGATAGCGGACCAGCATCGCGACCTGATTGCGGATCGCGTCCTTGACCCGCTTGTCGCGGCGCACGATGCCGGCGAGCGCCGGCGTGAAGTGAAGGAAGTTCTCGCACACCTTGCGCAGCGTGGCGTAGGTACGCTCGCCGTCGGCGCGGCTGGTCGCCATGTTGATGACGATCCGCAGATCGACGCTCGGCCGCTCGAGCCGCATGATCTTGATGAAGGCGTAGGCGTCGGTCAGCGCCGTCGGCTCGTCGGTGCAGACCACCAGACAGCGGCTCGAATTGATGGTCAGCAGTCGCACCGCCTGTTCGAGCCCGGCGCCCAGATCGACCAGCACGTGGTCGTATTGCTCGGCGACCCCGATCAGGTCGTCGCGCAGCGTGGTCAGCCGCGAGGGATGCAGCGCCGAGAGGTTGCCCGAGCCCGAGCGTCCCGCGATCAAATCGAAACCGCCGTCGCCGAACCGGGTCACCGCTTCGTGCAGCTTGAGTCGCCCGGCGATGACGCTGCCGAGGTCGCGCTCGGGCGCGAGCCCGAGCTGGATATCGACGTTGGCAAGACCGAGATCGCCGTCGAACAGAAGCGCTCGATATCCGGCGCGCGCCAGCGCATGCGCCAGCGTGACGGCGAGCCAGGTCTTGCCCACGCCCCCCTTGCCGGAGGCGATGGTGATGATGTTGGACGACGCCGCTTCGGGCGCGGGTCGCCGTGGTGCGGTGGAATGGGCGGTCATTGGGGTGCCTCGCACGACCGGGTGGGGGGAGTTTCTGTATCGGGGTGACAAAGGAGCAGGCGGGTCAGGCCCGCCGGATCGAGGGGGCGGAGCCCCCGGGAGACATGGGGGCTCAAGCTCACGTCGGAGAAGGCGAGCCCGCCGTTCGCGGCCGCCGCGAGTGCCGCGCCCAGGCGACGCGCGGCATCGAGCCGGGTCAGCACCAGCCGCGCGCAGCCGATGACGGCAAAGGCTTCGCCGATCTCGGCCGCGTCGTCGGCGTTGCCGCCGGCGGCGAGCGTGAGCACCGGCTCGGCGCCCGCGCCGTCGAGCAACTCGGACAGCGCGACCAGGCTCGCGCGGCTGAACGGGTTGATGCCCGCGGTGTCGATCAGCAGCAGGGCGTGGCCCGGGTTCGCGCCGGCGACCTTTTCGAGCTCGCGCGGCGAGGCGGCGGTCTCGAGGTCGATGTCGAGTAGCCGGGTCAGCGCGCGAAGCTGATCGACGCCGCCGGCGCGGAAATTGTCGGTGGTGATCACGCGCAGCGGCTGCTTGGCGAGCACGGCGCGGGCGGCGATCTTGGCGATGGTCACGGTCTTGCCCATGCCCGGCGGGCCGACCAGCGCCAGCGGCGCGTCCCCGGGCGCGGGGCCGAGGGGGGCGAAGGCGAAGCATTCGCCGAGCGCGCCGGCGAGCGCCTCGGCCGTCGAGGGGACTCGCTCGTTGACCGCGGCGCGGACCCGGGCGCGCGCGTCGTCGGGCACCCGGTGATAGGCGAGCGCGCGGTCGATCTCGGCGACGATCCCGTCGCTCTCCGTCATCGCGTCGACGGGCGCGGCGGGCGCGGCGGCCGCCTCGGCCGAAATCACGTCGGCGCGGTCGATCGCGGCGGTCACGCAGACCTCGCGCCGACCGTTCGCGGGCCGGGTCGCGACGATCACCGCGTCCTCGCCGAACTCGGCGCGGATCTGGCGCATCGCCGCGGCCATCGACGGCGCGGTGAACGACTTCAGGCGCATGGCCGAGGGCTCCATTCGCGCATCAGATCTGCCCCACGGTGCGGATCTTGGCCTTGGCGTGGATCTCGTTCTGCGACATCACGCTGGTGGCCGGGCGGAAGCGCTCGACGATCGAGCGCACGAAGGGCCGGATCGTCGGGCTGGTCAGCAGCACCGGGCTCTCGCCCATCAAGGCGTGGCGCTCGAAGGTCTGGCGCACGGTGTTGATGAACTCCTGGAGCTGGCTGGGCGGCATGGAGAGCTGGCGCTCCTCGCCCGAGCCGACGATCGATTCGGCGAACGCCTGCTCCCATTCGGGGCTGAGCGTGATCAGCGGAATGATGCCGTCGGGCCCGGCGACGGCGTTGCAGAGCTGGCGCGCGAGCCGGGCGCGCACATGCTCGGTGATCAGGGTGATGTTCTGGGTGAAGCCGGTCGCCTCGGCGACGCCCTCGAGGATCGTCGGCAGGTCGCGGATCGAGACCCGCTCGGAAAGCAGCGCCTGGAGCACGCGTTGAATGGCGCTGACCGAAACCTGCGACGGCACGATGTCGGCGACCAGCTTCTGGTGCTCCTGATCGAGCTCGTCGAGCAGCTTCTGGGTCTCGCTGTAGGACAGAAGCTCGGCCATGTGGTCCTTGATGACCTCGGTGAGATGGGTGGTGATCACGGTCGGCGCGTCGACCACGGTGTAGCCGCGGAAGGCCGCCTCCTCGCGGTTGGCCTCGTTGATCCACATGGCGGGCAGCCCGAAGGTGGGCTCTGTCGTCTCCTCGCCGGCGAGGCCGATCTTGTCGCCGCGCGGGTCCATGACCAGCAGCATGTTGGGGCGCACGTCGCCGTGGCCCGCGTCGATGTCCTTGACCCGGATCACATAGGCGTTGGCCGGAAGCTGCATGTTGTCCTGGATGCGGACCGAGGGCATGACGAAGCCCATCTCGGTCGCGACCTGGCGACGCAGCGCCTTGATCTGGTCGGTCAGCCGGTGGCCCTGCTGGCTGTTGATCAGGCCGAGCAGCCCGTAGCCGAGCTCGAGCCGGACGAGATCGATATGCAGCGCGGTAGAGATCGGCTCCTCGGCGGGCGCCGCCGCGGGCTCGGCCTCGGCCGCCACGTCGGCGGCCTCCTGCTCTCGGCGCTTCGAGAGCTGCCAGGCCGCGATGCCCGAGATCCCCGCGAGCGTCATGAAGGGCACCGCCGGGATGCCCGGCAGCAGCGCGAGCGCCGTGAGCATGGCGCTGCTCATGCCGAAGGCCCGGGGGTAGCGGCCCATCTGTCCGAACAGCGCCTTGTCGACCGAGCCGTCGACCCCCGACTTGGAGACCAGAAGGCCGGCGGCGGTGGAAACGATGAGCGCCGGGATCTGGCTGACCAGCCCGTCGCCGACCGTGAGCAGCGTATAGGCCGCCGCCGCGTCGCCGAAGCCCAACCCCTGCTGGCCGACGCCGACCAGGATGCCGCCGACGATATTGATGAAGGTGATCATCAGCCCGGCGATCGCGTCGCCGCGCACGAACTTCGACGCGCCGTCCATGGCGCCGAAGAAGTTGCTTTCGTCCTCGAGCCGCTTGCGTCGGGCGCGGGCCTCCGCCTCGTCGATCAGCCCCGACGACAGATCGGCGTCGATCGCCATCTGCTTGCCCGGCATGGCGTCGAGGCTGAAGCGCGCCGAGACCTCGGCGATGCGCCCCGAACCCTTGGTGATGACGATGAAGTTCACGATCACCAGGATCGCGAACACGATGATCCCGATGACGAAGTTGCCACCCATGACGAAGCTGCCGAAGGCCTGGATGACCTTGCCCGCGGCTTGCGGCCCCTCGTGCCCGTGGGCGAGGATGAGGCGCGTCGAGGCGAGGTTGAGCGACAGTCGCAACATGGTTGCGATCAACAGCACGGTCGGGAACGAGCTGAAGTCGAGCGGCCGCTCGATGAACAGCGAGGTGAGCAGGATCATGCCCGAGAAGGTGATCGAGATCGTCAGCATGATGTCGAGCAGCCATTTCGGCATCGGCAGGATCAGGACCACCAGGATGAAAATGACCGCGAGCGCGAGCGCGACGTCGCCCTGTCGCAGGGCGTCGCCGAAGCGGCCGAGCGTATCGCTGGTGGCCGGCGCGGGCGCGGGCGCGTTCTCTGTCACGATTTTGGGTCCGATCGCGGACTAGAGCGCCGCATGCGGCGCTTCACCCGGGTGGGGAACGCGCGCGCCGTCCTCGGCATACTGCTTGAGCTTGTTGCGGAGCGTGCGGATCGAGATACCCAGGATATTGGCCGCATGGGTCCGGTTGCCGAGGCAATGGCCGAGGGTATCGAGAATCAGGTCGCGCTCGACGTCGGCGACCGTGCGTCCGACCAGACCGCCGACCCCCGGCGCGACCGACTGCTCGCCGCCGCCCTGATCGGGCGCGCCGGTTCCGGAGTTGAGCAGGATCGCCTCGGGGCCGATCTCGTCGCCCTTGGCGAGCAGCACCGCGCGGTGCATGGTATTTTCGAGCTCGCGGATATTGCCGCGCCAGCCGTGACGCAGCAGCATGTCGCGCGCCTCCCGCGACAGCGACCGCTCGCGCAGGCCGTTGGCGAGAGCGTATTTGCGGATGAAATGCTTGCAAAGCGCCGGAATATCGGCCGGCCGTTCGCGCAGCGGCGGCAGATTCAGCGTGACCACGTTGAGCCGGAACAGAAGGTCCTCGCGGAAATTTCCCCGCCGCGCCTCGTCGTTGAGATCGCGGTTGCTGGTCGCGAGGCAGCGGATGTCGATCTTGACCGGCGCGCTGCCGCCGACCCGGTCGATCTCGCGCTCCTGAAGCGCGCGCAGCAGTTTGGCCTGGAGGCGCGGGTCCATTTCGCTGATCTCGTCGAGCAGCAGGGTGCCGCCGCTGGCCTCCTCGAACTTGCCGATCCGTCGCGCGACCGCGCCGGTGAACGCACCCTTCTCGTGGCCGAACAGCTCGGATTCGAGCAGGTTCTCGGGGATCGCCGCGCAGTTGACCGAGACGAAGGGCCGCTGGGCGCGATTGCTCTTGCGGTGGATGTAGCGGGCGAGAAGCTCCTTGCCGGTGCCCGATTCGCCGGTGATGAGAATGCTCGCGTCCGAGTTCGCGACCTGGTCGGCGAGCTCGAGCAGCTTGGCCACCGCCGGGTCGCGGTGGATGATCGTGTTGCTCTCCTCGGCGACCGCCTCGAGGACGGCGGCGATCAGATCGGGCTCGGGCGGCAGGGGGATGAACTCGCGCGCCCCGGCGCGGATCGCGCGCACCGCGGCCTCGGAATCGGCCTCGATCCCGCAGGCGACCACGGGTATGCTGATACGCTCGGCGGCAAGGCGCGAGATCAGGTCGCGCACGTCGAGCCGCACGTCGATCATGGCGAGATCGGCCCCCTGACCCGCGCGCAGTGCCTCGAGCGCGGCGTCCACGCTACCCGCGTGGGCGACCTTGGCGCCCCGGTCCATGGCGATCTTGCTCGCGGCGCCGATCTCCCCTCCGAGCGAGCCAACAATCAGTAACCGCATTCAGCTTCTCCCAAAAACGACCGCGCGCATCCCGACGCGGCTAATCGAAGTAATGAACATGCTGCGCCGGCGGCAGCAGCGTGTTGATGAGCATTTCGAGGCGGCGCGGATTCTCGCGCCGCCCGATCGAGGCGACCCCGGTCAGAAAGATCGTGTTGCGCAGGATCTCGTCGTCGGATTCGCGCTCGAGCTTCGCGGCGAGCGGGGCGAACACCATGTTCGACAGCACCGCGCCATAGAAGGTGGTGAGCAGCGCCACCGCCATGCTCGGGCCGATGGTCGAAGGGTCGTCGAGGTTGCCCAGCATCTGCACCAGCCCGACCAGGGTGCCGATCAGCCCCATGGCGGGCGAGACCTCGGCGGCGCGACGCAGCACGCCGACGGTGCGCGCGTGGCGCGCGGCCATGGCGTCGACCCGGTGGTTGAGCAGCGATTCGATCTCGTCGACGTTGGCGCCGTCGATGACCATCGAGATGCCCTCGTTCAGGAACGGCAGACCGCGAAGCTTGGGCAGCAGCGACTGGAGCGCGAGCGCGCCCTTGCGCCGCGCCAGCTCCGACATTTCGATCATCTGGCTGGCGGCCGCGTCGGTCTCGACCTGCTTGCGCGACAGCGCCCGGGCGACCGCCGTGCCGGCGGCCATCACGTCGGCGATCGAGTACGACATGATGGTGACGGCGAAGGTGCCGCCGAACACGATCAGAAGCGACGGCGCATCGATAAAGGCCAGGGGCGAGCCGCCGAGCACGATCGCCGCGCCGATCAGCGCGAAGCCCGCGACAAGTCCCAAAATGGTCGTGATATCGAGCATGACGGGTCGGGTTCTCCGGTTTTTTCGTTTGATCCGTCCCCTGACTTAGCGGTCCGACTTGATGATCTCGGTCATGGTCACGCCGAGCCTGTCTTCGACCACCACGACTTCGCCGCGCGCGACGAGCCGGTTGTTGACGTAGATATCGATCGCCTCGCCGACCTTGCGGTCGAGTTCGACCACGGCGCCGCGTCCCAGCTTGAGAAGCTGCGAGACCTGAAGCTGCGCCTTGCCGAGAACGGCCGAAACCTGCACCGGCACGTCGAATACCGCCTCGAGGTCGGCCGCGGTGCGGGCTTCCTCGTCGGGCGGGTCGGACGCCTCGGCGGTGTCGGACGCGGCCGGTGCCGCCTGGGCGGTCTCGCCGGCCGGCTCGGGCGCCGGATCGGTCGCGGGGGTCTCGGGCTCGGCGGTGTTCTCGAGCTCGGCGAGATCCAGTTCCTCCTTGTTCGGCATGCGTGTCTCCTGTTACTCGGAATCGAGGGGCGCGGGCGGCGCGTCCGCGGCGTGAAGCAGGCGCGCGATCGCGGCCTCCAAATTCTTCCAGGTGGCGGCGGTGTCGCGCTCGACGCCGCCGTCGGCCCATTCCATGCGGCAGTCGCCGTCGGCGAGCGCGCCGTCGGGGATCAGCACGACGCGGCCGGAGAAGCCGCGCGCGGCGGCGAGCGCGTCGATCCGCTCCTTGAGGGCATCGACCAGCGCCTCCGAAACCCGGACCACGACGCGCGGCTCGTCGACGAGCTGTTCGAGATATTCGCCCACTAGCGCCTCGATCTCGGCCATCGGGGCCGCGTCCATGAGCGCGGGCGCGACCTTGCGCGCGATCGTGAGCGCGAGCCGGGTGGCCATTTGGATGCAGCGGTCGATCTCGGCCCGCTGGGTCCGCTCGATCTCGCCCATGCCGGTGGCGATGGTTTCCAGGGCGTCGGCGTGGCGGCGCTCGTTGCGGGCGCGCTCCTCGGCGACGCCGGCGGCGAAGCCTTCCTCGTAGGCCTGGGCGCGCGCGGTCTCGAGCTCGCGCGGGGTGACGAAGTCGCGGGCGTTCGGTTCGTCGTTGCTTTCCAGCACGAACACCGAATCGAAGGCGAACTTCATGGGCCGGGCCGCCGCGCGGCCGTCTGGTCGGTCAGTAGACAAGCTCATCCTCGCCTTTCTGGTCGGCGATCAGAATCTCGCCCTTGTCGGCGAGGTCCTTGGCCGCCTTGACGAGCATCTGCTGGGCCTCGTCGACGTCGCGCAGCCGGACCGGGCCGAGCGCCTGCATGTCCTCGCGCAGGATCTTGCTGGCGCGCTCCGACATGTTGGAGAAGAACAGGTCGCGCAGCGGCTCGGACGCGCCCTTGAGCGCGATCGCGAGCTTGCTCTTGTCGATGTTGCGCAGAAGCGTCTGGACGCCGCTCGGGTCGAGCTTGACCAGATCCTCGAAGGTGAACATCAAGGCGCGAATGCGCTCGGCCGCGTCCTGGTTGCGCTTCTCCAGCGCCGACAGCATGCGCGCCTCGGTCGAGCGGTCGAGGTTGTTGAAGATGTCGGCCATGCGCTCATAGCTGTCGCGCTTGTTGGTCCGGGCGAGGTTGCTCATGAACTCGGTGCGCAGCGTCTTCTCGACGTCGTCGAGCACCTCCTTCTGCACCGGCTCCATGCGCAGCATCCGGGAGATGACCTCCATGGCGAACTCCTCGGGCAGCGCGGCGAGCACGCGGGCGGCATGGTCCGGCTTGATCTTGGAGAGCACGACCGCGACCGTCTGCGGGTACTCGTTCTTGAGGTAGTTGGCGAGCACCGTCTCGTTGACGTTGCCGAGCTTGTCCCACATGGTCCGACCCGCGGGGCCGCGGATCTCCTCCATGATCGTCTCGACCCGCTCGTGGTCGATGGTCTTGGCGAGAAGCCGCTCGACCGATTCGTAACTGCCGACCAGCGAGGTGGTGCTCGAAATCTCCTCGGCGAATTCGACGAACAGGCGCTCGACCACGTCGCTCGCCACCGTGCCCAGCGTCGACATGCGTTGCGACAGGTCGCGAATCTCGTCGTCGTCCATCATGGTGAACAGCTTGGCCGCCTGCTGCTCGCTCAACGACAGAAGGAAGATGGCCGCCCGGTCGGCGCCCGAGAGATTGCGGTACTCCAGTATTTTCCCCGCCATTTCCCGAACTCCCGCCTAGGCTTCCTGGTAGAGCCAGTTGCGGATGATGTGCAGCGCCTCGTCGGGATGGTTCTCGACGATCTCGCCGACTTTCTTGATGGTCGATTCCTTGACCCGGCCCTCGACGTTCTCGACGTCGATCAAGGCGTCGGGATCGCCGCCGCCGCCCGAGGCGTCGGTGATCTGGGCCGCGCCGCCGCCCTCGGGCCCCGGCAGCGCCGGGTTTCCGTCGCCGCCCATGCCCGCGCCCGCGGGCTTGAACGCCTGGGTCGCGAGCGGCCGCAGCACCATCAGGATGACCAGAAGGCCGACGATGAACAGCACCACGATCTCGGCGATCTTGAAGTAGTCGCCCTTGCCGAGATCGAACATTGGCGCCGCCGCCGCGGCCTCGGGCGTCTCGGGCGCCGGGAACTGCATGTTCACGATCTCGACGGTGTCGCCGCGCTGCTCGTCGTAGCCGATGGCCGAGCGCACCAGCGCGGCGAGCTTGTCCATCTCCTCGGGTTTACGCGGGGCGTAGACGCGGTTGCCGTTCTGGTCGGTGGTGTAGACGCCGTCGACCAGCACCGCGACCGAAAGCCGCTTGATCGTGCCGCTCTCGCGCACCAGATTGCGGACCGTCTTCGAGATTTCGTAGTTGGTCGTCTCCTCGACCCGGTTGGTGTCGGCGAGGCTTTTCACGCCGCCGCCCTGGGTGGCGTTGGCGTCGGGCAGGTTGTTGGCGACGCTCACGTCCTGGGCGCCGTCGCCCTCGAGGTTCTTGGTCTGCTCCTCGACCGTCTGGGTCGAGCGCGCCACCTGACCCTCGGGGTCGAAGATCTCGGCGCTGGTGGTGACGCGGTCGAAATCGACGTCGGCGGTGACCTCGGCGCGCACGCTGTTGGGGCCGAGCGTGCGTTCGAGCAGGCGCTCGATGGTGCCCTTGAGGTGCTTTTCGAGCGCCGCGCGGTATTCCTGCGAGGCGCTCAGCGCGATCGCCGCGCCGTCGTCCTCGGCGCCGCCGCGCGCGAGCAGGGTGCCGAAATTATCGACGATCGCGACCCGCGAGGGCTTGAGCCCCGGCACCGCCGCGGCGACCAGATTCTGGATCGCGATCACCTGGGCGCGGGTCAACCGACTGCCGGTCTCCTGGGTGACGACGATCGAGGCGGTGGGCTCCTGGCGATCGCGGGTGAACAGCTCGCGCTTGGGAAGCACGAGATGGACGCGCGCCGCCGCCACCGGGGTGAGCGAGGCGATGGTGCGCGAAAGCTCGCCCTCGAGCGCGCGCAGAAGGTTGATGTTCTGCATCGTGCGCGTCGCGCCCAGGGAATCGGTCTTGTCGAAGACCTCGTAGCCGACCGAGCCGCCGCTCGGCAGTCCTTCGCCCGCCATGGTCATGCGCAAACGCAGCGTCTCGTCGCTCGGAACGTAAATCTGACTACCGCCGCCGCGCAGCTCGTAGGGAACGTTCAGCGTTTCGAGCTTGGCGACGATGCGACTGGCGTCGCCGGGTTCGAGCTCGCCGAACAGAAGCGCCATCGGCGGCTCGGTGAGCCGCATGGTGAGAAAGATGAAGAAACCGACCGCGACGCTGACGACGATCAGCAACGTCATAAGTCGGACCGGGTTGATCCCCTGTAACGCCCGCGCAAGCCCGCTCACGTCTGAAACCCCTTATCGTTTCGTGGCTACCGCGGACGGCGTTCGAGCACGCCGTCGCCGCGCCCCGAAAAGCTAGCAATGCGGGGTGAAGGAGACGTTAACGGGCGGCAATTTCTGCCTAGTGGTGGGCAGGATTTTCCGGTTGTCCGATGGGGGATGAGGGGAACGCCGGCGGCGCGCCACCGTGGCGGGCGGACATCGTCTAGCGCGGCCGCGTCGCCGAGCGGTAATCCTGAAGCCGGGTCACGCGCAGACCGCGCAGGCCGTGCTTCTCCATGGCGCGTTCCCAGGACAGGAACTCCTCCACCGAGAGGGTGTAGCGATTACACGCCTCTTCGAGGCTGATCACCCCGGTGCGTACCGCGGCGACCACGGCGGCCTTGCGTCGGACGACCCAACGCTTGGTGTTCGGCGGCGGCAGATCCTCGACCGACGACGGCGGTTCGAATCCACTCAGGCCTCCGGCCCGGCTCGCGCGCATCCCTTCGTTCATTGGTTCGGACTCCAAGCTACGTGCTGGTTGGCCATCACCCTATGCCCCCGCGCTTAAAAAATCGCTAAGCGCCAGGGTTAACTATTTGTAAGAAAAAGGTTAACCGCATCCAAACGAGCCGACCGGCGCCGCCCCGAAGGGGCGACGCCGGCCAAGCCCGTCGACGAGAGAGGCGAACGCCGACCAGATCATGATCCGTTCAGCGCCGGCCCACTCCCCCGCCCGGCCACCCCTATTCCATGATCCCGTGGGTGGCCGGGCGGGGGAGTGGCCGGCGCCGATTTATTTCAAGTGAATCATGTTCTAACGGCGGATCCGGATCAGTTCGTCGAGCATGTCGTCGGCGGTGGTGATCACCTTGGAGCTCGCCGAGAAGGCGCGCTGGGTGATGATCATGTCGGTGAATTCCTTGCCGATGTCGACGTTCGCGGCTTCCAGCGACGACGGCGCGATCAGCCCGGCGCCGCCGCGCCCCGCCTCGCGCAGATTGAACTGGCCCGAGCCCTCGGTCTGGGCGAAGACGTTGCCGGTTCGCGACTCGAGCAGGGAGACGTCGGCGAAGGTCGAGATCGGCAGTTTGTAGAGGCGCTGCGTCTCGCCGTTCGAGAACGAGGCGACGACGAAGCCTTCGTTGGTGATGTTGATCCCGTTGAGCTCGCCCACCTGGGAGCCGTTCTGGTTCACGAAGGCCACGTTGTAGGCGCCGTCGAACTGGCTGATGCCGTCGGTCAGCCCGGTGCCGATGGCGCCCGCGGTGCCCCAGTCGAAGGTGATCGCGCTGTTCGAAGCGCCGGTCGCCCACTGGACCGTGGTTGCTCCCGAAAGACCGGCCGAGACCGTGCCCAGGCTGCCGTCGCCATTGAAGGTCAGGGTGCCGGTGGCGACCTGGCCGTCGACCAGCGGCGCGGTGACGGTCACGTCGCTCGCCGGGTTGGCGTAGACCTCGACCTGCCAGGTGTTGGTCGCGGTCTTGAGGAACGCGATCTGGAAGTCGTGGCCGGTGCCCTGGGCGTCGAACACCCGCACGGCGCGGCTGAAATGCGCGCTCACGTTGCCCGACGCCATGTTGTTGGCCGAGGCCGTCGGGTCGTAGGTCCCCGTGAAGGCGGTCTGGCCGGCCGAGAGGTTGGCGCCCATCTCGACCGTGGTGGTTGCCGCGGCGACGCCGTTGATCGAGCTGACGTTGACCGTCTGGAGACTCGAGATGTCGGCCGAGGCGGTCGTGTTGGTCGTGTTGCCCGGCGCGCCCGGCAGCAGGCCGTTGGCGTCGAGCGGCCAGCCCTGGAGGAAAAAGCCCGTGGTGTTCACGAGGTTGCCCAGGTTGTCGCGGCTGAACGACCCCGCGCGGGTGTAAAGCGGTTCGTTGGCGCCGCCCGGGTCGCTGTTGACGACGAAGAAGCCGTCGCCCGAAATGCCGAGGTCGGTCGGCGAGGCGCTCGACTGCAAGAGCCCTTGCTCGGCGATTCGCGCGAAGGGCCGGATCTGAACGCCGCCCGGCGTGTAGTTGGTTTCGGTCGCGGGCGAGGTGACGAGCGTCGCGAAACGTGCCGTCGCGCCCTTGTAGCCGATCGTATTCACGTTCGAGATGTTGTCCGAGATGATGCCCATCGCCTGGCTCTGGGCGCTAAGGGCGGAAACGCCCGAGAACAGAGAACCGAAAAGGCTCATTTCATGGTCTCCTTCACTACATGTGCTTTGCGCGGTCTACCTGCGATCGGCTTCCGGCCGATCGTATTGTCGTCGTCGAATGGTCAGATGGTCGTGTTCTGATCGGCCTCGCGGACCGAGACGACGTCGCTGAACGGGACCTGGACGCCGTTGATCGTCAGGACCGGCGAGCCCGAGCTCGTGTCGACGCCGGTGACCCGCCCGCTGACCCGGGTGGTCGCGTCGATCGGGTTGCCGAAGCTGTCGGTCGCCGAGACGGAGATCGAATAATTGCCGTCGGGCAGCGTGTTGCCGGAGGAATCGCGCCCGTCCCATACGTAGGTGTGATCGCCCGCCGTGACGGCGCCGCCGCCGGAGAAGACGATATCGCCCTGGTCGTCGCGAATTTGGATCGTGGTCGAGGCGGCGTTGCCGGGCAGATTGTAGATATAAGTCGCCTCGCCGTTGGCGAGCGCTGCCGTGTCGCCCTTGGCTTCGACCGTGGTGCCGAGAAAGCCGACCGCCGCCGCCGCCTGGCTGGTCGTGAGCAGCCCGACGAGGCTATCGAGCTTGGTGTTGGTGTTGATCGCCTGCTCGACGCCCGAGAAGCTCACGAGCTGGGCGACGAACTCGTTCGAGTTGAGCGGGTCCAGCGGATCCTGGTTGGCGAGCTGGGTCGTCAACAGCGTGAGAAAGGTGTCGAAATCCTCGGCCAGGCGCGTGCCGCTGCCGCCCGGCTTGCTCGGCTGGATATTGACGGCGTTGGGGTCGGGTACGCTGGGAATTTCCATGTCCTGGTCCCTTTACACTTCGATGTCCAAGGCGCGCGTCGACGGTCCGCGCGGGGCGCTCGCGGCCGGAACCGCCTGGATCTCGATCGGCGCGGGAGTGCGCGAACCGGCGAACGCGTCCGACGAATGACCGCCCCCGTAACCGGCGAACCCGCCCGAACCGCCCTGCTGGCCGGCGAAGCCTCCGTCGCCGCGGAGGTTGAAGTCGAGGCTGCCTTGATTGGTCTGGAGGCCGGCGTCTTGAAGCGCGCGTTCGAGCCCGCGCGCGTCGCGTTGCAGCATGTTCAGCGTGTCGGGCCGGTCGGCGGTGATGACCGCCGTGACCTGGCCGTTGCCGCTCACGTCGAGCTTCACGGTGATATGGCCGAGCGAGGCGGGCTTGAGCCGGATGTCGAGCCGGTCGATCCCCTGATCGAGCGCGGTGCGCAGATGCACGACGACCTGATCGACGACCGGCGTCGTCGAGGGTTGGGCCGTCTTGGCGGCGGTCTTGGCCGCGCGCGCGCCGGCGTCTTGGATCGCGACGTTGCGCGCTCCGGCGGCGAGCGGCCCGGCCTGGGGCAGGCCGTCGGGCTTGTCCTCGCCCGCGCCGCCGCGCGCCGCCTCGCGCTGGGCGAGATTGGCGAGGCCGACGGCCGCCGCCGCCGTCTGCGCGGCGGGGGCGCGCGCGTCGGCGTCCGGGCCCGCGGCATTCGCGATCGCGGCCGTTGCCGCGGCGGCGGTCGCTTGGGTCGGGGTCGGCGCGGCCGGGGTCGATGTGGTCGGGGTCGATCCGCTCGTGCTCGCGCGGGGCTTGGCGCGATCGCCGCGCGCGGTCTCGGCGCTAACGGGCTTCGTCACGCGCGCGGCTTCGCTGGCAACGATCGCGGACTCGCCCGAGAGCGTCGTCGGCGAGGTTTGGGGCGTTGCGGGCGCGGCGGCCCGAGCGTCGCCGGCAACCAGGGTGATCGCCGCCGAGGCGCCGCCCGGTCCCGACCCTTGCGGGCCGGTCGGCCGTGTTTCCGTCGCGTTCGTCGGCGTGGCGGGCGTTTGTGCATCCTTGGACGCGGTCTGGGGCGTGGCGGTTGGGATTGCGTTGCCCGCCGCCGGAACGGCCGGGGTTTGCGCGGCCGACGCCAATGTCGAGCCACTCGTCGCCACGCCGGCGGGATTGAGACCCGCGGCGATCACTTGCGGGATATCGCTCGCCGCGACGGTCGTGGCGATCGCAAGGCCCGCCGCGCCGGGTCGCGCCGAAGGCGCCTCGCCCGTCGCGGGCGGCGTGATTGCGACCGGAATGCTCGGCGTTGCCACCGCGCGGTCGCCTGCCGGCGGGGTGCCCGGTGGGATTTGGCCGTTGGCGGCGAACAGAAGAAGCGCGGCCGCGTCGGGGCTCGCGTCGCCGTCGGTGCCCGGCGCGTCGGAAAGTTTCGCGCCCGCTTGGCCCATACCCGCCTGGCCCATACCCGCTTGGCCCGCGCCCGCTTGACCCAGGATCTTCTGACCCAGGCCCGCTTGGCCCGCGATCGCTTGGCCCGCGCCGGCGGCCTTGGCGATGGCGGCCGCCATCACGGCGTTGAACGACGGCGCACTCGCGACCTCGCCACCGGCCGCGGCCTTCGTCGCGATCGCGTCGCCACCCGCCGACTTCGGTGTCGGCAGAAGGGTGTCGAGCAGGCTGGTGGCCGGTACGCTCATTTCGAGATCGGTTCCATAGACTCCATCGCTCAAATAGAAGCAAGTTGTAGGCCAACCCGGAGATCAGACTAACGCATTGTTTTATAGAATATAATTTTGAAGAGGCCGGAGCATGCCCAAGCCGGCGGCGAGATTTGCCGAGTAATCCCTGCACGATGACCGGCAGATCGTGCCGGGCTGCGCGGGAAGGAGAGAGAGGGGGATACGAAAAACGCCGGCGCGAGGGCGCCGGCGCGGAGCTGGACCGAAGCGGTCCGGCGGCGGAAGGCTCAGGCGGTCGCGTAGACGCGGTCGCCCCCGGTCTCGGATCCGGGACCGTCCGGGGTCTCGCCGGATGCCGCCATGGCGGCGGCGCCCTCGGCCGCGATTTTCCGGTCGAGCTCCCGCCACGAGCGATGCAGCGGCTCGAGGAGCTTGATGACGTCGCGCGCGGGTTGGGGATCGTTGCGCAGATCGACGTCGATCAGGTGTCGGATCATGAACTTGTACAGCCGGTCGAGATTTTCCGCGATCTCGCCGCCCCGTTCGAAGTCGAGGGTCATCAACAGATGCTCGATGATGTCGGCGGCGTGTTGATTGGCGCGCCAGCGGGCCTCGATCTCGCCTTGCTCGATCGCGTCGATCGCCTTGCGCAGGGAGGTGATCGCCGCCTCGTACAGCATCGCGACGCGGCGCGCCGGCGAGGCGGTGAGGATTCCCTGGGTTTGATAAGTCGCGACGCCTGCCTTGTTCATTCCGGCACTCCCGTTTTTTCGACCGCGCGGTCAGATCGCGCGATCCGTTGCACTCGCTAGCTTTTCGTCAATGCGGTGAAGAACTGATTGATCGAATTGAGCGTGGATTGCATCGTCGCCAGCGCCTGCTCGGCGGCGAGGAACCGGGCCGAGAGCG
Organism: uncultured Alphaproteobacteria bacterium; assembly: GCA_964531525.1. Taxonomy (GTDB): domain Bacteria; phylum Pseudomonadota; class Alphaproteobacteria; order JAAXGF01; family JAAXGF01; genus CAYYWV01. Next base: position 10 of record CAZHDF010000053.1, on the reverse strand, counting down.
ATTCGCGCAG
>CAZHDF010000052.1:0-20747 GCA_964531525.1 uncultured Alphaproteobacteria bacterium | reverse complement strand
GAAAATCCACGTCCTAGAGTCTTTTCCACTTCCGTGGAATCACACCGGCCCGCTCTAACGCGGGATACGTCGGGATACGTTAAGCGGGCATATCTAGCGACCGAGGTTGAAGTCGGTTTCCTCGACCAGGTCCTCGCCGCCGTCGCCCCCGCCGTCGCCATCCGTGCCGCCGCCTTCCGTCTCCTCGCGGGCGCGGCGGCGCTCGACCATGCGCACGGCGATGATCGAGGCCTCGTACAAGAGGATGATCGGGATCGCGAGGCTGATCTGGCTGATCGGATCGGGCGGCGTCAACACGGCGGCGGCGATGAAGGCCGCGACGATCGCGTATTTGCGCTTCTCGGCGAGCCCCTTGGAGCTCGTCATGCCGACCCGCGCCATGAGCGTCAGCAGAAGCGGAAGCTGGAAGCTGATCCCGAAAGCGAAAATCAGCTTCATCACCAGCGAGAGATATTCGTTGACCTTGGCTTCGAGCTGGATCGGCAGCGAGCCGTCGACCCCCGGGGTCTCGAAGCTCAGGAAGAACTTCCAGGCGAGCGGGAAGATCAAGTAGTAGACCAGCGCCGCGCCGGCGAAGAACAGGACCGGCGTCAGCACCAGGAAGGGCAGGAAGGCCCGCTTCTCGTTCTTGTAGAGCCCCGGGGCGACGAACTTCCAGAGCTGAATCGCGATAAAGGGGAAAGAGAGGAACAGCGCCGCGAACAGAGCCACCTTGACGTAGGTGAAGAAAACCTCGTGCAGCGCGGTGAAGATCAACCGCGCGCCCTGGCGGGTGTAGATCTGGGCGAGCGGCTTGACCAGGAAGGCGTAAATATGGTCGGCGAAGAAATAGCTCGCGACGAACAGCACGAGAATAACGATCACGCTTCGGATCAGGCGCGTGCGCAGCTCGATCAGGTGATCGAGAAGCGGCGCCTTGCTATCGTCGATATCCTTGACCACCGGTCAGCCGTCGGCCTGCCGCGCGGGAGGCGGGACATCGCCGTCTCCCTCCGCCGCCTCCGCGCCCACGGGCTCGGCCGAGGGCGCCGAGGATGACGTGGGCGGAGATGCGGACGAAGACTCCGCGTCGGCCGTCGCGTCGGGCGATGCGAGGGGCGACGATCCGGGCGCGGTGAACGGCGAGGCGTCGGCGGGATCCGTCGTCGCGCTCTCCTCCTCGATCGTCGAGGGGTCGACCGCGCGCGCGAGGTCGCCGGTCGGGTCGATCGACTGTTCGAGCTCGGACTTCACGTCGTAGCGCGAAATCTCCTCGGCTTCCTTCTTGATCTGGTCGACCTCGGACTCGCGCACCAGTTGCTCGATATTGCCCTGGAATTCGCGCGCGACACGGCGCGCCTTGCCCGCCCATTGGCCGGCGACGCGGAGAACCCGTGGCAGGTCTTTAGGCCCAATAATAAGCAGGGCGATCACCGCAATGACCGCCATCTCCGACCAACCGATGTCGAACATCGCCGCCTTCGCCTGTGACTACCGGGCGGGCGGGCGCGGAGCGCGCCTAGCCCTGCGCGGCCTCGTCTTTCTTGACCGAGGCCTCGCCGGCCGTTTCGGCCGATGCGGCAGTCTTTGAACTGTCAATCGGCGTAGGCGTTTCGGGGTCTTCCTTCATCCCGGCTTTGAAAGCCTTGATGCCCTTTGCCATGTCCCCCATCAGGCTGGGGATCTTGCCGCGTCCGAACAGCAATAGCACGATCGCAAGAACGATCAGCCAATGCCATAAACTGAAAGTGCCCATTCATTCACTCCACGCTTGGCGGCCGCCCGCCGGAAAGCCGGCGCATGATGTCAGAAAGCACCGTCCGGCGCAACGTCGCTCGCACCGGACCGGCTCCTCGGATCCACCGGCGGACGGTCTTGCTCTGTCTGCCCCCATGCTACCCCGTCGAGGGCGCTACAGGGAAAGATAAACGTCTGGCTCTCGTCGAGGCTGAGCGCGACCCGCGTACCCGGCCGGGGCGCGCCGAGACCCGGCAGGCGGGCGCGAAGCGCCGGACCGTCGCTCAGGACCCGGAGGTCGAGAACGCTCGAATAGCCGAGCACGCGGACCGCCGTGACCTCGGCCGCGACCGCGCCGTTGACCGCTTCCGCATCCGGGGCCGCGCCGTCGATCCGCAGCCCCTCGGGGCGGATCAGAACGTCGACCCGGGTGCCGTCGCCGAGGCCGTCGGCGGCGAGCGCGCCGAGCGGGCTTTCCACCCGCCCCGCCCGAACCGTGCCGTGCAGCCAGTTGACCTCGCCCAGAAAGGCGGTGACGAAGGCGCTCGCGGGATCGCGGTAGACATCGACCGGCGCGCCGGTCTGAACGATGCGACCGTCGCGCATCACCGCGATCCGATCGGCCATGTACATGGCCTCCTCGGGGTCGTGGGTGACCAGCAGGGTCGAGATGCCGGCGTCCGCCAGAACGCGCAGGGTCTGGTTCCGCACCTCCTGGCGAAGCCGGATGTCGAGCCCCGAGAACGGCTCGTCGAGGAGCAGCAGCGCCGGCTTGGGCGCGAGCGCCCGGGCCAGGGCGACGCGCTGCTGCTCGCCGCCCGAAAGAAGATGCGGGTAGCGCCCGGCCCGGTCGGCGAGGCCGACGCGTTCGAGCATCTCGGCGACGATCTCCCGGCGCCGGGACTGGGGAAGATCGGTCAAGCCGAAGGCGACGTTGTCGGCGACCGTGAGATGGGGAAACAGGGCGTAGTCCTGAAACACCAGCCCGACGCCCCGCGCCTCGGGCGGCAGCGAGCGGCCGGGGCGCGCGACCTCCTGCTCGTTGAGCGTGACGCGACCGGCCTGCAACGGCTCGAGCCCGGCGGCGAGGCGCAGCACCGTGGTCTTGCCGCAGCCCGAAGGGCCGAGCAGGCAGAGGATTTCGCCCTGGGCAAGGCGCAGGTTCACCTCGCGCACGGCGGGCGTGGCGCCGTAGGCGTGGCTCACGTTTTCGAAGACCAGCGCGTCCATCCTAGGAAACCCCGAGTTCGCTCGCACCCGGGCGCGAGCGCGCGATCGCGAAGGTCAGCAGAATCACCGGCAGGATGCCGGCGGCGACGATCGCGAGCGCGGCGGGCGCCGCCTCGGCGAGCTGCTCGTCGGAGGCGAGCTCGAAGGCGCGCACCGCGAGGGTGTTGAAATTGAACGGCCGCATGATGAGGGTCGCGGGCAGTTCCTTCATCACGTCGACGAACACCAGGATCGCCGCGGTCATCAGGCTGCCGCGCATGATCGGCACATGGACCCGCCGAAGCGTCGCCGCCGGGCCGAGGCCGAGGGTGCGCGCCGCGCCGTCCATGGTCGGCGTCACCTTGCCAAGGCTCGCCTCGACCGCGTTGAACGCGACCGCGAGAAAGCGCACCACATAGGCGAACACAAGCGCGACCAGCGTGCCGCTCAGAATCAGCCCGGTCGAGACGCCGAAGTTCGCCCGCATCCAGGCGTCGAGCGTATTGTCGATCCAGGCGAAGGGCAGCAGCACGCCGACCGCGATGACCGAGCCGGGCACCGCGTAGCCGAGGCTCGCGATCCGCGCCGCGATCCTCGAGAGCGGATGCGGGCTGAGCCGCAGGCCATAGGCGAGGAACAAGGCGACCAGCAGCACCACCGCCGCCGCCGCCGCCGCGAGCCCGAGACTGTTGGCGGCAAGCGCGAGAAAGCGGCCATCGACCACCTCGGGCGCGGTCGCGACCGCCCAGACGACGAGCTGCCCGCCGGGCAGTAGAAAACCGAAGAAGACCGGGAACAGGCAGACCCCGACCGCGAGCGCGGCGCGCGGACCGCGAAGCGCGAAGCGCGGCAGCGCGCGATAACGCCGCGAGGTGTGGTGGTAGCGCTGGCCGCCGCGCGAGCGCCGCTCGATCAACACGAGCGCCAGCACGAACAGCATCAGCACCGCCGAAAGCTGGGCCGCCGCGGTCGCGTCGCCGAGCCCGAACCAGGTGCGGTAGATGCCCGTGGTGAAGGTCCGCACCGCCAGTTGCTGGACGGCGCCGAAATCGCTCAGCGCCTCCATCAGCGCGAGCGCGACGCCCGCCGCGATCGCCGGGCGAGACAGCGGCAGGGCGACGTCGAGGAAGCTGCGCCAGGGTCCGCGCCCAAGCGTCCGGCTGGCCTCGATCGCGCAGACCGATTGCTCGAGAAACGCCGCCCGCGCCAGGAGATACACGTAAGGGTAAAGCACCACCGTCAGCACGAAGACCGCGCCGCCCAGCGAGCGGACCTCGGGAAACCAGTAATCCCCCCGCCCCCAGCCGAACAGCGCCCGCAGGCCGGACTGAACCGGTCCGGCGTATTCGAACATCCCGCCGTAGGTGAAGGCGACCACATAGGCCGGCACCGCGAACGGCAGCAGAAGCGCCCATTCGAACAACCCGCGACCGGGAAAGCGGCACATCACCACCAGCCAGGCGCAAGCCACGCCGAGGACGAAGGTCCCGAGCCCGACGCCGAGCATCAGTCCCAGCGAGTTGGCGACGTAAATCCCAAGAACCGTGCGCGCGAGATGACGCCAAACCTCGCCCGCGGGCGCGAACACGCTCGCGGCCACGACCAGCACCGGCACGGCGACCAGCAAGGCGACGAAAAGCGAGCCCAGCGTCCAGGGACCGGGCAGCCGGCGCCGGCGGGGAATCGCGGCGATTCCGCCGCGCCGTCCCGGTCCGAACGTCCACCCAGGCCCTGGTGTCCGCTCCGTCCTCGCGGAAGCGGCCGGAAAGACAGGCCCAGTCTCGGTCAACGAAATCAGTCCTCGATATGAGAATGAATTGCATTCGCGCAACAGGCTCTCATAAACCTAATCACGAGAGGGAAATTGCGCAAGGGCTTTGTGAGCGGCCAGCCGGGGCGCAGCCGCGTTCAGGCGCCCCGCTCGGGCGATTCGGACGCGTGTTCGGCCATCGCCGCCGGCGCCGGCTCGCGGGGCGTGGCGTCGGGAGGGGCGTCGTCATGGGGCGCGAGCGCAGGATCGTCGATCATGGGCGCGATGCCGGTGTCGTTTTCGTCGTCCGGCGCGTCGCCGTCGTCGGGTTCGTTCGCGCCCTCTCCGCCCTCGGCGCTCATGGTCAGCGAGGTGCGCCCCGAATCGAGCAGCCCCGCCGCGCGCAACTCGCCCACGCCGGGCAGATCGTCGAGGGCTTCGAGCCCGAACTGGTCGAGGAAGCCCTCGGTCGTGACCCAGGTCGCGGGGCGGCCCGGCGTCCGCCGCCGCCCCTTGGGCCGCACCCAGCCCGCCTCCATGAGGATGTCGAGGGTGCCGCGGCTGATGCCGACGCCCCGGATCTCCTCGATCTCGGCGCGGGTCACCGGCTGGTGATAGGCGATGATCGCGAGCGTCTCGACCGCCGCGCGCGAGAGCTTGCGCTGCACCTCCATGTGGCGGCTGAGGTAGGGCGCGAGGTCCTCGGCGGTGCGCAGCGCCCATTTGCCCGCGACCCGCACCAGATTGACGCCGCGCTCGGCGTATTCGACCCGAAGCTCGGCGAGCAACGCCGCGACGTCGGCGTCCTCGGGCAGTCGCGCGGCGAGCGTTTCCTCGTCGAGCGGTTCGTTGGCGGCGAACAAAAGCGCCTCGATCAGGCGAAGCGCGGTGCGCGGGCCGCTCATTTCTCTTCCTCCCTGGCCTCTCCCTCCCGGGTGCGCAGGTAGAGCGGCGCGAAGGGCTGCGACTGGCGCATCTCGACCCGGCCCTGGCGGGCGAGTTCGAGGCTCGCGGCGAAGCTCGCGGCAAGCGCCGAGCGGCATAGCAGATCGTCGGCGAGCCCCGGTGGCAGAAAGCTCGCGAGCATCGTCCAGTCGCGAGCGCCGCCCAGCATGCCTTCCATGCGACGCAGCGCCTGCTCCATGGTGTGGAGCCTGATGGGCGCGATCCGAAGCTGGCCGATCGAGGTGCGGCGCTTATGGTCGGCGTAGGCGCGCAGGAGATCGAAGTAGGACAGATCGAACACGTTGTGGCGAACGACGCGCACGCCCTCGGGCGCGCCGCGCGGGAACACGTCGCGCCCCAGCAACGGGCGGCGCATGAGCCGGTCGCCCGCCTCGCGCATTGCCTCCAGGCGGCGCAGGCGGAAGGAAAGTTCGTCGGCGAGCTCCTCGGCGCTCGGCTCGCCCTCCTCCTCGGGATCGGGCAGCAGCAGGCGCGACTTGAGGTAGGCGAGCCAGGCGGCCATGACCAGGTAATCGGCGGCGAGCTCGAGGCGCAGCGCGCGCGCCTGCTCGATGAAGGCGATGTATTGATCGGCGAGCTCGAGAATCGAGATCCGCGCGAGATCGACCTTCTGGTCGCGCGCGAGCCTCAGCAGCACGTCGAGCGGCCCCTCGTAGCCGTCGAGATCGACGACCAGCCGTCCCCCCTCCTCGTCCCAACGGGCGCCGTCCTGCGCGTCGCGTTCGGTCATCCCCTCGTCCGGCAAGTTCCTAGCCATTGCCCGTGACCACGACGATCGCGTTGATCACGAAATCGACCGGCGGGCCGAGCACCCAGCCCAGAAAGTTCAGGTCGATCCCGAGCTGTGTCCCGACCATCGGCGCGAGAAACAGAAGCGCGATCAGCACAAGCATGCCGTATCGCTCGACCCGTGCAAAGCGATACGCGAGCGGACGCGGCAACAACCCGGTCAGCACGCGTCCGCCGTCGAGCGGTGGAATCGGCAGCATGTTGAACACCGCGAGCACCACGTTGATGATCAGCGCCCGCTCCAGGGTATCGGCGAACCAGCCGCCGAGACCGGGCGAGAAATAAGGCGTCAGATGGTAGAGAAACCCCGCCGCGATCGCGAGCACGATGTTGATCGCCGGACCCGCCAGCGCGACCCAGATCATGTCGCGCTTGGGACTGTGGAGACGCCCGAAATTGACCGGCACCGGCTTGGCGTAACCGAACACGAAGGGCGAGTGGATCAACAGCAGAAGCCCCGGCAGGATGATCGTTCCGAAGCGGTCGACATGGCGAAGCGGATTGAAGGTCACGCGCCCCATGCGCCGCGCCGTGTCGTCGCCCAACCGGTCGGCGACCCAGCCGTGCGCCGCCTCGTGAAAGGTGATCGCGATCACGACCGGCAGCACCCAGATCGAGGCCTGATATAGAATGGCGGAAAATCCCTGCCCGAACATGCGCGCCCCTAACCCGCGCCGAGAAGCGCGTCGAGCCGCGCGGAAGCGGCTTCGGAATCGAATGGACCGGGCGCAACCCGCCGCGCCTCGGCGGCGGCGAGACGCTCCAGCGCCGCATCGTCGAGCGGACGAGCGGCGCCGGCGACGGCGCGCATCGCATCCAACGCGCCGCTGCAATGAAGTACCACGTCGCAGCCCGCGGCCAGGGCCGCCGCCGCGCGCTCGCCGGGGCCGCCCGAAAGCGCCTCCATCGCGAGGTCATCGCTCGCCAGCACGCCGTCGAAGCCGATCTCGCCCCGGATGATCTCGCCGATCACGCGCCGCGAAACGGTCGCGGGCAACGGATCGAGCGCCGAATAGGCGACATGCGCGGTCATTCCCCAGGGCGCGTCGGCGAGCGCGCGAAAAGGCGCGAAATCGGTCGCGCGCAGCAGATCGAGCGGCGCCTCGACCACCGGCAGCGCGTGGTGGCTGTCGGCGCGCGCGCGGCCATGCCCGGGCATGTGCTTGACCACCGGCAGCACGCCGCCCGCGAGCAGCCCCTCGCATGTCGCCGCGCCCAGCCGGGCGACCGCTTTCGGATCATGCGAGAAGGCGCGATCGCCGATGACGTCGTGCCCCTCCGGATCGGCGAGATCAAGGACCGGCAGACAATCAACCGTGATGCCAAGCGCCGCGAGCTCGGCCGCGATCAGCCGCGCGTTCAGCCGCGCGGCCTCGTCGGCGCGGCCGGGGTCTCGCGCATCGAGGGCGCCGAACCGCGCCGCCGCCGGCGCGGCGCGCCACCGGGGCGGCTTGAGGCGCGCGACCCGCCCCCCTTCCTGGTCGATCAGCACCGGCGCGTCCTCGCGCGCCACGCAGGCGCGCAGCTCGGCGATCAACGCGCGGATCTGGTCGGGGGTTTCGCAATTGCGCGCGAACAGGATGAAGCCGAGCGGCCGCGTCTCGGCGAAGAAGCGGCGCTCGTCCTCGCCGAGGCGCGGCCCGGCCAGCCCGAAAACGACAGCCAGCGGCGACGTCATCGGCAACGCGAACCCAAGGGATCGGAACGCCGCGCGGCGCCCGAGATCACTTCTTCACCACGAGACAACCGAGCTTTCGCGCCTTGAGCTTCGCGCAAAGCGCCCGCGCCTCGACCGCATCGCCGAGCGGTCCGGCGCGCAAGCGGTAATAGATCCCCTTGTCGGCTCCCAGATCGACCCGGCGGACGAGCGGTCGGAGCCCGCGCAGCAAGTCGCCGTGGGTTTTGCTGTACTTGGCCCAGGCGGCGTCGGCCTTGGCCTTGCTGCGGAAGGACGCGAGCTGAACGAGATAGGCGCCGCTCGGGGTCGTTTTTTTGGTGGTCGTCTTGGTGGTTGTCTTGACTGGGGCCTTGGTGGTTTTCTTCGCCGTCTCGATCGCCTTCTCGACCGCGACCTTGGGCGGCGGGGGAATCTCGGCCGCGGGCGGCGCGGCCGTCTCGACCGGCGTCGGCGCCGGAGCGACCTTCTCCACGGGCGCGGGCTGAACCGCGGACACGGGTGGCAACGGTGGCGGCATGGGCTCCTCGGGCGGCGGCAGCAGGCGCTCGGGCTTGCCCTCGTTCCCATCGCCGGTGATCGCCCCGTAGACGAGCTTGTCCTGGTCGGGAATGACCATGCCGCCGGGCTCGGCCGGGCGCTTCTTGGTCGGCCCCGGCTCGGCGCGCACCAGCGGCACCTCGGCCGGCGTCTCGTCGCTCGAAAGGCGCGAATACATGTAGCCGCCCACCCCCGCGACCACGGCGATCGCGAGCATCACGCCCGCGAGAACGAGCGGATGCCGCCGTCGGGACTCGCCCTCGTCGAGAATGCCGACGGGGAAGCCGTCGTCCTCGGGCTCGGTGCTCATCTAACGCATCTCCTCGACCGGCTCGACGCCGAAGATCCGGAGTCCCGCGGCGATGACCAGCGCGACCGCGCGCAAAAGCGCGAGCCGCGCCTCGGTCAGCGCCCGATCCTCCGCCACGATGAAGCGCAGGGCCGGGTCCTCCTTGCCCTTGTTCCAGAGGCCGTGGAAGGCGGCCGCGACATCGTGCATGTAGAAGGCGATCCGGTGCGGCTCGTGGGCCTCGGCGGCGGTCTCCACCTGTCGGGGCCACGCCGCCAGCAGCTTGATCAAAGCAAGCTCGCCCGGATCGGTCAAGCGATCGAGCGGCGCGGCCGCGAGCGCCTCGGTCGAAACGTCGAGCCCGGCGATCTCGGCCAGCGCGTTGCGCAGCACCGAATGAACCCGCGCATGGGCGTATTGCACATAGAAGACCGGGTTGTCCTTCGACTGCTCGGTTACGCGCGCGAGGTCGAAATCGAGCGGCGCGTCGTTCTTGCGCGTCAGCATGATGAAGCGAACCACGTCGCGCCCGACCTCGTCGACCACGTCGCGCAGGGTGACGAAGCTGCCGGCGCGCTTCGACATCTTCACCGGCTCGCCCTGGCGCATGAGCTTGACCATCTGGCAGAGCTTGACGTCGAGCTCGACCGCGCCGTCGGACAGCGCGCGGACCGCCGCCTTCATGCGCTTGACATAGCCGCCGTGGTCCGCGCCCCAGACGTCGATCAGCGTTTCGAAGCCGCGCTCGATCTTGTCGAAATGATTGGCGATGTCGCTGGCGAAATAGGTCCAGCTCCCGTCCGACTTCCTGAGCGGGCGGTCGACGTCGTCGCCGAAGTCGGTCGAGCGGAACAGGGTCTGGGGGCGCGGCTCCCAGTCCTCGGGCTTGCGGCCCTTGGGCGGCTCCAGCACGCCCTCATAGATCAACCCCTTCTCGGCGAGACGGTCGAGGGTCGCCTGGACCCGACCGGCCTCGACCAGGGCGCGCTCGGAGGTGAACACCTCTTGGGTAATGCCGAGCTGGGCGAGATCGTCGCGGATCAGCGCCATCATCGCCTCGGCCGCGAAGTCGCGGAGCGCGGGCAGCCAGTCGTCCTCTCCGGCTTCGAGCCAGCGCCGGCCGTCGCGCGCGACCAGCGCCCGGGCCACGTCCTTGAGGTACTCCCCGGGATAGAGCTCGGCGAAGTCCTCGGGCGAGACCGTCTCGCCGAGCGCCTCGCGATAGCGCAGATGGACCGAGCGCGCGAGCATGTCGATCTGCGCGCCCGCGTCGTTGACGTAGTACTCGCGCGTGACCTCGTGGCCGGCGGCCTCGAGCAGCGCGGCGAGCGCGTCGCCGAACACCGCGCCCCGGGCATGGCCGACATGGAGCGGCCCGGTCGGATTGGCCGAAACGTACTCGACGTTGACGCGCCGCCCGGCGCCCCGGGTCGAGACGCCGAACGCCTCCCCGGCCACGAGCATGGCGGCGAGTTGGCGGCGCCAGTAGCCGTCGCCGAGGCGCAGGTTGATGAACCCGGGACCGGCGATCTCGGCCTCGGCGACGTCCTCGTGGGCGGCGAGCCGCTCGGCGATCATCTCCGCGAGTTCGCGCGGCTTGCGCCCGGCCTCCTTGGCGAGCGCGAGCGCGGCGTTGGTCGCGAGATCGCCGTGGCGCGGATCGCGCGGCGGCTCGACCGCGACGCGCCGGGTCTCGATCCCGGCGGGCAGCGCGCCCTCGCCCGCGAGGCCCTCGACCACGTCGCGGACGACGGCCTCGAACTGCTGGAATACATGGCTCATATGGCTGGGCGCTTTCCCTTGATCCGGGTTACTTCCTCGATCGCGTAACGGTCGGTCATCCCGGCGATGTAATCGGCGACCACGCGGGCGCGGGCGGTTTCGTCCGGGCCCCGGGCGCGAGCCGCCCAGACCTCGGGCATTCGATCCGGATCGGCGAGAAAGACGTCGAACAGCGTCCGCACGATCCCCTTCGCCTCGTCGGTCCGCGCGACCACCCGCGCGTGCCGGTACATATGCGAACGGAGGAAGGTCTTCAAGGCGCGATCATTTTCGCACATCGCTTCGCTGAACGCGATCACCGGGCGGGCGAGCCGGCGCAGGGCATCGACGTCGACGGGCGCGGCGGCGGCGAGCCGGCGGCGGCTTTCGGCGATCAGGTCGCCGACCATGCGGTCGATCATGCGGCGCACCGCCTCGTGGATCAGACGCGGCGCTTCGAGCGCGGGATAGGCCCGGGCGACCTCGGCGAAGATCGGACCGGCGAGCGGCACGGGCGCGAGATCGTCGGTCGTGAACAAGCCCGCGCGCAACCCGTCGTCGATGTCGTGGTTGTTGTAGGCGATGTCGTCGGCGAGCGCCGCGACCTGGGCCTCGGCGCTCGCGAAGGTGGCGAGTTCGAGATCATGACCGGCGACGTATTCGGCGATATAGCCGGTGCCGACCAGCGGGCCGTTGTGCTTGACCACGCCTTCGAGCGTTTCCCAAGTCAGATTGAGCCCGTCGAACTCGGCGTAGCGCGCCTCCAGGAGCGTCAACACGCGAAGCGTCTGGGCGTTGTGGTCGAAGCCCCCGTAATCGCCCATCGCCGCGTCGAGCGCCACCTCGCCGGCATGGCCGAACGGCGGATGGCCGAGATCGTGGGCGAGCGCCAGCGCTTCGGCCAGATCTTCGTCCAGCCCCAGAACCCGGGCGATCGAGCGCGCGATCTGCGCCACCTCGAGGCTGTGGGTCAGCCGCGTGCGATAGTGGTCGCCCTCGTGAAAGACGAATACCTGGGTCTTGTACATGAGCCGGCGGAAGGCGGCCGAATGGACGATTCGGTCTCGGTCGCGCTGAAAAGCCGTGCGCGTCGCGCTCTCGGGTTCGAAAAAACGGCGTCCGCGGCTCCGCCGAGGATCGGAGGCAAAGGCCGCCATCGGCGCGCCGGGAAAGAGGTCGTTCGGCATGGCCGCGAAGCTATCCCTCCTGCCTCGGCCAATCAACGCGCAATTCGGCCCCCGGCGCGCGCTTGAAATTCCGCCGAAACCGCCCAAATAGGCTGCTATAATGCCACCCAGCGGGTAACCGACGAAAAGCGCCCCGTCCGGACCAGAGCCGAGGAGACCGCGAGATGCCCGAGACACCGCCGCCGATATCGCTGACCGAGCGCGCGGCGCGCCGCATCGCCCAGATCGTCGAAGCCGAAAAGGCCCCCGGCGCGCGGCTGCGCGTCTCCGTGGTCGGCGGCGGCTGCTCGGGCTTCCAGTACAACTTCAGCCTCGACGACAAGGTCCAGGACGACGACATCGTGGTCGAGCGCGACGGCGCCGCCATGGTGATCGACAACGTCTCGCTGATGTATCTGACCAATTCCGAGCTCGATTTCATCGAGGAGCTCGCCGGGTCCTATTTCGTCATGCGCAATCCCAACGCGACCGCGTCCTGCGGCTGCGGCAACTCGTTCGCGGTCGCGCTTTAGCGAGACGCCCGCGGGGTCCGGCCGAGAACGGGAACGACCCCATGCGCATCGCCACCTGGAACGTCAACTCGATCAAGGCGCGGCTGCCGCTGGTTCTCGACTGGCTGCGCGACTTCGCGCCCGACGTCGCCCTTCTCCAGGAAATCAAGACCGTGGACGCGGCCTTTCCCGAGCTCGAAATCGGCGATCTCGGCTATAACGTCGCCGTCCACGGGCAAAAGAGCTACAACGGCGTCGCGATCCTCTCCAAGACCCCGATCGAGGACGTTCGCCGCGGGCTTCCGGGAGACGAGGACGACCACCAGGCGCGCTATATCGAGGCCGTGACCGGCGGGGTGCGCGTCGCCTCGATCTATCTACCCAACGGCAATCCGGTCTCCTCCGACAAATTCGCCTACAAGCTCCGCTGGATGGAGCGGCTGCGGGCGCACGCCGAAACGCTTCTGCGCTACGAGGAGGTCATGGTGCTGGGCGGCGACTACAACGTCGCGCCGACCGACGCCGACGTCTACGACCCCGCCGCCTGGGCCGACGACGCGCTTTGCCGTCTCGAAAGCCGCGCCCGGTTCCGCGCCCTTCTCCATCTCGGCCTGACCGAGGCCTATCGCGCGCTTCACCCCGAGCCCGGGGCCTACAGCTTCTGGGACTACCAGAAGGGCCGCTGGCAGCGCGACGAGGGCCTGCGCATCGACCATCTGCTGCTGTCGCCCCAGGCGGCCGACCGCCTCGCCGCCTGCGAGATCGACCGGGGGCCGCGCGGCCGCGAGCGCGCCTCGGACCATACGCCGGTTTGGTGCGAACTGGACCTCGGGTCGTGAGCGAAGACGTCCCGCGCCACGAGGGCGGCTGCCTTTGCGGCCGGGTCCGCTACGCCTGTCTCGGCGCGCCGCGATGGGTCGCCCATTGCCATTGCCGAAGCTGCCGGCGGGCGAGCGGCGGGGTGGTCGCGACCTGGGCCGGCTACACGGCCGAGACCTACGTCGTGACCCAGGGGACGCCGGTCCGCTTCGCCTCCTCGCCCGGTGTTGCGCGCGGTTTCTGCGGCGATTGCGGCACGCCCCTTACCTACGAGGCCGAACGCTTCCCCGGCGAGGTTCACGTCACCGTCGGAACCCTCGACCGGCCCGAGAACTTCGCGGCCACCGAGCATGTCCACGCCGACGAGCGCCTCCCCTGGCTGCGTCTGGACGACCATCTGCCGGGCCTGAAGTAGCCCGCGCGGTTTTCTCCGCATTGAAAATCAGGTGGGCGCGGCGTCCGCGTCGCGGCGCGTTTCGGCGGCCTCGGCGAGAATCCAGTCGCGGAAGGCGGCGATCGCCGGTCGTCCGGTGCTCGCTTCGGGACAAACAAGGTAGAACCCCTCGTCGAGCCGCGCCGTGAACGCGAAGGGCTTGACCAGCCAGCCCTCGGCCAGATCCTCGTCGACGAAGGCGGCGGGGGCGATGGCGACGCCGAGCTCGGCGTAAGCCGCGGCGAGCGAGAGCGCCAGGGTCTCGAAGGTCTGGCCCTGATAGGTTTCGACCGGAGGCGCGCCGGCGGCGGCAAGCCAGATTCTCCAGTCCTCGGGGTCGGTCGCGCTGTGCAGCAGGCGATGGCGCGCGAGATCGGCGATCGCGGCGAGCGGCGGATCGCGGTCGCGCAGGCCCGGGCTGCACACCGGCGCGAGGTCATAGCCGAACAGGCGGTCGGCGCGCAAGCGCGGCCAATCGCCGAGCCCGCTTCGGATGGCGAGGTCCACGTCCTCGCGCGCGAGATCGACGAGCCTCTGGGTGGTCGTGATCCGCACCTCGATCCCCGGATGACGCGCCTGGAAGCCGCCCAGCCGGGGAATCAGCCAGCCCATGGCGAAGGCGGGCGTGAGGCTGAGCGTAATCCCGTCGCTTTCCGCGCCGCCGAACACGCGCTCGGTCCCCTCGACGAGCAGATCGAAGGCGCCGCGCACCACCGGAAGATACGCCTCGCCCGCGGCTGTCGGCACGACCCCGCGCCCGGCGCGTCGGAAAAGAGCGCGCCCGAGACGGTCCTCGAGCGCGCGGATGCGATGGCTCACCGCGCCCTGGGTGAGGTTGAGCTCCTCGGCCGCGCGCGTGAAGCTACCGTGGCGCGCGGCGGCCTCGAAGGCGCGAAGCGCGTGCAGCGGCGGCAGGGAACGGTGCATGGCTTTTAATACAATGATTAATTTTATTCATGTCTTGCATGAAAGCTTATCGTTTGTTTTCCGGACATGGAAGACCTATCTTCTCAACGTGATCAAGAAGTTTGGTCATGATTTTGGAAACGACCGAATATCGAATCCCGCCCCGGGCAGTCTCCGGGGTCAGGCACGAATGGTGCTATTATGAAAACCGCTAATCGCTTTCCGTCCTTCTCCCCGCTCACGGACGGCGCGCCCGCGCGCCGGCCCGGCCGTGATTTCGCCGAGGCCAAGCCGCGCCAGGGGCGCGATCCCGTCCGCGCCCGCCGCGGTCCCGGCCTGCTCGACGAACTGGTCGGCGCAATCGCCGGAATGCTGCGATAAGAACGGAGACGAAAAACCCCGCGCTACCCCTTCCGCCTGAACGGCTCGCCCAGCGGCAGAAGGCGAACCCCCTCGCGCAACCGTTTGTAGGGCAGCACGCTCGGGTCGGCCGGGTTCGGCCCGGGGGCTGCGACCATCAGCACCTCGGCGGCGATCTCCTCGAAGTCGGCGCGAAAATGCACCGAGCTCTTGAGCGCGATGACGCGCTGCTCCGAGGGCTCGATCCCGAGATGGCGAAGGATCGAGCGATCGCCCGACTGAAGCTTGCGGCTCGCCACCAGCACCCGCACGTCGCGGCCCGGGGATTCGGCGATGCGCAGGCGGGCCATCGGGCCCAGGTCCATGCGCGCCCCCTTCCACATCGGCCCGGTGCCCGTGAAACGCCCGTCGCCGAGGCGCTCGACCACCACGCGCCGGGTGAACGGCCGGTGCCCCGCCAGGCCCGAGCGCGCGCCGAGCCGAGGCTCGATCACCGCGCCCTCGCCCGCCGCATGGGCCTGGGCGGCGGTCTCGGGGTCCCAGATGGTGGCGACCACGGCGCGTTCCGCGTCGCGGGCGACCAGCTCCTCGAGAATCCAGGTGGTGTCGCCGTTGGCGCCCGCGCCCGGGTTGTCCTGGGTGTCGGCGAGGATGACCGGCTTGTCCGAGCGGTTGGCGAGCGCGCGGGCGACCGCCGTTTCGGTATCGAGCACGTCGAGCTCGAACGCGCCCTCGCGCGCGGTCACGGCCTCATGCAGCGCCGCCACCGCGCGCGCGGCCGCCCCGTCGTCCCAGCCGTAGGCGATCACCGCCGGGCCGTTGTCTCGGATATCGGCGGGGGGAAAGCCCTGGGCGTAGGAGAGGCTTGCGATCGCGTCGTCGGCCTCCTCGATCTCGGCGAGTTCGTCGTAGATCTCGCGCGCCGGTCCCGACAGGGTGCATTGCCCGGTGATCGGAACGAAGAAGTCGATCTTGCGCATGGCCTTGGCTGGCGCGCGGCCGCGCTTCAGGATTTCGAGCACAAGCCGCGCGGCGCGGGCGCCGGTGTCGGCCATGTCGACATGGGGATAGGTGCGGAACGCGACCAGCGCGCTCGCCCGAGCGACCATCGCGTCGGTGACGTTGGCGTGGAGGTCGAGGCTCGCGACGATCGGCAGATCGTCGCCGACCACGGCGCGGACCCGGCGCAGTAGCTCGCCCTCGCCGTCCTCGTGCGCTTCGGTCACCATCGCGCCGTGAAGGTCGAGATAGACCGCGTCGAGCCCGCGCAGCTTCGCGAGATCGTCGCGGATCATGGCCGCGATGCGCTCGAAGGCGTCGGTCGTGACATGGGCCGCGGGCGGGGCCGAGCACCAGAGCAGCGGCGCGAGGCGATGGCCCGTGCCCGCGAGCGCGTCGACGAAGCCCGCGACCGGCAGGTTGATGCCCGCGACCGCGTCGAACAGGGCCGCCCCGCGACTCAAGCCGGGCCAACCGTCGGCTTCCTCGAAAACCGAATAGTCCGCCTTGGTCGGCGCGAAGGTATTGGTCTCGTGCTGAAAGCCGCCGACCGCGATGGTCGCCATGCGCCCCCCTTCCGGAACCGCCGGATACTTCGTGCCTGACCGAATATCAGATGTCGGCGTAGACGTGCCGTTCGGCGCGGGCGCCGGGCTGGGTGACCGCGCCCTTGGCGGCGGAGCCCACGGTCTGGGCGTAGCGCCAGAGCGCGCCCGAGCCGAAGTCGGTCAAGCGCGGCTTCCAAGCCTTGCGGCGCTCGGCGAGCTGGTCCTCGGAGAGCTCGACGTCGATCGCGCCCCTCAGCGCGTCGATGACCACGATATCGCCGTCCTCGAGCAGGCCGATCGGGCCGCCGACCGCCGCCTCGGGGCCGATGTGGCCGACGCAGAGCCCGCGCGTGCCGCCCGAGAACCGGCCGTCGGTGATGAGCGCGACGTTATCGATGCCGAGGCCGTAAAGCGCGGCCGTGGTCGACAGCATCTCGCGCATGCCGGGGCCGCCCTTGGGTCCCTCGTAGCGAATGACGATGCAGTCGCCTTCCTTGATCGTCCCGCCGACCACCGCTTCGAAGGCGTCCTCCTCGCAGTCGAAGCAGCGCGCGGGCCCGCGGAAGACCTGCTTGGCGTCCGACATATGGGCGACCTTCACGATCGCGCCCTCGGGCGCGAGGCTGCCCTTGAGGCCGACCACGCCGCCGGTCGGCGAGATCGGCGCGGAGACCCGGTAGACCACGTCCTGGTTCGCGGGGAAGGTCACGTCGGCGTGGTTCTCGGCGATCGTCTTGCCGGTGACCGTGAGCGCGTCGCCGTGCAGGAAGCCGCCGTCGAGCAGCTCCTTGATCACCACCTGCACGCCGCCGACCTCGTAGAGGTCCTTGGCCACGTACTTGCCGGCCGGCTTGAGGTCGGCGATGTAGGGCGTGCGCTTGAAGATCTCGGCGACGTCGTGGAGGTCGAACTCGATGCCCGCCTCGTTGGCGATCGCCGGCAGATGCAGCGCGGCATTGGTCGACCCCCCGGTCGCCGCGACCACGGTGGCCGCGTTCTCGAGCGCCTCGCGGGTCACGATGTCGCGCGGGCGAATGCCCTTGGCGAGCAGGTTGAGCACCGCCTCGCCCGACATTTCGGCGTACTGGTCGCGCGATTCATAGGGCGCCGGCGCGCCGGCCGAGCCCGGCAGCGCAAGCCCGATGGCCTCGGAAACGCAGGCCATGGTGTTGGCGGTGAACTGGCCGCCGCAGGACCCCGACGAGGGACAGGCGACCATTTCGAGCTCGTGCAGGTCTTCGTCGCTCATCTTGCCCGCGGCGTGCTGGCCGACGCCCTCGAAGATGTCGACCACGGTCACGTCGCGGCCCTTGAAGCGGCCGGGAAGGATCGAGCCGCCGTACATGAACACCGAGGGCACGTTCAAGCGCACCATCGCCATCATCAGCCCGGGCAGCGACTTGTCGCAGCCGGCGAGCCCGACGAGCGCGTCGTAGCAGTGCCCGCGCATGGTGAGCTCGACCGAATCGGCGATGATCTCGCGCGACACCAGCGACGACTTCATGCCCGCGTGGCCCATGGCGATGCCGTCGGTCACGGTGATGGTGGTGAACTCGCGCGGCGTGCCGCCCGCGGCGCGCACCCCCTTCTTGACGACCTGCGCCTGGCGGGCGAGCGAGATATTGCACGGCGCCGCCTCGTTCCAGGTCGTCGCCACGCCGACCAGAGGCTGATAGATCTCCTCCTCGGTCACGCCCATGGCATAGAGATACGAGCGGTGCGGCGCGCGCTCGGGCCCGACCGTGGTGTGCCGGCTGGGCAGATTCGATTTATCGGTCTTCGGCGTCTTCCCGGTCATGGTCGGTGTCCTCCCCTTGGGTCATGCGCAGGGCAAGATAATCCCGCGCAGGCCTCGCCCGCAAGGACGCCGCAAGGGCGCGGTCTTCAGTCGATCAGCTTGCGGAGCTTCGCGATATGCTTCGGTCCGGTGCCGCAACAGCCGCCGATGACGCGCGCGCCGGCATCGAGCCACGCGCGCGCATGGGCCGCGTAGGCGCCGGCGTCGAGATCGTCGCGCAAGGGGCTTTTGCCGTCGGTCTCCTTCTCGCCGTCGAGCGTCCAGTCCTCGGGCACCGGCTTGAAGGTGTTGGCGTATCCCCCCGCCGGATGGTCGCCGAGCGCGACCAGTTCCGGCATGGCGGCGGTGATGCTTTCGGGCGCGCAGCAGTTGGCGAAAAAACCCGAGACCGGGAGATGCGCGATCAGGGCCGCGGCTTGCGCGACCGTCTCGCCGCTGCGCAAGCGCCCCGAACGGTCCTCGTGCAGCGTCCAGGAGACCCAGACCGGAACCCCGGCGGCGCTTGCCCCGGTCGCGGCGGCGAGCGCCTCGGCGCCGCTCGACATGGTCTCGCAGATCAGAAGATCGACATGGGGCGCGAGGATCGCCGCCTGGCGGCGGTAGATCGGCTCGATCACGTCGAAGGGCGCGACCAGGTCGGGACGGTAGCTGCCCATCTGCGGCGGCAGCGAGCCCGCGATCAGCACGTCGCGCGCCGCCGCCGCGCGGGCCTCGGCCGCGAGTTCGCAGGCGAGCAGGTTGAGCTCCTCGAAGCGGTCCTCGATCCCCTCCTTCGCGAGGTCCGAGGGGATCACGCCATAGGTGTTGGTGATGATGATGTCGGCGCCGGCGGCGATGAAGTCGGCGTGGATGTCGCGCACCACGTCGGGCGCCACGAGTAGCCCGTTGGCCGACCAGATGGTCCCCGGGATCGGCACTCCGCGGTGGCGCAGCTCGCGCCCCATGCCGCCGTCCATCAGCGTGACGCGGTCGGAGGGAAGCGAAACGGTGGGGATGGCGGTCATCGGCGGCCTCCTCTTGCCTAGGCTTGCGCCGCGTCTCCCGAAAGCCTCGCCAGCGCGGCGGCGAGGCGCTTGCAGGCGGCTTCGGCCTCGGCGCGGCGCTCGCGCTGCTCGGCGACCACCCGTTCGGGCGCGCGGGCGATGAAGTTCTCGTTGGCGAGCTTCTTCTCGATCCTGTCGATCTCGCCCTCGACCTTCTCGATCTGGCGGGCGAGGCGCTTGCGCTCCTCGGCGATGTCGATGACGTCGGCGAGCGGCAGGACGAAGGTCGCCTCGTCGAGCACGAGATGGGCCGAGCCCTTCGGCACGGGGCCTTCGAGCGCGGCGATGGCCTCGATCCGCCCGAGGGTCCGGATCGCGGCCTCGTGGGCGGCGAGGCGCGCGCGCGTGGTCTCGCCGGCGTCGCGGTGGAGAAGCGTGATCCGCGCGCCGGGCGGCACGTTGAGCTCGGCCCGCGCCGAGCGGATCTCCGAGATCAGGCGCACCACCCAGCCGAGCTCGGCGTCGGCCGATGGGTCGATCGCGCGCTCGGGGTAGTCGGGCCAGGGCGCGAGGATCAAAAGGGTCTCGCGTTTCTCGGCGAGGCTGCCCCAGAGTTCCTCGGTGACGAACGGCGCGATCGGGTGCAGGAGAACGAGGATCTGGTCGAGCACCCAGGCGGCGGTCGCGCGCTGCTCGTCCTTGGCCGCGCCGTCGGCGCCGGTCAGCACCGGCTTCGAGAATTCGAGATACCAATCGCAGAAGGTGCCCCAGACGAACTGGTAGATGGCGCGCGCGGCCTCGTCGAACTTGTAGCCCTCGAGCGCGCGGTCGACGGCGCGGGCGCATTTCGCGGTCTCGCCGACGATCCAGCGGTTGAGCGTCGACGAACAGGCGAAGGGGTCGAAGCCCGCCACCGGGCGGCAGTCGTTCATCTCGCAAAACCGCGCGGCGTTCCACAGCTTGGTGATGAAGTTGCGGTAGCCCTCGATCCGGCTTTCCGAGAGCTTGACGTCGCGCCCCTGGGCCGCCATGGCGGTGAGGGTGAAGCGGAGCGCGTCGGCGCCGAACTTGTCGATCAGGTCGAGCGGGTCGAGCACGTTGCCCTTGCTCTTCGACATCTTCTGGCCCTTCTCGTCGCGGACCAGGGCGTGGATGTAGACGGTGTGGAACGGCGCTTCGCCCATGAAATGAAGGCCGGTCATCATCATCCGGGCGACCCAGAAGAAGATGATGTCGAAGCCGGTGACGAGAACGTCGGTCGGGTAATAGCGCTCGAGCTCGGGGGTCTCGTCGGGCCAGCCGAGCGTCGAGAACGGCCAGAGCGCCGAGGAGAACCAGGTGTCGAGCACGTCGGTTTCGCGCTCGAGCGCGACGCGCTCGCCGTAGTGCTTCTCGGCCGCGGCGCGCGCCTCGTCCTCGGTCATCTCGACGAAGATATGGCCGTCGGGGCCGTACCAGGCCGGAATGCGATGGCCCCACCAGAGCTGGCGCGAGATGCACCAGGGCTGGATGTTGCGCATCCACTCGA
>CAZHDF010000051.1:0-20908 GCA_964531525.1 uncultured Alphaproteobacteria bacterium | reverse complement strand
GGACGATGTCGAAGGCGAAGTTTGAGCGGACGAAGCCGCATTGCAACGTAGGGACGATCGGGCACGTCGACCACGGGAAGACGACGTTGACGGCCGCGATCACGAAGATCCTGGCCGAGACGGGGGGTGCGACGTTCGTCGACTACGAGCAGATCGACAAGGCGCCCGAGGAGAAGGAGCGCGGGATCACGATCAACACGGCGCATGTGGAGTACGAGACGGAGAACCGTCACTACGCGCATGTGGACTGTCCGGGTCACGCGGACTACGTGAAGAACATGATCACGGGCGCGGCGCAGATGGACGGGGCGATACTGGTGGTCTCGGCGGCGGACGGGCCGATGCCTCAGACGCGGGAGCATATTCTTCTGGCGCGCCAGGTTGGGGTTCCGGCGCTGGTGGTGTTTCTGAACAAGGCGGACATGGTTGACGACCCGGAGCTTCTGGAGCTTGTCGAGCTCGAGGTTCGGGAGCTTTTGTCGGCGTATGACTTCCCCGGGGACGAGATTCCGATCGTCGCGGGTTCGGCCTTGTACGCGTTGGAGGACCGGGATCCCGAGATGGGTCGGGACAAGGTTCTGGAGCTGATGCGGGCGGTTGACGAGTACATTCCGACGCCGAAGCGTCCGGTCGATCAGCCGTTTTTGATGCCGATCGAGGACGTTTTCTCGATCTCGGGTCGTGGGACGGTGGTGACGGGCCGGATCGAGCGCGGGGTTCTGAAGGTCGGCGACGAGGTCGAGATCGTGGGTTTGCGGGAGACGTCGAAGACGGTGTGCACGGGCGTCGAGATGTTCCGGAAGCTCTTGGACCAGGGCGAGGCGGGGGACAACGTCGGCGTTCTTCTTCGCGGCACCAAGCGCGAGGAGGTCGAGCGCGGCCAGGTACTGGCGAAGCCCGGGTCGATCACGCCGCACACGGTGTTCAAGGCCGAGACCTATGTCCTGACGAAGGACGAGGGGGGTCGTCACACGCCGTTCTTCACGAACTACCGTCCGCAGTTCTACTTCCGGACGACGGACGTGACGGGGACGGTGGATCTTCCCGAGGGCGTCGAGATGGTGATGCCCGGGGACAACGTGACGATGACGGTGAAGCTGATCCAGCCGATCGCCATGGACGAGGGGCTGCGCTTCGCGATCCGCGAGGGCGGCCGCACCGTCGGCGCCGGCGTCGTCACCGAAATCATCGAGTAGCCCGGACGGCGGGCGGAATTGGGGCGGCGCGCGGCGCTGCGAGGACAGGGACATGGATAGCCAGAATATTCGCATCCGGTTGAAGGCGTTCGATCACCGCGTCCTCGACCAGTCGACGAGCGAGATCGTGCATACGGCGAAGCGCACGGGCGCCCGGGTGCGCGGGCCCATCCCGCTGCCCACGCGGATCGAGCGTTTCACGGTGCTGCGGTCGCCGCATATCGACAAGAAGTCGCGCGAGCAGTTCGAGATCCGGACGCACAAGCGGCTTCTCGACATCATCGATCCGACCCCGCAGACGGTGGACGCGCTCATGAAGCTCGACCTCGCCGCCGGCGTCGACATCGAGATCAAGCTTTAGGAGCCGGGCGATGCGCAGCGGAATCATCGCGCAGAAGGTGGGCATGAGCCGGCGCTTCGCCGAGGACGGCCGGCATGTGCCCGTGACGGTGCTCAAGGTCGACGATTGCCAGGTGGTGGCGACGCGCAGCGCCGAGACCGACGGCTACGACGCGGTCCAGCTCGGCGCCGGCAAGGCCAAGGTCAAGAACGTACCCAAGCCGATGCGCGGCCATTTCGCCAAGGCGCGCGTCGAGCCCAAGCGCAAGGTCGCCGAGTTCCGGGTCGCCCCGGACGCGATCCTGCCCGTGGGCAGCCGCCTCAAGGCCGAGCATTTCGTGCCCGGCCAGTTCGTCGACGTGGCCGGCACCTCGATCGGCAAGGGCTTCGCGGGCGCCATGAAGCGCCATAATTTCAGCGGCTTGCGCGCAAGCCATGGCGTTTCGATCAGCCACCGCTCGCACGGCTCGACCGGCAATTCGCAGGACCCCGGTCGGGTCTTCAAGGGCAAGAAGATGGCCGGCCACATGGGCGACCGGCGGGTGACCGTCCAGAACCTCGAGGTGGTCGAGATCGACGACGCGCGTGGGCTGATCATGGTGCGCGGCGCGGTGCCCGGCTCGAAGGGCGGCTATGTGCTGATCTCGGACGCCAAGAAGCGGGCGCTGCCCGAGGGCGCGCCTTATCCGGGCGCGATCGAGACCGCCGAAACCGAAACGCGGCCCCAGGCCGAGACCGCGCCCGAGGCGGCGGCGGAAGAGAGCACGCCCGAGGCGGGCGAGACGAAGGGCGAGGAGTGATCGCGATGAAGTGCAAGGTCACGACGCTCGAAAACAAGAGCGCGGGCACCATCGAGCTTGCCGACGAGGTGTTCGGCCTCCCGGCGCGCGCCGACATCCTGCACCGCGCGGTCACCTGGCAGCTCGCCAAGCGCCGCGCCGGCACTCACAAGACCAAGCAGGTGTCCGAGGTTTCGGGCTCGACCAAGAAGATGTATCGCCAGAAGGGCACCGGCCGGGCGCGCCACGCGACCCGCAAGGCGCCGCAGTTCCGCGGCGGCGCGGTGGCCTTCGGCCCGGTCGTGCGCAGCCACGCGATCGACCTGCCGAAGAAGGTCCGCAGGCTGGCGCTCAAGACCGCGCTTTCGGCCAAGCAGGCCGAGGGAAAGCTGCGCATCGTCGACGCGGCGGCGCTCAAGGAGCCCAAGACCAACGTCCTGGCCGGGGTGCTCGACAAGCTCGGGCTCGACCGGGCGCTGTTCATCGACGGTCCCGAGGTCGACCGGAACTTCCGCCGCGCGGCGTCGAACCTGATCGGCATCGACGTCCTGCCCCAGCAGGGCGCCAACGTCTACGACATTCTCCGCTGCGACACGCTGGTGCTGACCAAGGCGGCGGTCGAGCATCTGGAGGCGCGCCTGAAATGACGACCACCGAGCGCATGTACGACATCATCCTCGCCCCCGTGGTGACCGAGAAGTCGACCCAGGGGAGCGAGCACAACCAGGTTTCGTTCCGGGTCGCGAAGCACGCCACCAAGCCCCAGATCAAGGCCGCCGTCGAGGCGCTGTTCGGGGTCACGGTCACGGGCGTCAATACCCTGAACGTCAAGGGCAAGATCAAGCGGTTTCGCGGGCGACCCGGTCGCCGCGCGGGCTACAAGAAGGCGATCGTCACCCTTTCCGAGGGCCACTCGATCGACATCACGACGGGGATCTGAAGCGATGGCGCTCAAGCATTACAAGCCGACCACGCCGTCCCAGCGCCAGCTCGTCCTGGTCGACCGGCGCGACCTGTGGAAGGGCAAGCCGGTCAAGTCGCTGACCGAGGGCCTGACCAAGTCGGGCGGCCGCAACAACACCGGTCGGATCACCGTCTGGTCGCGCGGCGGCGGGCACAAGCGGCGCTATCGGGTGATCGACTTCAAGCGGCGCAAGTTCGACGTGCCGGCCAAGGTCGAGCGGCTCGAGTACGACCCCAACCGGACCGCCTTCATCGCGCTGATCCGCTACGAGGACGGCGAGCTGTCCTACATCCTCGCGCCCCAGCGGCTCAAGGTCGGCTCGACGGTGGTCTCGGGCGAGCGGGTCGATATCCTGCCGGGCAACGCCGCGCCGATGCAGAACATCCCGGTCGGCACCATCATCCACAACATCGAGATGAAGCCGGGCAAGGGCGGCCAGATCGCGCGCGCCGCCGGCGCCTACGCCCAGCTCATCGGCAAGGACGCGGGCTATGCGCTCTTGCGGCTTCAGTCGGGCGAGCAGCGCATGGTGCGGGCCGAGTGCATGGCCACCATCGGCGCGGTCTCGAACCCCGACAACCAGAACACCAACCTCGGCAAGGCCGGGCGCAATCGCTGGAAGGGCCGCCGGCCGGTGGTGCGCGGCGTCGCCATGAACCCGGTCGATCACCCCCACGGCGGCGGCGAGGGGCGCACCTCGGGCGGGCGCCATCCGGTCACCCCCTGGGGCAAGCCGACGAAGGGCAAGCGGACGCGGTCGAACAAGTCGACCGATCGCCTGATCCTCCGTCGTCGCAACAAGAAGTAGGAGTAACTGACGTGGCACGCTCCGTCTGGAAGGGGCCGTTCGTCGACGGCTATCTCTTGAGGAAGGCCGAGAAGGTGCGCGAGTCGGGCCGCAAGGAGGTCATTCGCACCTGGTCGCGCCGCTCGACCATCCTGCCGCAGTTCGTCGGGCTCACCTTCGGGGTCTACAACGGCCGAAAGTTCGTGCCCGTGCTGGTGACGGAAAACATGGTCGGCCACAAGCTCGGCGAGTTTTCGCCGACGCGTACCTACCACGGTCATGCCGCCGACAAGAAGGCGAGGAGGGGCTGAGGTCATGGGCAAGCAGTCGGCCGAACGGCGCCTCGCCGATAACGAGGCTCGGGCCAAGGCGCGCATGCTGCGCACCAGCCCGCGCAAGCTGAATTTGGTGGCCGAGAGCATTCGCGGCCTCGCGGTCGAGGACGCGCTCCATCGGCTGGCCTTCTCGCCCCGGCGTATCGCCAAGGACGTGCACAAGGTCGTGCAGTCGGCGGTCGCCAACGCGGAGAACAATCACGGCCTCGACGTCGATCGCCTGTTCGTCGCCGAGGCCTCGGTCGGCAAGGCGCTGGTGCTCAAGCGCTGGCGGCCGCGGGCGCGGGGCCGGGTGGGTCGAATCCAGAAGCCGTTCAGCAACATCACGGTGGTCGTGCGCGAGCGCGAGGAGGAACTCTAATGGGCCAGAAGGTCAACCCCATCGGGCTGCGCCTGGGGATCAACCGGACCTGGGATTCGCGCTGGTACGCCGACGCCGATTACGCGCGGTTGCTGCACGAGGACATCCGCCTGCGCAAGCACCTGAAGAAGAAGCTGGCCCAGGCGGGCGTGAGCCGGATCGTCATCGAACGCCTGGCCAAGAAAGCCCGGATCACCATTCACACCGCGCGGCCGGGCGTGGTGATCGGCAAGAAGGGCGCCGATATCGAGCGCCTGCGCAGCGAGGTCGCCCAAATGACCGGCTCGGACGTGCATCTCAACATCGTCGAGATTCGCAAGCCCGAGATCGACGCCCAGCTCGTGGCCGAGAACATCGCCCAGCAGCTCGAGCGCCGCATCGGTTTCCGCCGCGCCATGAAGCGGGCGGTGCAGTCAGCCATGCGGCTCGGCGCCCAGGGCATCCGCATCACCTGCTCGGGCCGGCTCGGCGGGGCCGAGATCGCGCGCGCCGAGTGGTACCGCGAGGGCCGGGTGCCCTTGCACACGCTCCGCGCCGACGTCGATTACGGCCGGGCGACGGCGGTGACCACCTATGGCACCTGCGGGGTCAAGGTCTGGGTGTTCAAGGGCGAGATCCTGGCCCACGACCCGATGGCCCAGGAGAAGCGCGCGACCGAGCAGCAGACGGGGATGCGCTCGTAGCGCAGATCGGGAGAGCGGACAATGTTAAGCCCCAAGCGCACCAAGTATCGCAAGGCCCAGAAGGGACGCATCCACGGCCTCGCCAAGGGCGGGACCGAGCTCAACTTCGGCACCTACGGGCTCAAGGCGACGACCGCGGGTCGGGTGACGGCGCGCCAGATCGAGGCCGCGCGCCGCGCGATCACGCGCCATCTCAAGCGCGCCGGCCGAATCTGGATTCGGATCTTCCCCGACGTGCCGGTCAGCACCAAGCCGACCGAGGTGCGGATGGGCAAGGGCAAGGGGTCGCCCGAGTACTGGATGTGCCGGGTCAAGCCCGGCCGGATCATGTTCGAGGTCGATGGCGTGCCGGAGGCGCTTGCCCGCGCGGCGTTCGACCGCGGCGCGGCGAAGCTGCCGGTGCGGACCCGAATCGTCGAGCGCAACGAAGGATCGTGAGCGATGAAGTCTGAGGAAGTGCGCGCCAAGAGCCCCGACGAGCTCAAGGAGATGTTGCTGTCGCTGAAGAAGGAGGCGTTCAACCTCCGCTTCCAGCGCGCGACGGGCCAGCTCGAGAACACCGGGCGGATTCGCGAGGTCCGCCGCGACATCGCGCGCATCAATACGGTCATGCGCGAGAAATCGCGCGTTGCATCCTAGGAGAACTGTGATGCCGAAGCGAGTGATGCAGGGTGTCGTGGTCAGCGCCGCCGGGGACAAGACGGTCGTCGTGCGCGTCGAGCGCCGCGTGATGCACCCGCTTTACAAGAAGGTCATCCGGCGGTCGAAGAAATACGCGGCCCATGACGAAAACAACCGCTGCAAGGCGGGCGACGTGGTCCGGATTCAGGAATCGCGCCCGTATTCGAAGCGCAAGCGGTGGGAAGTGGTATTCGACGCGGCCTAGGCGGTCATTGGATTGCCATGGGTTTGCGGTAGGAAGGGGTTGAGCCATGATTCAGATGCAGACGAACCTGGATGTCGCCGACAATTCCGGTGCGCGCCGGGTGCAGTGCATCAAGGTGCTCGGCGGATCGAAGCGCAAGACCGCGTCGGTCGGCGACGTCATCGTCGTGTCGGTCAAGGACGCGATCCCGCGCGGCAAGGTGAAGAAGGGCGACGTTCACCGGGCGGTCATCGTGCGCACCGCCAAGGAGATTCGACGCGACGACGGCACGGCGATCCGCTTCGACCGCAACGCGGCGGTGCTGATCTCGCGTCAGGGCGAGCCCATCGGAACGCGCATCTTCGGCCCGGTGACGCGCGAACTCAGAGCGAAGAAGTTCATGAAAATCATTTCGTTGGCGCCGGAGGTGCTGTGATGCCCCGCAAGCTGCGGATCAAGAAGGGTGACGAGGTGATCGTCATCACCGGCAAGGAAAAGGGCAAGAAGGGCAGCGTGCTGCGGGTCTACCCGAAGGACGCGCGCGCTCTGGTCCAGGGCGTCAACATGGTCAAGCGCCACACGCGCCCGTCGGCGAGCACGCCGGGCGGGATCGTCGAGAAGGAAGCGCCGCTGCACGTGTCGAACCTCGCCCATGTCGATCCCAAGTCGGGGGAAGCGACGCGGGTCGGCTACCGCGTCCTAGAGGACGGCCGCAAGGTGCGCTTCGCCAAGCGCTCCGGCGAGATCATCGACGTCTAGCCGGCGAGCGGTGGGAGAAAAGAAGATGAAGGCCCGTTTGCGCGAGCATTACGAAAGCGTCTTGAAGCCCAAGCTTCAGGAACAGTTCAACTATCGCAACCCGATGCAGGTGCCCAAGCTCGAGAAGATCGTGGTCAATATGGGCGTCGGCGAGGCGGTGAGCGACAGCAAGATCATCAAGGGCGCTGTCAGCGACATGACGGCGATCACCGGCCAGAAGCCGATCGTGATCAAGGCCAAGAAGTCGGTCGCTTCGTTCAAGCTGCGTCAGGGCATGCCGGTGGGCGTCAAGGTGACCTTGCGCAAGAACCGGATGTACGAGTTTCTCGACCGGCTGGTCACGATCGCGCTGCCGCGCGTGCGCGATTTCCGTGGCCTGTCCGACAAGAGCTTCGACGGGCGCGGCAATTACGCCTTGGGGCTCAAGGAACAGATCGTGTTCCCCGAGATCGACTACGACAAGGTCGATGTCGTGCGGGGAATGGATATCGTGATCGTCACCACGGCGAAAACCGACGCGGAGGCCAAGGCGCTTCTCGCCGGTTTCGACCTGCCGTTCGGTGGCGAGGCATAGAGAACGCGAAAGCGAGGTTTCGCAGATGGCGAAAAAAAGCGCGATCGAGAAGAACAAGCGGCGGGCGCGGCTGGTGCGCAGCTATGCCGCCAAGCGGGAGCGCCTGAAGGCGTTGGCCAACGACGAGCAGTTGCCGCAGGAGGAGCGGTTCGCCGCCCGCCTCAAGCTCGCCGAGCTGCCGCGTAACGCCTCGCCGGTTCGCATCCGCAACCGCTGCGAGTTGTCCGGGCGGCCGCGGGGCTATTACCGCAAATTCGGAATTTCGCGCATCGCGCTCCGCGATCTGGCGTCTTCGGGCCAGATTCCCGGCGTCGTGAAGTCGAGCTGGTAAGGGAGAACGACGGAATGGCGATCAGCGATCCCGTCGGCGATATGCTGACACGCATCCGAAACGGACAGCAGGCACGGCTCGCTTCCGTGGTCTCGCCGGCGTCCAAGCTGCGGACGCGAATTCTTGAAGTGCTTCAGCGCGAGGGCTATATCCGAGGATACAGCCAGTACGAGGTGGGCCGCGGCAAGGCGGAGCTCGCGATCGAGCTTAAATACGTCGACGGCGAGCCCGTCATCCGGCAACTCCGTCGGGTCTCCAAGCCGGGGCGCCGGGTTTATTCTTCGGTCAAGGATCTCCCCAAGGTCTACAACGGCCTCGGAATCTCGATCCTGTCCACGCCGCGCGGCGTTATGTCCGACGCCGAGGCACGGGTCCAGAACGTGGGCGGCGAAGTCCTGTGCACCGTATTCTAGGAGAGCGTTGATGTCGCGCGTCGGCAAACATCCGGTCGAGATTCCCGCGGGCGTCGAGGTGGCGCTCGCCGACCAGGCGATCACGGTCAAGGGTCAGCGGGGCCAGCTTTCGGCGGCGCTGCCGCCCGAGGTCGACGTGACCGTCGAGGACCGCAACGTCTGGGTCCGGCCGCGGGACGATTCGAAGCGCGCGCGCGCCATGTGGGGCACCTCGCGTAGCATCGTCAACAACATGGTCGTCGGGGTCTCCGAGGGCTTCACGATCAACCTCGAGATCAACGGCGTCGGCTATCGCGCGGCGAGCGATGGCAAGACGCTGACCCTCCAGTTGGGCTATAGCCACGACGTGCTTTACCCGATCCCCGAGGGCATCGAGATCAAGTGCGAGCGGCCCACCCTGATCCGCGTCTCCGGCGCGGACCGTCAGCGGGTCGGTCAGGTCGCGGCGGAAATTCGCGCGTATCGCAGGCCCGAGCCCTATAAGGGCAAGGGCATCAAGTACGCGAACGAATGGATCCGACGCAAAGAAGGCAAGAAGAAGTAGGTCGAGGCATGTCGAGTTCGCGGGAACTGTTCGAACGGCGCAAGCGGCGGATCCGCCGCCGGATCGCCAAGACGTCCACCGGCCGGCCGCGCCTGTCGGTGTTTCGGTCCAACAAGCAGATCTATGCCCAGATCATCGACGATTCGCGAGGTGTCACGGTCGCGGCGGCGTCGAGCCTCGACAAGGAGATCAAGGGCGAGATCAAGTCGGGCGGCGACAAGACGGCGGCGAGCCGCGTCGGCGCCCTGATCGCTTCGCGAGCCAAGGCGGCGGGCGTGGACAAGGTCGTGTTCGACCGCGGCGCGTATCGCTACCACGGCCGCGTCAAGGCGCTCGCCGATGCGGTCCGCGAAGGCGGCCTGGTTTTCTAGGGGTAGACGATGGCACATTACGATTCGCGTGGCGGGCAGGACGGCGATCTCGTCGACAAGCTGGTCAGCATCAATCGCGTCGCCAAGGTGGTCAAGGGCGGCCGCCGGTTCGGCTTTGCCGCGCTGGTCGTCGTCGGCGACACCAAGGGGCGCGTGGGCTTCGGCACCGGCAAGGCGCGCGAGGTTCCCGAGGCGATCCGCAAGGCGACCGAGCAGGCCAAGCGCAGCCTGATCCGCGTGCCGCTTCGCGAGGGCCGCACCCTGCACCACGACGTGAAGGGGCGCTTCGGCGCCGGCCGGGTCGTTCTGCGCGCGGCGCCCCCGGGCACCGGCATCATCGCCGGCGGGCCGATGCGCGCCGTATTCGAGATGCTGGGGGTCCAGGATATCGTCTCGAAGTCGGTCGGCAGCTCGAACCCGCACAACATGATCCGCGCGACCTTCGATGCGCTCGGCCGCCTGATGTCGCCGCGCGTGATCGCCGCGCGCCGGGGCAAGAAGGTGAGCGATCTGATCGGTCGTCGCGGCCAGCCGGCGGCGAAGGAAGCGGCCAATGCCTAAGGGAAAGCGAATCCGCGTGACCCAGATCGGCAGCCCGATCGGGCGCCGCAAGGACCAGCGCGCGACGTTGATCGGCCTCGGCCTCAACAAGATGCACCGGAGTCGCGAGCTCGAGGATACGCCGTCGATTCGCGGCATGGTCACCAAGGTGAGCCATCTCGTCCGCGTCGAAGAGATCGAGTAGCGAGCCCCGCCCGGCGGGCGGGATCAAGGAGTCGAGTCTATGAAACTGAACCAGCTTTCGGACAACCCCGGCGCGCGCCGTGCCCCCAAGCGGGTCGGGCGCGGCATCGGCTCCGGGCTCGGCAAGACCTCGGGGCATGGCCAGAAGGGCCAGAAGTCGCGCAGCGGCGTGGCGCTCGGCGGCTTCGAGGGCGGACAGATGCCGCTTTACCGGCGCCTGCCCAAGCGCGGGTTCAAGAACATCTTCCGCAAGCATTTCGAGATCGTGAACCTCGGCCGCCTCCAGAAAGCGATCGACGAAGGCAAGATCGACGCCAAGAAGACCGTGGACCATGCGGCGCTGGTCGCCTCGGGACTGGTTCGCAAGCGCTGCGACGGCGTTCGCCTGCTCGCCAAGGGCGAGATCAAGGCCGCGCTGACCATCGCGGTCGACGGCGCCTCGAAGGCGGCGGCCGCGGCGGTCGAGGCCGCCGGCGGCAAGCTCGTGCTGCCCGAGAAGCCGGCCGCCGAGACGCCCGAAACCTGACCGGAAGGCGAATGCCATGAGCTCGGCCGCGGAACAACTCGCCGCCAATATCAATTTTTCGGCGCTTGGCAAGGCGACCGAGCTCAAAAGGCGTCTGTGGTTCACCCTCGGCGCGCTGATCGTCTATCGCCTGGGCACCTACATCCCGATTCCGGGCGTCGATCCCGCGGTGCTCGACGACGTCTTCCAGCAGAACGCGGGCGGCATTCTGGGCATGTTCAACATGCTCGCCGGCGGCGCGCTTCGGCGGATGACGATTTTCGCGCTCAACATCATGCCGTACATCTCGGCATCGATCATCATCCAGCTTCTGACCACCGTTTCGCCCAAGCTCGAGCAGCTCAAGAAGGAGGGCGAGACCGGGCGCAAGGTCATCAACCAGTACACGCGCTACGGCACGGTTTTCCTGGCCGCGCTCCAAGCCTACGGCATCGCCGTCGGGCTCGAGGGGATGACCGGCAGCCAGGGCGGCGCGGTGATGGCGCCCGGCATGTTCTTCCGCATCACCACGGTCATCACGCTGGTCGGCGGCACCGTGTTCCTGATGTGGCTGGGCGAGCAGATCACGGCGCGCGGGGTCGGCAACGGCATCTCGCTGATCATCTTCGCGGGCATTGTCGCGCAGCTCCCCCGAGCAATGGTCAGCACGCTCGAGCTCGGGCGAACCGGCGCGATCTCGACCTTCTTCATCCTGTTCCTGATCGTGATGGTGGTTGCGGTCATCACCTTCGTCGTCTTTATCGAGCGCGCCCAGCGCCGCATCGTGGTCCAGTATCCGAAACGCCAGATGGGCGCGCGGATGTTCGGCGGCGAAAGCTCGCACCTGCCGCTCAAGATCAATACCTCGGGCGTCATCCCGCCGATCTTCGCGAGTTCGATCCTGCTGCTGCCGATCACGGTGGCGGGTTTCAACGCCGGCCAGGGGCCCGAGTGGCTGAGCATGCTCTCGACCTATCTCGGTCGCGGTCAGCCGCTATTCATGCTCCTGTACGCGCTGGGGATCATCTTCTTCGCCTTCTTCTATACCTCGATCGTGTTCAACCCCGAGGAAACCGCCGATAACCTCAAGAAGTACGGCGGCTTCATTCCGGGCATCCGGCCGGGCAAGAACACCGCCGCCTATCTCGACCACGTGCTCACGCGGCTGACGGTGATCGGCGCGGCCTATCTGACCGCGGTGTCGCTGTTGCCGGAAATGCTGATCTCCAAGTTCGCCTTGCCGTTCTACTTCGGCGGCACCTCGCTGCTGATCGTGGTCACGGTGACCATGGATACCGTGGGCCAGATCCATTCGCATCTTCTGGCGCATCAGTACGAGGGATTGATCAAGAAGACCAAGCTGCGAGGGCGACGCTCGTGAAGTTGATTCTTCTGGGACCGCCGGGGGCGGGCAAGGGCACCCAGGCCAAGCGGCTCGAGGAAGCCTACGGCCTGGTTCAGCTTTCGACCGGCGACATGCTGCGCGCCGCCGTGCGCGCGGGCACCGAGATCGGCCGAAAGGCCCAGGCGGTCATGGAATCCGGCGGCTTGGTGCCCGACGAGATCGTGGTCTCGATCATCGCCGAGCGGATCGCCCAGCCCGATTGCGCGAAGGGCTTCATCCTCGACGGCTTTCCCCGGACCCTGGCCCAGGCCGAGGCGCTCGACCGGATGCTGGCCGAGCGGGGCTCGGGGATCGACCATGTCATCGAGATGAAGGTCGACGACGCGGCGCTGATCGAGCGGCTCTCGGGCCGCTTCTCCTGCGCCAACTGCGGCGCGGCCTATCACGACGAGTTCAACCGGCCCAAGGTCGAGGGCGTTTGCGACGTGTGCGGCGGGCGCGAGTTCGTCCGGCGCAAGGACGACGCCGCCGAAACCGTGGCCGCTAGGCTCAAGGCCTACCACGCCCAGACGGCGCCGCTGCTGCCCTATTACCGCAAGCGCGGCGTGCTTCACACGGTCGACGGCATGGCCGATATCGACGAGGTCACCCGGCAGATCCGGGCGGCTCTCGATGGCGCGGGAGAGAATTGACTTGCAAGGCCAAATTTCTATAATCGCGCACCGCCTCGGGCATTTGCCGGACCCGGCCATCACGTCGGGCGTTCCGGTGTTTTCGCTTATTCCATGGGAGATCTGAGCCTTGGCACGCATTGCCGGCGTCAACATACCGACCAATAAGCGCGTCGAGATCGCGCTGACCTACATCCACGGCATTGGCCGTACCAAGGCGCGCCAGATCTGCGAGAAGGCGGGCGTGCCCGGCGAGCGGCGGGTCAACGAGCTCTCGGACGCCGAGGTCATCCAGATCCGCGAGATGATCGACCGCGACTATGTGGTCGAAGGCGATCTCCGGCGCGAGGTGGCGATGAACATCAAGCGCCTCATGGACATGGGCTGCTACCGCGGCCTGCGTCATCGCCGCGGCCTGCCGGTCCGTGGCCAGCGCACCCACACCAACGCCCGCACGCGCAAGGGCAGGGCCCGGCCGATCGCCGGCAAGAAGAAGTAGGTAGGCGGCATGGCAAAGGAAGCGACCGCGCGCGTCAAGCGTCGCGAGCGAAAGAACATCACCTCGGGCGTCGCTCACGTGAGCGCGACGTTCAATAATACGATCATTACCATCGCCGACGCCCAGGGCAACACCATCGCTTGGTCCTCGGCCGGGAGCCAGGGCTTCAAGGGATCGCGCAAGTCGACGCCCTACGCCGCGCAGATGGCGGCCGAGGCCGCCGGGCGCAAGGCGCAGGAGCACGGCATGCGAACCCTCGAGGTGCAGGTCCGGGGACCGGGTTCGGGGCGCGAATCGGCGCTGCGCGCGCTTCAGTCGGTGGGATTCACCATCACCGCGATCCGCGACGTCAGCCCGATCCCGCACAACGGCTGCCGCCCGCCGAAGCGGCGCCGGGTCTGATCGGTCCCGGCGTCGGACGCCGGGCGCCCGAAAGACAGGTTCATGGCGGGCTTCGGCCCGCCCCACTCGTGAGGATGCCTTCGTGATCCAGAAAAACTGGCAGGAACTGATCAAACCGTCGCGTCTCGCCGTCGAGGCCGGGACCGATTCGGCCCGCGAGGCGACGATCGTCGCCGAGCCGCTTGAGCGCGGGTTCGGGTTGACGCTCGGGAACGCGCTGCGTCGCGTGCTTCTGTCGTCGCTCCAGGGCGCCGCCGTGACCGCAATCCAGATCGACGGCGTGCTCCATGAATTCTCGTCGATCCCCGGCGTGCGCGAGGACGTGACCGATATCGTCCTCAACATCAAGTCGATGTCGCTGCGCATGCACGGCGAGGGGCCCAAGCGCATGTCGCTGCGCGCCGAGGGGCCCTGCGATGTCACCGCCTCGATGATCGAGACCGGCCACGACATCGATGTCATGGACCCGAAGCACCATATCTGCACCCTCGACGACGGCGCCAAGATTTCGATGGAGCTGACGGTCGAGGCGGGCAAGGGCTATGTCGCCGCGGCGCAGAGCCGCGCCGAGGATGCGCCCATCGGCCTGATCCCGGTCGACGCGCTGTTCAGCCCGGTCAAGAAGGTCGCCTACAAGGTCGACAATACCCGCGTCGGGCAGGTCACCGACTACGACAAGCTCTCCATGCGGGTCGAGACCAACGGCGCGATCTCGCCCGAGGACGCGGTCGCGCTCGCCGCGCGGATCCTCCAGGATCAGCTCCAACTCTTCATCAACTTCGAGGAGCCGAGCACCGTGAGCCCCGAGGAGCAGGCGGCCGAGCCGGCGTTCAATCCGAACCTGCTGCGCAAGGTCGACGAGCTCGAGCTTTCGGTGCGTTCGGCCAACTGCCTCAAGAACGACAACATCGTCTACATCGGCGATCTCGTCCAGAAGACCGAGCAGGAGATGCTGCGGACCCCGAACTTCGGGCGCAAGTCGCTGAACGAGATCAAGGAAGTTCTGGAGCAGATGGGCCTGCACCTCGGGATGGAGGTGACCAACTGGCCGCCCGAGAACGTGGAGGAACTGGCCAAGAGGCTCGACGAGCCCTATTGACCGACGCCCGGCTGACCGCGTCGGGAGATTATTGGACGGAAGGGAAGAACCATGCGCCACGGGAACGGCGGCCGTAAGCTGAATCGGACCGCGAGCCATCGCAAGGCCATGCTCGCCAACATGGCGATGGCGCTGATCAAGCACGAGCAGATCAAGACCACGCTGCCCAAGGCGAAGGAACTGCGCCCCTATGTCGAGAAGCTGATCACGCTCGGCAAGCGCGGCGATCTGCACGCGCGCCGCCAAGCGCTTTCGGTCCTCCGCGACCGGGGATTGACCGAAAAACTGTTCGCCACCCTCGGCCCGCGCTACGCCGAGCGTCAGGGCGGCTACACGCGAGTCCTGCACGCGGGCGTCCGCTACGGCGACGCGGCACCGATGGCGGTGATCGAACTGGTCGATCGCGATCCCGAGGCCAAGGGTCAGGATTCCGGCCCCGTCGGCGGGACGGAGGACGACGAGGAGTCGTGACGCCAGGCGCGCCTCCGCGCCCGGCGTGACGCCGGCTTCGAGGACCGAGGCCGTTGCCCACGCTTTTCGAACAAAACGCTCCCCAGCCGCTGGCCGACCGCCTGCGGCCCGATAGTCTCGACCAGGTCGTCGGTCAGGACCATCTTCTCGCCCCCGACGGTCCGCTCGGGCGCATGCTGGCCGAGCATCGTCTCGCCTCGCTCATCCTCTGGGGGCCGCCCGGCACCGGCAAGACGACCATCGCGCGCTTGCTCGCCAAGGAGACCGACTTCGCCTTCGAGCCGCTTTCGGCGGTCTTTTCGGGCGTCGCGGACCTGCGTAAGGTATTCGCCCGCGCCCGCGAGCGGCGCGCCATGGGACAGGGCACGCTTCTTTTCATCGACGAGATTCACCGCTTCAACCGCGCCCAGCAGGACGGGCTGCTGCCCCATGTCGAGGACGGCACCGTCATTCTGGTCGGCGCGACCACCGAGAACCCCTCGTTCGAGCTGATCGGCGCGCTTCAGTCGCGCTGCCAGGTTCTGGTGCTCAACCGGCTCGACCGGACGGCGCTCGAGACGCTGCTCGCGCGCGCCGAGGCGGCGGTCGGGCGCGCCCTGCCGCTCGACGACGACGCCCGCGCGGCGCTTTGCGACATGGCCGACGGCGACGGGCGGTTTCTTCTCAATCTGGTCGAGGAGCTATTCCGCCTGCCCGAGGAGACGCGGCTCGACGCCGCCGGACTCGGCCAGGCGCTCGCCAAGCGCGTGCCGCTCTACGACAAGGCGCAGGAGGGGCATTACAACCTCATCAGCGCGCTCCACAAATCGCTGCGCGGCTCGGACGCGAATGCGGCGCTCTACTGGCTCGCGCGCATGCTCGACGCCGGGGAGGACCCGCTCTATATCGCGCGCCGCTTGGTCCGCTTCGCCTCCGAGGACATCGGGCTCGCCGACCCCCAGGCGCTGGTCCAGGCGATGGCCGCCAAGGATGCCTACGACTTCATCGGTTCGCCCGAGGGCGAGCTCGCGCTCGCCCAATGCGTGATCTATCTCGCGACCGCGCCCAAGTCGAACGCCGCCTACCGCGCGCTCGGCGCGGCGATGCGGAGCGCGCGCGAGCACGGCTCGCTGATGCCGCCCGCCCATATCCTGAACGCGCCCACGCGGCTGATGAAGGATCTGGGCTATGGCGCGGGCTACGTTTACGACCACGATACGGAGGCGGGGTTTTCCGGTCAGAACTACTTCCCCGACGACATGGCGCGCGAGACCTATTATCGACCCGGCGAACGCGGGTTCGAGCGCGAGGTCGCCAAGCGCCTGGCCTATTGGGAGCGCCTGCGCGGCAAGGCTCCCGACAAGGCATGAGCCGAATTCCGGCATGCGTAACCAGGATGGACATTTCCGGGAGTTGTCTTGAGGATCGTTCGGAATTTTTTTCCGGGAGGACGCGCATGAACGCGGTTCTCGCGGTCGCCGCGGGCGGGGCGGTCGGCGCCGTCGCCCGCTATCTCGTCATGGTCCGGGTCGGGCATTGGCTGGGGGCGGTCTTTCCCTACGGCACGCTGACGGTCAATATCGTCGGGTCCTTCATCCTCGGCGCGATGGTCGAGGCCATGGCGCTCGCCTGGACCGTGGGTGGCGAGATGCGCGCCTTTCTCGTCGTCGGCATGCTCGGCAGTTTCACCACCTTCTCGACCTTCTCGCTCGACGTCGTGACGTTGATCCAGCGCGGGCAGCTCGGTTCCGCGGGGTTCTACGTGGTGGCCTCGGTCATCGTGGCGCTGGTCGGCTTCATGCTCGGCATGACGCTACTGCGCCTGGTTCTCGCGTGAGCCGGGTCGAAATTCGCGAGGTGACGCGGGACGAGGGCGAGATGCGCCTCGACCGCTGGTTCCGCCGCCATTTCCCCGATCTCGGCCACGGCCGGCTCGAAAAGCTCCTGCGCACCGGGCAGGTTCGGGTCGACGGCGCGCGCGCCAAGGCGGGGCTTCGCCTGGCGCCCGGCCAGCGCGTGCGCGTGCCGCCGCTCGGCGTCTCCGCCTCGCCGTCCCCCGTCGCGCGGAAGCAACCGCCGCCGCCCCCGAGCCCCGAGGAGGCCGAGGCGCTGCGCGCCCGCGTGCTCTACCGCGATGCCGATGTCATCGCCATCGACAAGCCCGCCGGCCTCGCGGTTCAGGGGGGCACGGGAACGCGCCGCCATCTCGACGCGATGCTCGATGCGCTCCGCTTCGAGGCCGGAGAGCGCCCGCGCCTCGTCCATCGGCTCGACCGCGACACCAGCGGCGTTCTGCTGCTGGCCCGCAACGCCCGCGCCGCCGCCCGGCTGGGCGCGGCGTTTCGCGGCCGTCGCTTGCGCAAGCTCTACTGGGCGCTGGTGGTCGGCCTGCCGCCGGCCGATAGCGGGCGGATCGCGCTGCCGCTCGCCAAGACGGGCGGCGGCGCGGCGGGCGAGCGCATGGCCGCCGACGCCGAAGGCAAGGCCGCGATCACCCATTACGCGGTGATCGAGACCGCCGGCGCGCGCGCCGCCTGGCTCGCGCTTCAGCCCGGCACCGGGCGCACCCACCAGATCCGCGTTCATTGCGCGGCGCTCGGCACGCCGATCCAGGGCGACGGCAAGTACGGCGGCGCCGGAGCCTTTCTCAAGGGCGAGGGGATCGCGTCGCGCTTGCACCTTCATGCCCGCGCGATCGAGCTTCCGCGCCCCCCCGGCGGCGGTCGCCCGCTTCGCGTGGTCGCACCCTTGCCGTCGCATATGCGCGAGACTTGGGCCTTCCTGGGCTTCGACCCGGACCCGTCCGGGGACGTTTCATTCCCGGCCGAAGGCTGAGCGATGGTCAGGCTGATCGTCTTCGACTGCGACGGCACGCTGGTCGACAGCCAGCACGGGATCATCGAGGCCATGCGCCAGGCCTTCGTCGCGCGCGACCTCGCACCACCCTCGGGGGCGTCGGTGCGGCGGATCGTGGGATTGTCCCTGCCGCTGGCGATGGCGGCGCTTCGCCCCGAGGGCGACGCGGACGAGCACGCCCGCCTGGTCGAGGCCTACCGCGACGCCTTCATGGCGCTGCGCGCCCGGCCCTCGCACCGCGAGCCCTTGTTCGCGGGCGCGCGCGAGGCGATCGAAGCGCTCGACGCGGCGGGCTATCTGCTCGGCATCGCGACCGGAAAGTCGCGGCGCGGTCTGCGCGCGACCCTCGACCGTGTAGGGCTCGCGGCGCGCTTCATCACCTTGCAGACCGCCGACGACGCCCCCAGCAAGCCCCATCCGGCGATGCTCGAACGGGCGATGGACGAGACCGGGGTCGAGGCCGCCGAGACCGTGCTGGTCGGCGATACGACCTTCGATATTGAAATGGCGCGCGCCGCCGGGGCCCGCGCGCTCGGCGTCGGCTGGGGCTACCACGAGCCCCGGGAGCTTCTCGCCTCGGGCGCCGAGGCGGTGGTCGCGAGCTTCGCCGAGCTGGTCGAAACGATCGGTTCGGGCCCATGAAGCGCGTCTACGCCCGGGCCGACAGCCGCGCCGAGGGCGACGGGTTCGCCGTCACCCTCGACGATCGCGTCGCGCGCACGCCGGGCGGCCATGCGCTGATCCTGCCGACCGCCGCGCTCGCCGCCGCGCTCGCCGCCGAGTGGGAGGCGCAGGGCGAGACGATCGAGCGCGCCGCCATGCCGCTCAACGCGCTCGCCGCCTCGGTCCTCGACGTCCTGCGCCGCGACCGCGCGCCGACCTTGCGCGAGATCGCGGGCTACGGCGAGACCGACCTCGTTTGCCACCGCGCCGCGCGGCCCGAGGCCCTGGTCGCGCGCCAGGCGGCGGCCTGGGACCCGCTGCTCGACTGGCTGGCGGCGGAGACCGGCGCGCGGCTCGCGGTGGCGCCGGGGGTGCTGCCGATCGCGCAGCCGCCCGAGGCGCTCGCCGCGCTGCGCGCTCGGATCGAGGCGTTCGACGATTTCGCCCTCGCCGCGCTCCATGCGATGACGACCGCCTGCGGCTCGCTGGTGATCGCATTGGCGCTCGCCGCCGGCCGGCTCGACGCCCGGGCGGCCTTCGCGGCGAGCCGGGTGGACGAGGATTTCCAGGCCGAAAGCTGGGGCGAGGACGCGGACGGCCGCGCGCGCGCCGACCGACTCGCCGCCGAGATCGCGGCCGCGGCGCGATTTCTCACCCTGTCGCGGACCTGAGCGGTTTGGCGCTGGCGGTAATCCCCCGTAAGATGCCAGCGGAAAAAGGGCTTATCGGTTCCGCTGGGGGCCGGGAACGCGGCGCGGGGATGCCATGAGGGAAATCATCGAGGAACTCGAACGCAAGCGCGCGGCGGCGCGCCTCGGCGGCGGCCAACGCCGGATCGACGCCCAGCACGCCAAGGGAAAGCTGACCGCGCGCGAGCGCCTCGAAATTCTGCTCGATCCCGGCTCGTTCGAGGAATACGACATGTTCGTCGAGCACGGCTGCACCGACTTCGGCATGGCCGAGCAGCGCGTGCCGGGCGACGGGGTGGTGACCGGTCAGGGCACCATTAACGGCCGGTTGGTATTCGTCTTCAGCCAGGATTTCACGGTCTTCGGCGGCTCGCTCAGCCAGGCGCACGCGGGCAAGATCTGCAAGATCATGGACCATGCGCTGCGGCTCGGCGCGCCGGTGATCGGGCTCAACGATTCGGGCGGCGCGCGCATTCAGGAGGGCATCGATTCGCTCGCCGGCTATGCCGAGGTGTTCCAGCGCAACGTGCTCGCCTCGGGCGTGGTGCCGCAGATCTCGGTCATCATGGGGCCTTGCGCGGGGGGCGCGGTCTATTCGCCGGCCATGACCGACTTCATCTTCATGGTCGAGGACACGTCCTACATGTTCGTGACCGGCCCCGAGGTGGTCAAGACCGTGACCCACGAGGAGGTCAGCCACGCCGACCTCGGCGGGGCGGCGACCCATACCGGGCGCTCGGGCGTCGCCGATCTTGCCTTCGCCAACGACGTCGAGGCGCTTCTCGAGACCCGGCGTTTCGTCGATTTCCTGCCGGCCTCGAACCGCGAGGAGCCGCCGGTCCGCCCGACCGGCGACCCGATCGACA
Organism: uncultured Alphaproteobacteria bacterium; assembly: GCA_964531525.1. Classification (GTDB taxonomy): domain Bacteria; phylum Pseudomonadota; class Alphaproteobacteria; order JAAXGF01; family JAAXGF01; genus CAYYWV01. Next base: position 818 of record CAZHDF010000051.1, on the reverse strand, counting down.
GGCCGGCGCCGGCGCTCGAAACCCTGGTGCCCACCGACCCCCACAAGCCCTACGACATGCGCGAGCTGATCGAGGCGGTGGTCGACGAGGGCGACTTCTTCGAGATTCAGCCCGACTACGCCGGCAACATCATCGTCGGCCTCGGCCGCATGGCGGGGGCGACGGTCGGGATCGTCGCCAACCAGCCGATGGTGCTGGCGGGCTGCCTGGATATCGATTCCTCGCGCAAGGCGGCGCGCTTCGTGCGCTTCTGCGACTGCTTCGACATTCCGATCGTCACCTTCGTCGACGTGCCCGGCTTCCTACCCGGCACGGCGCAGGAACACGGCGGCATCATCAAGCACGGCGCGAAGCTCCTGTTCGCCTTCGCCGAGGCGACGGTGCCCAAGGTCACGGTGATCACGCGCAAGGCCTATGGCGGGGCCTACGACGTCATGAGCTCGAAGCATCTGCGCGGCGACGTGAACTACGCCTGGCCCTCGGCCGAAATCGCGGTGATGGGCCCCAAGGGGGCGGTCGAGATCATCTTCCGCGCCGATCTCGACGACCCCGCGACGATCGAGGCGCGAACCGAGGAATACCGCGCCAAGTTCGCCAATCCCTTCATCGCCGGCCACCGGGGTTTCATCGACGACGTGATCACGCCGCGCAACACGCGCCGCCGGATCTGCCGCGCGCTCGCCATGCTGCGGAACAAGCGGTTGGAGAACCCGGCGAAGAAGCATTCCAACATTCCGCTATGAGCGGCGGCGGAGGCGATGGGCGGCGGCTTCGGGGGTTTCTCGCCCATCTCGCGGCCTATGCGGTGGTCATGGGGG
>CAZHDF010000050.1:0-21147 GCA_964531525.1 uncultured Alphaproteobacteria bacterium | reverse complement strand
TGACGAAGTTGTAGATGCCGCCGCGCCCGTCCTTGTCGCCGGGATACCAGTTCTGGACCGTCGAATATTTGATCTCGGCGTCGTCGAGGACGACGAGTTCGACCACCGCGGCGTGAAGCTGGTTCTCGTCGCGCATGGGCGCGGTGCAGCCTTCGAGATAGCTCACGTAGGAGCCCTCGTCGGCGATGATCAGGGTGCGCTCGAACTGGCCGGTGTTGGCGGTGTTGATGCGGAAATAGGTCGAAAGCTCCATCGGGCAACGCACCCCCTTGGGGATGTAGACGAAGGAGCCGTCGGTGAACACCGCCGAGTTCAGCGTGGCGTAGAAGTTGTCGGAATAGGGCACCACGCTGCCGAGATACTTGCGCACCAGGTCGGGATGGTCGCGCACGGCCTCCGAGATCGGGCAGAAGATGACGCCCATCTCGGCGAGCTTGCCCTTGAAGGTGGTCGCGACCGAGACGCTGTCGAACACCGCGTCGACCGCGACGCCGGCGAGCACTTCCTGCTCCTTCAAGGGGATGCCGAGCTTCTCGTAGGTGCGAAGAAGCTCGGGATCGACCTCGTCGAGGCTCTTGGGCTTGGCCTTCCCCGACTTGGGCGCGGCGTAGTAATAGGCGTCCTGATAGTCGATCGGCGGGAAGTGGAGCTTCGCCCAACGCGGCTCGGGCATGTCGAGCCAGCGGCGATAGGCGCGCAGCCGCCACTCCAGCAGCCAGTCGGGCTCGCCCTTCTTGGCCGAGATCAGACGGACGATGTCCTCGCTCAGCCCCTTGGGGGCGGTCTCCATCTCGATGTCGGTGACGAAGCCGTACTTGTAATCGCCGTCGCCGAGCGCGCCGACCGCCTCGCGCGTGTCAACCGATGCCGCCATGCCTCGTTCTCCCGGTTCCCGCCGCATTGCCCGTGCCGCTACGAAGACGCCCGGCTGGACGCCGGGCCGCAGGGTTGCGCGATGAACGGCGCGAACGGCGTCGTCATTTCGGCGAGTGAAATCTCGTCGAGCGCGCGGTGGACGGCGTCGTTGATCTTGTGCCAGTTGCCGCGCGTCGGGCAGGTCTCCTCGAAACTGCACGCCCCGCCGATCTCCTGGCATTCGGTCAGCGCGATCGGCCCGTCGACGGCGGTGACGATCTCGGCCACCGTGATGTCGCCGGGATCGCGCGCGAGCGCGAAGCCGCCGTTGATCCCGCGCTGTGATTCGAGCAGGCCCGCGCGCGCCAGGAGCTTCAGGATCTTCGACGCCGTGGGCTCGGGAATCCGAGTCGCGGCGGCGGCGGCGGCGGCCGTCTGCGGGCGCTCGACGCCGGTCGCGACATGGGTCATCAGAACGACGCCATAGTCGGCCAGGCGGCTCAATCGGATCATGCGCGTCGCTCCGTCGCGGTTGGGGGCACGTGAATAGGGGACCGGACCGGTCCTGTTTCTGAATTAGGGAAAGCGCGCCTCTTGTCAAGCACTCTCGCCCCGTTCGACGTCGAAATCGGCGCGCATCGGGCCGGCGGCGGGAACAAATCGGGAAACCATCGCGCGACACGAAACCGCGACGCCCGTCCGGATCGACCGAAAACCGCGCGGCGCGCTCGCCGATCGGCTATATAGCGCCTGGGGAAAGCGCTGCCAAGGAGGGAGAGACATGATCGATCTGACCGGCAAGGTGGTTCTGGTGACCGGCGGCTCGCGCGGGATCGGCGCGGCCATCATCCGCAGGCTCGGGGGGCTGGGCGCCGACGTGGTGCTTCACTACGCGCGCAGCGGCGACGCGGCCCGCGCGCTCGCGGTCGAGATCGGGCCCACCCATTGCCATCTCGTGCGCGGCGATCTCGACGGCGACGCGGCCCCCGGCGCGGTCTGGGCCGAGGCACTCGCCTGGAAAGGGCGGATCGACGTGCTCGTCAACAACGCGGGCGTTTATCTGCCCGCCTCGGTCGACGACGATTTCGCCCATTGGGCGGATGTCTGGGCGCGCACCCTGCGTATCAACCTGGTCGCGACGGCGCATCTCTGCCGCGAGGCGGTACGCCATTTCCGCGACCACGGCGGCGGCATCATCGTCAATATCGCGAGCCGGGCGGCGTTTCGCGGCGACGCGCCCGACTACAGCCATTATGCGGCGTCCAAGGGCGGCATGATCGCGCTCACGCGCACCATCGCGCGTGGCTTCGCGGCCGAGGGCGTGCTGGCCTACGCGGTCGCGCCGGGTTTCGTCGGCACCGAAATGGCGGAGGCGTATTTTCGCGAGCACGGATCGGACTCCGTGGTTTCGGAAATTCCGCTCGGCGAGGTCGTGCCCCCGGAAGACGTCGCCAACGTGGTCGCCTTTCTCGCGAGCGGTCTCGCCCGCCACGCCACGGGCACCACCATCGACGTGAACGGAGCGTCCTACCCGCGCTGAGGCGTGTTTTTTCGCAATGAATCGGCGCCGATCCTCTCCCCGGCGATCAGCGCCCGATACAGGCGGTCGTAGTCGGCGACGCAGCGGTCGAGCGAGAAGCATTCGGCGACCCGCGTCCGGCCCGCCGCACCCATCGCCGCCCGCCGCGCCGGGTCGGCGGCGAGCGTGGCGATCGCCTCGCCGAGCGCTTCGGGCGCGCGCGGCGGCACGACCAGCCCGGTGACCCCGTCGATCACCGCCTCGCGGTTGCCGCCGACATCGGTCACGACCATGGCGAGCCCCGCCGCCATGCTCTCGAGCACGGCGTTGGAGAACCCTTCCTCGTGCGAGCACAGGATGCCGAGGTCGGCCGCCGCCAGCACCTCGGCCACATCGTCGCGCTCGCCCAGCCAGCGGATGTTCTCGACCAGCCCCCGCGCGGCCACGCGCGCCTCGAGCGATGCGCGGATGCCGTCGTCGCGGCCGACGCACAGCAGGCGCCAGCCCGCGGGCAGGCGGTCCCTTACGTGGGCAAGCGCGTCGATCAGATCGGCGTGTCCCTTGTAGGGAATGAGGTTGGCGACGATCGCCATGACGAAGGCCCCGGCCGCGAGGTCGAGCCGTCGCCGGGCCGTCGCGCGATCGTCTTCGGCGAAGCGCGCGGTGTCGATACCGTTGCGGATCAGAACCAGCCGGTCGCGCGGAACGCCGGGTTCGTTCTCGAGCTCGCGCAGCACGGCCTCGCTGTTGCCGAGGATCGCGGTCATGCGCGGATGCATGCGGTGCTCGATCCGCGCGAGCAGCGGATGCCTGCGCTGATAGGCGTTGAGGCTGCGCCGGCTCATGATCTCGATCGGGGCGGGGGTGATCCGCAGGCAGGCGCCGCCGATCAGATACCCCGCCGGCAGGAAGTAATGCACGATCCCGGGGCGCAGACGGAAGGCGAGCGCGCAAAGGCCGAAGGCGCGCAGCGTCAAGCGCGCCGCCCGCCCGACAAAGCCCAGCCGCGCCCAGGGGCGGCTGCCGGACGGAGCGAGAACGCGCACGCCGGCTTCGGTCATTCTCGGCGCGAAGACGCCGGCTTCGAGCAGCGTATAGACGACGATCGACCAGCCGCGCGCGACCAGGCGGGGCAGAACCCGGGCGAGATGACTCTCGGTTCCGCCGCGACCGAGCGCGTTGACGACGATCAGGATCGGCACCCGATTCCCATGCGACCGCGACGGCCGCAATCGGACGCCGATGCCTCGGGGGCAGGGCAGCCCGGCGCGGCGCAGGGCGCGAAAGCGATAAATCTGGCCGACGAGGCTGGCAATGCCCACGGCGACGACCGCGGCGGCCCGGGGGTCGAGCGCGTCGGTCGTCAACGCGAAGGCAATGCCCCAGGCGCCGATCGCGGCGATATTGGCTTCGGCGTCGGCGCGAACGAAGCCGTTGCTGATCAGGATTTCGTGCTGCGGTCCCCAGAGCAACTCGGCGAAGCGCAAGACCGCAAGCGCGCGCAGGATCCAGGCGACGGCGGTGAAACGATCGCCGAACAGAAGGAGAAGCGGCTCGGCAAGCAGCCAAGCGAGAACCAGGGCGATGCCCCCCAGGCCGACGAGAATGCGTTGGCGCGCGCGGACCCGCTCATAGGCATCGGCGCGCGCGGCGTCGTCGCCCACGCGCCGCATTTCCCAAGGGAGGCCCAGGAAAACGAAATGCTGCACGACCATGAAGCCGATCGCGAGCAGCGCGGCGACCCGGTACTCGCCGACCTCGGCGAGCGCGATCAGCCAACTCAGCGCGAGCACGTCGATATAGGCGGCGAGGCGCGAGCTCAGATTGCTTGCGATCAGGGTGATCGTGTGCCGGGCCGCGAGCGTCCATAACCGTCGGCGCTGCAGGCGGTAGGGGCGGGGCGCGCCGGCGATCGCCGCGGACCACGCGCCGGCGACGAGGAAGACGCCGCCCCAAAGCGTGGCGTAGACGGCGAACAATCCGGCCGCGGTCATCGGTCGAACGATCGCGATCGCGGCGATGAAGCCGACCGGCACGATGATGTCGCGCAGGGCGAAAAAGGCCAGGATGCGCCCACTCGCCCGGACGACGGCGAGCAGCGCCTCGGCGAGACCCGCGAAGGCCGCGCCCAGAACGGCGAGGATCAGCGCGTTCGAAAAGGACGCGAAAAGATCGAGGGCGAGCGCCGCGCCGGCGCCCAGGACGATCACGACGATCGCGATCACGGCGCAGATCGCGAGATAGACCGGCCGCACCCAGGGCGCGCGCCGCGCCAAGGCCGTCGCCGGGTCGGTGAAGCGGTTGAGCCACATGTCGCCGCCACCGCTGGCCAGGGCGTTGAGGATCGCGGCGACGATCATCAGCACCGCGACCGCGCCGAACTCGCGGGGCATGAGCAACCGGGCCGCGAGCAGCAGAACCGCATAGGCCGACAGCCGCGAGACCAGCGCGCCCGCGAGCGCGATGAAGGGAAACCTATCCCGCACGATGTAATTCCGCTCCGGGCGAATCCGTGTTGGACGATCCCGCGTCGGGAGAGGCCACGCGGGCGAGGCCGAGCGCGAGCAGAAGATGGATGACGCGGAACCCCAGCATGTCGTTCAGCAGGAAGGGAACCGAGATGTAGAGAAGAAAGCACAGGCGCACCGGCCAGGACCAGGTCCAGGCGACCCGCAGGATCAGCGCCGCGAGCAGGACGGCGAAGAGGACGCCCAGCGCGCCCAGCTCGGCCGTGAGCGCGAGCGGCGTGTCGTGGACGACCCGCAGCCCCGCGGCGACGAGCACCGGGACCTCCTCGGTCAGCGGAGAGAATTGGCCGGCGCCGATCCCCCAGGGAAAGCTCTCGCCGATCGCATCGAGCGCGAGTCGCCACAGGGTCAGGCGGATGCCGAGCGATACGGAGATGCTGTCGGCGACGCCGAGGCCAAATTGCGGTATTCGGCCGCTACTCGCCGCCGCGCCGAGCGCGATCAGGGTGGCGGCGGCGAGGGCAAGCGCGATCCAGCGCCGCCCCGACGCACGAACCAACATCGTCGCGCCGGCGATCGCGACGATGCCGAGGCCGACGGCGAAGAAGGCCTTGCCGGCGAGAATGAAGGCGGTGGCGGCGGCGAGCGCGGCGAGGGCCGCGACCGCGCCGGCGCGGCGCAGGGTCTCGATCGGGTCGAGACGCGCGACGAACAGGACGAGAAGCCCGAAGACCGTGCCGAGGAACAGGGTTTCGTACATCGTCCCCTGCCCGGAGATCTCGGCCATGCGGCGGGTGACGGCATAGGCGATGGTGGCCACGAGAAGCGCCGCGATCAGACCCGGGGCCGGGCGCGCCGCGGGAGAGGCGCGAAAGACGAGGACGAGCAGCCCGAGATCAAGCAGGAAGGCGAGCGTCTTCGCGGTTTCGCGGGCGAGCGGCGCGAGGCGCGCGTCCGCGTCTAGCCACAGCGTCGCGGCGCCATGCCCGAGCACCAGCGCGACAAGGACGACGAAAACCGCGACCTCGCCGCGCGAGGGGCGCGCGACCTCGCCGCGCAGCGCGGCGACCACGAATAGGGCGGGAAGTACCGCATCGTAAAGCGAGAGGTTGATCGCGTCCCCCGCCCGGCCGATCGGCACCGGAACGTGAAGCACGATCCCGGCGACGAGCAGGGTCCAGAAGAGTGCGACCCAGACGCGTTCGCCCGCGCTCGCGCGCGGCGGGTCCGTGGGAAGGGGGCTCGATGCGGTCGCGTTCATCTATGGGACGGGTTCATGCGCGCGCGGCGGGGGAGGCGACGCCGGCATCGTAACATCCCCGCGCGGGGCATCGCGACGCTTGACGCCGCGCGGCGACTCAGTCGGCCCGCGCGCGGCTGTTCGCCCCGGCGAGCCAGGTCTCGAGCGCGATCCGCGCCTCCCTCGGCAGGTGAAGGCCGAGCTTGGTTCGCCGCCACAGGATGTCCTCGGCGGTTTCCGCCCATTCCTCGTCGAGCAGGTAGGCGACCTCGCGTTCGTGGAGACCGGCGCCGAAATCGCGCCCGAGATCGTCGAGCGAGGCGGCGTCGCCCAGCACCCGCTCGACCCGCGTGCCGTAGGCGCGCGCCAGCCGGTGGGCGAGCGCCTCGGGCAGCCAGGGGCGGGCTTCGCGCAAGTCCGCCAGGAAGCGCGGGAAATCGACCCCCGGCAGATCGCCGCCCGGCAACGGCGCCTTGTCGGTCCAGGGTCCGCTCGCGCCGGGCGTATGGGGGGCGAGGTCGTGCAATACATGCTCGGCCAGCCGGCGATAGGTCGTGATCTTGCCGCCGTAGACGCAAAGAAGCGGCGCCCGGTCCGGCCCGGCGTCGAGGTCGAGCACGTAATCGCGGGTGACCGCCGAAGCGCTCTCGGCCGCGTCGTCGTAAAGCGGACGGACCCCGGAATAGGACCAGACCACGTCCTCGGGTTTGGGGGGCGCGCGGAAGTAGCGCCCGACCGCGTCGCAGAGGTAGCGGACCTCGTCCGGGGTGATCGAGACCGAGGACGGATCCCCCTCGAAGGGAACGTCGGTGGTGCCGATCAGACTGAACGCGCCCTCGTAGGGGATGACGAACACCACCCGACCGTCGTGGTTTTGCAGGATATAGGCCTGCTCGCCGTCGTGCAGGCGGGGGACGACGATATGACTGCCCTTGACGAGGCGCAGGGGCGCGCGCTTGGGCAGCGCGAGCGTGTCCTCGACGATGCGGGCGACCCAGGGGCCGCCGGCGTTGACCAGGATGCGCGCGGCCAGGGTGGTTTCGGCGCCGGTTCCGAGGTCGCGCAGCGTCGCCTCCCAGCCCGCGCCCGTCCGCCGCGCCGAGACGCAGCGCGTGCGGGTGCGGATTTCGGCGCCGCGCGCCGCCGCGTCGAGCGCGTTGAGCACCACGAGCCGGGCGTCGTCGACCCAGCAGTCCGAATAGACGAAGCCCTTGCGGTAGTCGGGCTTGAGCGGCGCGCCGGCGGGCTCGCGCGCGAGATCGATGCCGCGAGACCCCGGCAGTCGCTTGCGTCCGCCGAGGTGGTCGTAGAGGAACAGTCCCGCGCGGATCATCCAGGCGGGGCGCAGCGAGCGGTCGTGCGGCAGCACGAAGCGCATGGGAAAGATGATGTGGGGCGCATTCTCGAGCAGCACCTCGCGCTCGGTCAGCGCCTCGCGGACCAGCCGGAACTCGTAGTATTCGAGATAGCGCAAGCCCCCGTGAATGAGCTTGCTGCTCGCAGACGAGGTCGCCGAAGCGAGATCGCCCTGCTCGCACAGCACGACCGAAAGCCCGCGCCCGGCGGCGTCGCGGGCTATCCCTGTGCCGTTGATTCCACCGCCGATGACGAGCAGATCGATCATTTTCCGCGCAAAATCCCTCGGGTGCCGCATTTTCCAAAGCGCGCCATGGACATATCGGGAAAGCGCCCTCCCGCGCAATTGAAATGTTCGTGCGCGATCCGGGGCGCGTTTACCAATTTTTCGTCAACCTGGAGTTTTATCGAGCCAAAGTCCGAATTTCGACGATCAAGGGGTGCCGTCGGCAACCTTCGTCGCCGAGCGAGACGGCGTCGTCGCCGCCATCATGAGAAGCGAGCCGTGCTCGGGGGGATATCGAGCACGGCCGTTCGGACGATCCGGGATCGGGCATCCCGTGCGCGCCGCGCGGCGGGATCCGCCAAGGACAAATATTTATGGGGCACGAATAATGGCTCTCATCGAATGGCAGGATAGCTACAACACCAATATTCCGATCATCGACCATGATCATCGGGCGCTGGTCGATCTCATCAACAATCTGCACGACATCATCGAGTCCGCTCAGGGCCGGGGTATGCGCGCGCGGGCACTCCAGGAGCTCGACGACTACGTCGCGCTCCACTTCCGGCGCGAAGAGCTGTTGATGGACAACTACGGCTACGTCGGATTGGACGATCAGAAGATCGCGCATCGAAAGTTCGAGGCGCGAATCAAGGACGTTCGCGACCGTTTCGCCGCCGGAGACGACGGCGCGGTCGACGGGGCGTTGCTGGCCTTCCTCAAGGACTGGCTGATGAACCACATCCTCAAGAGCGACATGGAATACAAGTCGTTCTTCGAGGGCGTGATCGCGGGCAAGCGGGCTCGTCACCCGGGGAACCCCGTCGCGCGGCTGGTCGCGTTTTTCGGCACCGTGCGAGGCCGTCTTTACGGCGTGACGGCGCTGCTCGCGTTCTGCCTGATCGGCGTCGCCGCCTATGGGATCGTGAGCGTGAAGGACCAGGCGGGCGGGTTTCATCAGGCCCACACGGCGATCAAGCGCATCGGCCACGGCGATTTGCCGCTCGACAGGGCAATCGCCACGATCCGTTTCGATATCGTGCAGGTTCAGCAGTGGCTTTCCGACATTTCGGCGACCCGGGGCCAGGACGGTCTCGACGACGGTTTCGCCAAGGCGGCCCAGTACGCGACCGCGTTCGAGAACGACGTCGCCGAGGCGCGCGCGATCGCCGAACGACTCTCCCTCGACGAGATCGCGACCGAGCTCGGCCACCTGAAGAAGGTATTCGACCCCTATTACGCCGCCGGCAAGGCGATGGCCGAGGCCTATGTCGCCGGCGGGCCGGCGCTTGGCAACACCCGTATGAGCGCCTTCGACGCCACCGCCGAGAAGCTGACCGGCGAGGTGGACAAGCTGGTCGCGCTCGTCGGAGCGGAGGTGAGCACCGGGATTGCGGGCGTCGACGAGGTGGCGGCCACGGTTTCCGCCGGCCTCGACCGCGCGATCACGATTTTCGGCATTCTGATGGCGGCCGCGGTCGTGGTGACCGTTCTGAGCTGGTTCGTCATCCGTCGGATGGTGGGATCGCTCAGGGCCATCGGTCGCTCCACCACCCAGGCGGTGTTCGGCGATACCGACGCGGAAATTCCCTTCGCCGACCGTCAGGACACGATCGGCTACCTTTCGAGGGCGATCAAGACCTACCGCGATCAGACCGTGCTGGCCGACAACGTGCTCAAGAAGTCGATGGAAGAGCGCCGCCGGATCGGCAACGAGACGCGCAAGCAGCAGAAGGAATTCGCCGAAGGGTTCGAAAATCGCGTGAAGGCGGTGGTCGACGCGGTCGCCTCGGCCGCGACCGAATTGCAGGCGACGGCCCAGTCCATGACCGCGGCCGCCGACCAGTCGAGCGGCCAGGCGACCTCGGCGGCTTCGGCGGTCGAGCAGGCGGCGGCCAATGTCGAGGCGGTCGCCTCGGCGGCCGAGCAGCTCTCGGCCTCGGTCAACGAGATCTCGCGCCAAGTCTCCGAATCGGCGGGCAAGGCCAAGGCGGCGGTCTCCGAGGCCGAGCACACCAACGCCACCGTGCGCGGGCTGGCCGAAGCCTCGCAGAAGATCGGCGAGGTGATCGAGCTGATCAGCGACATCGCGAACCAGACCAATCTTCTGGCGCTCAACGCCACCATCGAGGCGGCGCGCGCCGGCGAGGCGGGCAAGGGCTTCGCGGTGGTGGCGTCCGAGGTCAAGAGCCTGGCCACCCAGACCGCCAAGGCGACCGAGGAGATCTCTGCCCAGGTCGGGTCGATTCAGAACGCGACCGGCGACGCGGTCTCGGCGATCGAGAGCATCGGCGCCAAGATCGCCGAGATGGACGAGATCGCCGCCATGATCGCCGCGGCGGTCGAGGAACAGGGCGCCGCGACCAACGAGATCAGTCGCAACGTCCAGGAGGCCTCGGAAGGCACCCAGACGGCCTCGGCCAACGCGAGCGGGGTAACCCAGACCGCGGCCGAGACCGGGGCCGCGTCGAGCCAGGTTCTGGATGCCGCGGGCGAGCTCGCCCAGCAGGCCGAGGCGCTCAGGGGCGAGGTCGAAACCTTCCTGGAAAGGATCAAGGCCGCGTAGCCCTCGCGCGGGTCCGGGTCGCTTCCGGAACCGACCCTTTGGCTTTGATCGGCGACGCCGCCCCGGGTTATGCTCGGGGCGGCGTTTTCACGCCGCCCCGCCGTCATATGGGTCGGACGAGGGACAAGAACGGAGTGGTCATGCGATCGCCGGCCGTGACGGCATTTCTCGACGCGCGCAGCAACACGATCTCCTACGTCGTGGCAGACCCCGAAACCCGGCGCGCCGCCGTCATCGACCCGGTTCTCGACTACGATCCGGCCTCGGGGCGCACCGATGCCGCCGGCGTCGCGCGCATCGTCGACCATGTCCGCGCCGACGGCCTCGCCGTCGATTGGATTCTCGAGACCCACGCCCATGCCGATCACTTGAGCGGCGCGCAGGTCGTGAAGGCCGAACTGGGCGGAACGGTCGCCCTCGGCGCGGGGATCGTCGAGGTGCAGGCCACCTTCGCGGCGCTGTTCAACCTGGGCGACGGCTTCGCGACCGACGGCAGCCAGTTCGACCGCCTGCTCGCCGACGGCGAACGCCTGGAGCTGGGCGCGATCGAGATCGAGGTTCTGCACACCCCCGGCCATACGCCCGCCTGCGCGAGCTACGTGGCGGGCGACGCGGTGTTCGTCGGCGACACCTTGTTCATGCCCGATTCGGGCACCGCGCGCTGCGACTTTCCGGGCGGCGACGCGACGCTTCTTTATCGCTCGATCGGACGCATCCTCGCCTTGCCCGACGCCACCCGCCTGTTCGTCTGCCACGACTACGGCGCCGGCGGCGCGCGCGATATCGCCTGGGAGACCACGGTGGGCGAGGAGCGGGCGCGCAACATTCATGTCGGCGGCGGAACCGGCGCGGAGGATTTCGTGCGCATGCGCCGCGCGCGCGACGAGACGCTCGCCGTGCCGGCGCTCATCCTGCCCGCGCTTCAGGTCAACATCCGCGCGGGCCACCTGCCGCCGCCCGAGGGCAACGGAACGCGTTATCTCAAGATTCCGCTCAACCGGCTGTAGCGCGCGGCCCGGTCCGTTCCCCTACGACGCGGCCTCGACGTTCTGTTCGGCGCTTTCCTCGGCGGCGGGCGGGCGCAGGGCGGCGAGCGCGGTTTCGGTCAGCGTCTCGTGTTCGAGCAGTTCCCGGGCGCCCTTTTCCAGTCGGTCGCGGTTCGCATCGAGCAAGGCGAGGGCGTGCTCGAACGCCCGGTCGACGATCTGGCGCACCGCGCAGTCGATCTCGCGCGCCGTCTCCTCGCTGTAGCGGCGTGGCTGCCAGCCCGCATAGCCCGTCGGCTGGCCGAGGAATGGCGCGGTCTCGGTCTCGTAGACCACGTTGCCGAGCTTCTCGCCCATGCCGTAGCGCATGATCATGCCGCGCGCGATGTCGGTCGCCTTGGCGAGGTCATCGGCGGCGCCGGTCGACAGATGGTCGAAAATCAACTTCTCGGCCGCGCGCCCGCCGAGCAGCACGGCCATCTTGTTTTCGAGCTCGACGCGGGTCATCAGGTAGCGGTCCTCGGTCGGGCGCTGGATCGTGTAGCCGAGCGCGCCGATCCCGCGCGGAATGATCGAGACCTTGTGGACCGGGTCGGTGCCCGGCAACGACATGGCGACCAGCGCGTGGCCCATCTCGTGGTAGGCGACGATCTTTCGCTCGCGCGGGTTGAGCAGGCGGTTCTTCTTCTCGAGGCCGGCGACGATGCGCTCGACCGCGACGGTGAAATCGTCCATCCCCACCGCGTTCGCCCCGCGCCGGGTCGCCATCACCGCCGCCTCGTTGACCAGGTTGGCGAGCTCGGCGCCCGAGAAGCCCGGAGTGAGGCCGGCGATCTTTTCGACGTCGACGTCGGGCGCGGTCGTGATCTTCTTGAGATGCACGCGCAGGATCGCCTCGCGCCCGCGCCGGTCGGGGCGGTCGACCAACACCTGGCGGTCGAAGCGCCCGGCGCGCAGCAACGCCGGGTCGAGCACCTCGGGCCGGTTGGTCGCGGCGAGCAGGACCACGCCCTCGGTCGGGTCGAAGCCGTCGAGCTCGGCGAGAAGCTGGTTGAGCGTCTGCTCCTTCTCGTCGTGTCCGCCGCCCATCGGTCCGGCGATGCCGCGCGCCCGCCCCAGCGCATCGAGTTCGTCGATGAAGATGATGCAAGGCGCGTTCTTGCGCGCCTGATCGAACAGGTCGCGCACCCGCGCCGCTCCGACGCCGACGAACATCTCGACGAATTCCGAGCCGTTGATCGAGAAGAAGGCGACCCCCGCCTCGCCGGCGACCGCGCGCGCGAGCAGCGTCTTGCCGGTGCCGGGCGGCCCGACCAGCAGGATGCCCTTGGGAATGCGCGCGCCGAGCTTGCCGTACTCGCCCGGGCTCTTGAGGAAGGCGACGATCTCCTTGAGCTCGTCCTTGGCCTCGTCGACGCCCGCGACGTCGTCGAAGGAGACCTTGGTGTCTTTTTCCAGGTAGACCTTGGCCTTGCTTTTTCCGACCGTCATGAAGCCGCCGAAGCCCTGCTTTTCGGCGAGCCGGCGGAACAGGAACAGCCAGACCGCGAAGAACAGCAGCATCGGCACGATCCACGACAGGAGATCGCGCAGGAAGGTCGATTCGACCACGCCCGTGAAACGCACCTTGTACTTGGCGAGCTCGTCGGCGAGCTTGGGATCGACCCGCGTGACGATGAACTGCTGGCGTCCGTCGGACAGCGGCTGGCGCAGCTTGCCGTGGATGTAGTTGCTGGAGATCGCGATCTCCTCGACGTTGCCGGCCTCGAGCTGCGCCTTGAAATCGCTGTAGGCGAGGGGCTCGATGCGCTGGCTCGTCGCCCACATCTGTTGCAGAAGCAGGACGCCGACGATGGCGATGACTAAGTACCAGAGGTTGTACTGCGTCTTCTTTTCCATCGCTCCCTCGCTTTCCTCGGTTCCGACCGTGAGGGTCTCTATTGAAGGGTCGCGGCTAGCGGACGACGATGAACACCTGGGCGGCGCCCCGCTGGATGTTGAGCAGCAGCGCGCCCCGGCTCGCGGCGACGGCGGCCTTGAAGCCGTCGAGGTCGCTGACCGGCTCGCGGTTGACGGCGACGATCACGTCGTTCTTGCGAAGCCCGATCCGCCAGGCCGGGCTGCCACGCTCGACGGCGACGACGCGCACGCCCTCGACCCGGCCGTAAAGCGGCGAGTCGGGTCCCAGGGTCTCGAAGGTCGCCCCGGCGAGTCGTCGCGCCGGCCCCGTGGCCTGCACGGTCATCTGCTTGGACTTGGCGAGCACCGCGCGAAGCGTGCGCTCGCGCCCGTCGCGGATGACGGTAATGCGGGTCGGCTCGCCGGCGCGCAAGAGTCCGAGCGCGTTGCGAAGCTGGGACGCATTGCGCACCGGTTGGTTGTCGACCTTGACGACCACGTCTCCGGCCCGGAGTCCCGCCTCGTCGGCCGGCGAGCCGGGCGCGATGCGGGTGATCAGCGCGCCGTCGGTCTTTTCGAGATCGAGCGCGTCGGCGAGCTGGGGCGTGAGATCCTGGATCTGGATGCCGAGCCGCCCGCGATCGACCGCGCCATAGGCGACGAGCTGATCCATGACCCGGCGGACCATGTTGATCGGAATCGCGAAACCGATGCCCACGTTGCCGCCGTTGGGCCCGATGATCGCGGTATTGATGCCGATGAGATCGCCCGTGAGCGTGACCAGCGCGCCGCCCGAATTGCCCGGGTTGATCGAGGCGTCGGTCTGGATAAAGTCCTCGAAGCCCTCGATGCCGAGGCCCGAGCGGCGCAGCGCGCTCACGATTCCCGAGGTCACGGTTTGGCCGATGCCGAAGGGGTTGCCGATGGCGACCACGAAGTCACCGACCTCGAGCTTGTCGGAATCGCCCATCGGCAGGGCGGCCAGCCCGTCCGCCGGGATTTGCAACACGGCGATGTCGGTCTCCGGATCGGTGCCGACGAGCGTGGCCGCGAACTGTCGCCGGTCGCGGAGCGTGACGATGATCTCCTCGGCATTGGCGATGACGTGGTTGTTGGTCAGGACGTAGCCTTTCTCGGCGTCGACGATCACGCCCGAGCCGACGCTCTGGGTGCGACGCTCGCGCGGCTGGCCCGGCAGGTTGAAGAAGCGGCGAAAGAACGGGTCGGCGAGCAGCGGGTTGTTCAACACCCGTACGCGCCCGCGCGCCGCGATATTGACGACCGCCGGAGTCGCCTTCTTGAGCATCGGCGCGAGGCTGGGCACCGCGGTATCGCCGACGGCCACCGGCAGGCCCGCTCGCGCCGGAACGCCGGGGACCGGTAGAACAATCAGGAATGCCGTGATCGCGACGGCCAGCTTGCGCAAGTTCATGTCCTATCCTCCGTAATCCCATTCCGATTCGCGCCCGGAGGCCCGTGGATCGGGCTCGTGGGCGGGTAGCGTGGCTCGCGACCGATGATCGGCACCGGGTCGCGGTGAAGACGGTCTCGAACGACGGCCCGGCCCGCCCGGCCCGGCGGGGAACGGCGGCGGATCGCCATGATGGACATGCCGGGAACCGCGCCCCCCTTCGCGCGGTCCGTTCGCCGTCATTCGGTCATGTATGAATTGGAATTCTTCGTCTCAAGTGGCGAGCTCCGCCGAAACGCGGAGATTTGCGATCATTTTCACGGTGGTATCGATTTCCGCGCCGCGCCGCGCGCCGTCTTCGGTGAGATACAGGGCGACGAGGTCGGCGGGTACCGCCTCGAAGTAGACGTTGGCGCAGATCTCGGGCCGTTCGGGCCAAACCTCGCCGCCGTCCATCGCCTCGAAGACGGCGTCGTCGCGGTCGTGCGCGGGGTCGATCTTGAAGCTGTCGGCAACCACGTGGAGCGGCTTGCCGAAATGGGTCGCCGAGAGCGCAAGCGCGAGACTGCCGACCTTGTTGATTACGGCCCGGTCGCGAAGGATCGCGTCGGCCCCGATCACGGCGACGTCGGCCTCGGCGAGCGCGACCGTCATTTGCGCGTCGGTAATGCAGCGGACGCGTCGCCCGGCGGCTTCCAGCGCCGCGCAGAGCCGCCGTCCCTCGAGGCGCGGGCGCGATTCACAGACGGTGATGCGGGTCTCCGGCGCGCTTGCCCGGGCAAGCACCGCCTCGACCGTCGACGAGCGGCTGAGGGTCACGATGTCCCGCGCCTCCGCCAGCACCGGTCGCGCCGTCTCGACGATCGCGTTCGCGAAGCCGCGCTTGCGGGCGCGCAGCCGGTCGCCGAGCACGCGGCAGGCGCGAGCCGCCGCGCCCCGGTCGTCCGCGCCGGCGAGTGCCGGGCCGAGCTCGGCCGCATAGGCCGCCGCCCAGTTGACGAGCGGAGCCATGGACGGACGCAGTTCGGCGATCCGCCGGACGAGTTCGCGCGCGACCGCCATCGGATCGGCGCCTCGTTTCGCCGCTTCGGCGGTCGCCTCGGCGAGCAGGCGGAGAGCGTCGTCGGCCAACTCCGCCGCGCCCCGGTCGCGATCGTCGCGGAGGCGCGCGAGCGCGGCCTCGATCATGCCCGAACCATGATGGGTTTAGTCGGGTGCCGATTCATTGCGACTGCATCATGCCTAGGGGCGAACCCGCTGGAGTGCGTCGGCAAGCCCCGGAACGGTATCCAGATCCTCGATCTCGCCCGGCCAGACCCAGCGCCTCTGGACATGTTCCCAGTCGAGGCGAATGCGCTCGGGATCGTTGACCGCGAACAGGAACGGATGGACTCGCCACAGGCGATTGTTGGCGCGATCGTGAACGAGCAAGGGCTCGCCGGCGCGAATCAGGGCTACGTCGCGGCGACCGAGCCCGGTTTCCTCCTCGATCTCGACATAGGCTTGGTCGAGCGGGTCGCGCTCGACATATCCGCTCACCCCCGCCCAGCGCCCGCGATAGGTGCCGACCTCCTCGCTGCGACGCAGGAGAAGGATCCGGTCGTCGTGGAGAAGAAAGGCGGTGACGACGTCGGTTGCGTCCATCGCGGGCTCCCGTCATCGGAACGGGCCATCATACCGCCGCGCGCCGCCGACGACAAATCGCCGGCCTCGACCCGCCTTTTCCGGGCGGGTGCCCCGACCTTAATGAGAGAACAGTACCGGAACCGTCATATGAGCCAGGATGTGGTGGGTCGCGCCGCCCGCGATCCATTCGCGCGCCCGCGAATGTCCGTAGGCTCCCATGACGATCAGGTCGACGCCGAAATCGACCGCGCGCGACAGCAGCACGTCGCCGATCGGGATATCGTTGTTCGAGGTCTCGCTGGCCTCGGCCGTGACGCCGTGGCGGGCGAGCTGGGCGGTGATATCGGCGCCCGGAATGTGGCGCATCTCGCCCGGGTTGACGCTGAGCACGATCACGCGTTCGGCGCGCTCGAGGATCGGCAGCGCGTCGTAGACCGCGCGCACCGCCTCGCGGCTGCCGTTCCAGGCGATCATCACGGATCGCCCGATCTCGGTATGCGCGCCGACATAGGGGACGACCATGACCGGCCGTCCCGAGCCCAGCGCCACGTCCTCGGGCAGATGGGCGAAAATCAGCGAATCGACGCTTTCCGGCGGCGTCTGGCCGACCACCGCGAGATCGGCGTGGCGCGCGTGAAGGGTGACGATCTCGTGGCTGTCGCCGACCTCGCAGCGCCATTCGAACGGAATGCCCGCCCGTTCGCAGCGTTCGCGGAACGCGGTTTCGGTGCGGTCGGCCTGCTCGCGCGTGGCGCGGTCGCTGGCGGCCAGGATCTCGGCATCGAGATAGGCCTGGGCGGCGGCGGGGATCTCGACCCGGGGGCGGACGTAAAGCCCGACCAAATGGGCGCCGTGGTCGGTGGCGAGCGCGATCGCGGCTTCGAGGCGGGACGGGGTGTACTTGTCGGCTTCGAGGTGAACGAGCACCGTCTTGATGGACATTGGCGAACCTTTCCTTCACGAACTCGCGGTGGCGCTCTCGGAAGCTCGGGACCCCGACGTCGGCGCGCGACGAAGGCGGCCACCGCTTCACCACCGTCGCCAAGATTGCGACCCGGCGCGACGCAACGCCATGACGTATATCAAGATCGGGGGCGCGGGATCGGAGATCAAGATCGAGGCCCGATTGTCCGTGGTTCGACCCGGCCGCTCGAATTCGAGTGATTTCTCGAATTCGAATGATTTTAGGAATTAGCCATTGGTTAAGAGCCATCGGTTTTACTTGTTTGCTCACATGGTTTTTCGCCGCGGCGAAATCGAGAGTTTGGGGTACCGATCCGCGCGGATACCGAGGGGGGAAGCATAATTGATGAGACGTGTTCGAATGTTCGGGCGCTTGGCCTGGATCGTCGTCGCCTTGGCGGTCATGACCTCGGCCGCGCGCGCGGCGGAACCGCTTCCCCGACCCGAGGGAAAGGTCATCCTGCGGGTGGAGGGAAAGATCGCCCATGTCAACGTCGGCGATGCGGCCGAGTTCGACCGCGCCATGCTCGAAGGCCTGGGACTCGCGACGCTTCGCACGACGACCGCCTGGACCGAGGGCGTCGTGACCTTCGAGGGGGTGCGGGCGCGCGACCTGCTCGCGGCCGTCGGCGCCCGGGGCGATGCCGTTCGGGCCGAGGCGCTCAACGGCTACGGGGTCGATATCCCGATGTCGGATTTCGCGCAATACGGCGTCCTTCTCGCGCTCAAGATGAACGGAAAGTACATGCGAGTGCGCGACAAGGGGCCGATCTGGATCGTCTATCCGCGCGACGAATACTCCGAGCTGGACACGGTGCAAACGAACGGGAAGTGGGTGTGGCAGCTTCATAGGCTGCGCGTGAAATGAAGGCATCGACGCGAACCCGGGCGATCGCCGCGATCGCGCTGGTGGTCGCGATTTTCGTGGCGAGCCTCGTCTTCGGTTTCGTTCGACTGATCCAGGATGGCGTCCGCCTCGCGGGCGAGGACAAGACGGCGGTTTTCATGACCGCTCAGGTCGAGGTCGAGTATTTCAAGCTGCTCCAAACCCTCGACGAGTTCATGCACAACGACGGAACGGCCTCTTCCGACGCCCTGCTCGAGCGGTTCGATATTCTGTGGAGCCGGATGCCGGTTATCCTCGTCGGCGAGGAAGGCGCGGCCGCGCGGGCGATCGACGGCGCCGTCGGGTTGGCGCGCAAGCTGGAGGCGACCCTTTCCGAGATCGAGCCTCTGATCACCGAGCTACGGCCGGGCGACACGGCGACTTATGCGCGGATCACCGCCGCGCTCGAACCCTTCGCCCGCCCCATTCATCAGGTGGTGGTCGATGCCCATCTGAAGGATCGCTGGAGCAGCGCGACGCGCTCCTCGGGCATGAACGCGATGATTCTTGGCATCGCTCTCGCCTTCATCGGCATGGTCGCGAGCAGCGTGGCCCTGTTCGTCCTTCTGGTCTGCGAGATCCGGCGAACGGGGGGCCTCTTGCGCAAGGCGACCGAGGCGGAGGCGCGGATCGCGCGGGCCGAGGCGCGCCTGATCGACGCCATGGATACGATCCCCCAGGGGTTCGCCCTGTTCGATCAGGAGGACCGCCTCGTCCATTGCAACCGAAACTACAGGACCATCGTCGCCGGCTCGCGGGTCGTTCTCGAACCCGGGTTCGCCTACAGCGAGCTGTGCCGCGCCATGGTCGAGGGCGGCCAGATCGTCGAGGCGCGCGACGACGGCGAGGCGTGGCTGAACGAGCGCCTGACGCGCCATCGCCTGGGCCGCAACCGCGAGGATTTGCGGCTCGCCGACGGGCGTTGGATCAATATCGTCGAGCGCCGCACCCGCGACGGCGATATCGTCACGGTTTCGAGCGACATCACCGACGTCAAGCTGCGCGAAGCGGTGCTGACCGAGGCGCGCCAGCAGGCCGAGTTCGCCAACCGCGCCAAGTCCGAGTTCCTCGCCAATATGAGCCACGAACTGCGCACGCCGCTCAACGCGATCATCGGCTTCTCGGAGATGATCCGCGACGGCGCGTTCGGCCCGGTCGGCAACGCCAAGTATATCGAGTACGCGGGCGACATCCACGAATCGGGCGCGCATCTTCTCGAGCTCATCAACGATATTCTCGACCTTTCGAAGGTCGAGGCGGGTGAAATCGCCCTCAACGAGGAGATCGTCGATTTCGCGCGTGCCCTGCACGCCTGCGTCCGCCTGGTCGGCGCGCGCGCGCGGGCGAACGGCCTCGCCCTCGATGTCGATATCCCCGACGATCTGCCCCATCTTCTCGCCGACGAGCGCAAGGTGAAGCAGATCTTCATCAATCTCCTCTCCAACGCGATCAAGTTCACCGAGCCGGGCGGGCGCGTCTCCCTGCGCGTATCGGTCCGCGCGGACCGCGACATCGAGGCGGTGGTCGCCGATACCGGAATCGGCATCGCGCCCCGGGACATCGATCAGGTCATGAAGCCGTTTTTCCAGGTCGACAGCCGGCTCGCGCGCAAGTACGAAGGCACCGGGCTCGGCCTGCCCTTATGCAAGTCGCTGGTTGCGCTTCACGGCGGCTCCCTTAAGCTCGAGAGCGAGGTCGGCGTCGGCACGCGCGTGCGGATCGTCTTCCCCGCCACGCGGGCGCGGGCGCTTCTGCCGTGCTCGCGCGAACTGGCGCCGCGGCAAGTGATTTGCGGGGCGACCTGCGCGCCGGCGATTCCGGCACACTGCGCTCCGGGAGGCGCGAAATGAATAGCGACCCCGACGGGAAAGACGAACGAAAGGACGCTGCTCCGCCCAGGAGCGACGCGCCCGGGAACGACGCGCCGCTCGACGAGGCCGAGATGCTGCGTCGCGCCGAGGCGGCGGTCGCCGCGCTCAAGGAGCAATACCCACTTTGGGCCGAGGGACATATCGCCGATCTCGCGACCTCGGCCGAGAAGGCGCGCGCCGATCCCGCCGGCCGGGCCGCGCATTTCGCGGCGATCGCCGACGTCGCCCATGACGTCAAGGGCGAGGGGGCGACCTACGATTATCCCTTGATGACCGAGCTCGGCCACCTGCTGCACGCCCATGCCGCCACGCTCGCCGCCCGCCTCGAGGCCGACCCCGGGGCTTGCGACGCGGACGCGCTGGACGCGGTCGATCAACTCGTCGCGGCGATGCGCCGGGTCATCGGCGAGCGCCTGGAAAACGACGGCGGGGCCGAGGGCAGGGCCCTGATGGCCCCGATCCGCGATCGTTTCGGCGGCCCATAATCCGCCGCGAGGGGCGCCCCCGGGGCATGAATCGGTTTGACAAGCCTTGGCCTGTCCGTATAGTACGCCCGCCCGATCAAGGCCCCCCTTTTATCAAGATTGCCAAGGGTCGCGAATGACCAAGCGCCTGTCATCGAAGTACAAGATTTGCCGTCGGCTGGGTGTCAACCTTTGGGGACGCCCCAAGAGCCCGACGAATAAGCGCGACTATCGCCCCGGCGAGCACGGCCAGCGCCGTCGCAAGGTGTCGGATTACGGCGTTCATCTCGCCGCCAAGCAAAAGCTCCGGGGCTATTACGGCAACATCACGGAGCGGCAGTTCCGCCGTATCTACGAGGAGGCCGTGCGCCGCCGCGGCGATACGGGCGAGAACCTGATCGGGCTTCTCGAGCGCCGCCTCGACGCCGTGATCTACCGCATGAAGTTCGTGCCGACCGTGTTCGCGGCGCGCCAGTTCGTCAATCACGGCCATATTCGGGTCAACGGGCGGCGGGTCAACATTCCGAGCTATCGGGTCCGCGAGGGAGACGTGATCGAGGTGCGCGAGAAGTCGCGCGAGATCGGTCTGGTGCTCGAGGCGGTCGAATCGGCCGAGCGCGAGGTGCCCGACTACATCGAGGTCGATTACCGGAAGATGCGCGGCACCTTCCTGCGCACCCCCGAGATGGCCGACGTGCCCTATCCGATCCAGATCGAGCCGAACCTGGTCATCGAGTACTACTCGGCCCACTAGGGGCGGGATGATTTTGGGTTAGCGCGTCATTTCCTTGAACCGGATCGGCGCGTCCCG
>CAZHDF010000049.1:0-21296 GCA_964531525.1 uncultured Alphaproteobacteria bacterium | reverse complement strand
CGAACCCCCAGGGCAGCGCGAGCACGTCCTTGAGCACGCGGGTCTCGATCTGGGGAATGTCGACCGGCTCCTGGCGCTGATAGATGCAGGCCTTCATGCAGTCGTTGCAGATCCGGTGCCCGGTGGCCGCGAGCATGGGGTTGTCGATGCAGGCCGTGGCGAGCGCCGCGATGCCGTGGCCCTCGCTCTTGAGCAGGTTCATCTCCGAGATCCGCTCTTCCAGCGGGCAGCCCGCGAGCAGGACGCCGAAGGGACTTTCGCGAAAGCCCCCGTCGCGGTCGCGCAGGCCGTGGGCGCAGGAATCCTTGCCCTGCTTGTGGCAGAAGATGCAGTAGCCCGCCTGGTCGAGCGCGCCCACGAGGTCGGTCCCCGGATCGGTCAGGCCGAAGCCGTCGCGCGGGCGCCGGCGCTCGGGCGGCAGGCACAGGGCCTCGATCCCGCCCCGGGTCGTGGTCGTGGTCTCGATCAGCGCCTCGGGCACGGTCTTGCGCGGCACCTTGAACAAGACGCCGCCCTTGAACCGCGCGCGCCCCGCCGCGCTCAGCGTCGCCCAGGCGGCGAACCGCTTGGCGGTTTCGAGGGCGTCGGCATGCGCCGCCTCGTCGTCGAGCCAGGCCATGACGTGGCGGGCGAAGGCGCGCTCGGTGACCGGCTCGCCGAAGGCCGCCTCGAGCGCCGCCTCGAGCGCCGGGCCGTCGAGCGCCTCGACCTCGTCGCCGCGCACCGCCTTGACCGCGCGGCGCTGGACGAACAGGCGCTTGCAGCGGTAGAGATCGGCGAGCGCGCCGTGGCGCGCGGCGAGTGCCTCGGCCTCGCGCGTGATCCCGAACAGCTCGGCGACGAAGGCCTCGAGGCGCGGCGCGAGATCGACGATCAGGGCCGCCGATTCCTTCGCGTCCAGGCTCTCGGGCGCGGCGCGGGCGGCATCGAGCCGGGCGCGCAGATCCGCGTCCGCCGCGCCCAGCCGGTCGAGGAACGCCGCATCGACCCGGGCCAGGCCCGCAGTCTCGTATAGATCGGTGAAATCCAGCCCGAAGGCCAGGGAAAGCTCGCTCATCGCCCGCACCTCTGCCCCGGATCGGCGCCCGGCCCGCGCCCGACGCTTCCGCGATCGTCGGGGCTGATATAGCCCGCCGCGCGGATCGCGACAAGTTCGTATGTATACGAACGAATTACGCCGCCAGGCGCCCCGGGAGAGAGCGCGCCGCCGCAAGCGGTGCTATATAGGGAAGGTCATGACGCTGCAACGCCACCGCATCCGGTTCGAAGCCCTGTCCGCCGCGCGGCTCGACGCTTGGCGCGGGCTCGCGACGGCGGTGATCTCGGACTGCCTCAACCGGGGCGGGGCCATGGCCGCGGCGATCAAGCCGCTCGCGCCCGGGATGCGGCTGCTCGGCCAGGCGCGGACGGTCGCCGGCATGGTCGGCGACAACGCGGCCGCCCATGCGGCGCTCGGCCTCGCCCGGTCGGGCGAGGTGCTGGTGATCGACGCGCGCGGCCACGAGAACGCCGCCGTCTGGGGCGGTATCATGACCCGCGCGGCGCTCGCGCGCGGGCTCGCGGGCGTCGTGATCGACGGGGCGGTGCGCGACGTCGCCGAGATTCGCGCATCCGGCTTTCCCTGCTTCGCGCGCGCCGCCGTGCCCGCCGGGCCGCACAAGGGCTTCGGCGGGGTAATCGACGGCCCGCTGTCCTGCGGCGGCTGCCCGGTCCGGCCCGGCGACCTGATCGTCGGCGACGACGACGGGGTCGTGGTCGTGCCGCTCGAGCGCGAGGCGGCGCTGCGCGAGGCGGTAACGCGCCAGATGGCCCGCGAGCGGGCGCTCGAGGACGGAATCGCCGAGGGCGCGCTACCGGCCGAGAAAATGGGAATAGCCACGCCCGACTGGCTGGACTGACGCTCCGAAAGTCGGCCCGGCGACCGTCGCCCCCGACCGTGTTCGTTACCGGCCGTTCAACCGGCGAGCACCCACCCCACGCACGGCGATCGACGTTGCATCCGCCCCGAAACGCGGGCATTCGCTCGAAAAACGATTCACCGCCCCGGGAGCTTGTCGGCACGCTTTACAGCCCGCCGATTCGGCAGCGCGGTCACAGAAAACTGTAAAATAGAAATAATTTTGATTATTGCCCGATTTCCTCCTAGGAATAACCTGAATTCATGTCGGGATATCTTACAATTTCACTTAGCGATAATGTGGATTAGCGCCACAACCCATTGAATGTCCATAATACACAATTATGGCATGGTTATTGCATGATCCCCCTGGAATGGGTCGGCCGGCGTGGCCCCGCCATCGCGGCGGCGGGATCGCCATGCGGAGCGACGGTCCCCATCGGCTCGCTTTGAAACGAAGGGGAACGAAGAATGATGTGTCGTGGGGGATTCGGATCGAGTGCGCGGACGGCCCTTCTCATGTCGGTCGCCGGCATTTTCATGAGTGTCGGCGCGGGGACGGCCGCGGGCGCCGTAATCAACGACACCTGGCAGGGCGGTCCCGGCAACTGGAGCGATGCGGCAAAATGGAACAACGGCGTTCCCAATAACGCCGGGAGCACCACCTACAACGTCTTCATCGATAACGGGAACGCGACGACCGCCTCGACGACGACGCTCGACATGAACGCCGCCGTCGATTTTCTGGGCATCGACGCCAATGATCGGTTGATCGTGAGCAACGGAAACGTTCTGTCGGTCAGCAAATCCATCTCCGTCATCGGTCCCGGCGATATCAGGTGGTCCCTCGACATCAACGGCCGCCTGACGCTCAATTCGAGCGGGAGCCCGACCGACCTGCTGCTTCCCGAGAACGCGAACTACAAAACCTTGGGCGGCGGCGAAATCCGCATGACCGAGGCCCATGCCCGCATTCTCGGCTCCTCGACCGGCTCGACCACGGCAACGCTCACCAACAACACGCCGATCAGCGGAGCGGGACAAATAGGCGTCAACCGACTCAACCTCGACAACCGCGCCGCGATCACCGCTAATCTGCCCGGCCAGATACTGACGATCGACACCAACAACCCCTCTCTTTCCTACAACTCGGGCCAGATGGCCGCGCTCGGCGGCGGGGAACTGGCGATCCGCGATTCCCAGATCGTCAACGCGAGCGGCGGCACGGACGGGCTGATCAAGGCCGGGAACGGGAGCACGGTGCGAATCAAAGACTTGAGCATCATCACGGGCGGCAAGTTCGAGACCGCCGCCGGCCCCAATCCGGGAACCCTTATTCTCCGAGACGCCATTATCGAAGGTGGCGCGAGCATCACCAACGCCGGCGTCATAAGGGCCTATCCGGGTAGCACGTCGGCCGACGTTCAGATCAAGAACAGCGCGCTCGACAACAGCGGCGAATTCTTTATCGGCAACGCCGCGAATACGGTGTTCGACGGCCTGACGTCGTTCTCGAACAGCGGCGTTCTGCGCCTCAATTCGACCAAAATGGGTCAGGTTTTCGACCCGAACACGACCCTGCGGGTCACCACGCCGCTCACGCTGACCGGCGGCGGGGAGTTGGCGTTGTCGCAGTCCGACAACAACCGCGTCATGGGCGGCATCGTCAACCAGGACAACCTCATCCACGGGGCCGGCCGGATTGATCCGCTGATCGCCAACTACGGCACCATCGACGCCGACCAGCCCCTGTTCAACGGCGTCGTCATTCATACCTACCCCTCCGCCCCGCCGATCTACGAGCCGCTCCGCGGCGGAACCCTAGAGGTTCGCGCCGACGGCTCCACGGTCACCGGGATCGTCAACGGCGGAACGATGAAGGCGACCCAGGGGCGCCTTCGCATCGTCGGCGACGTTCAGAACTTCAAATCCGCCCTGCCTTTCCCCGGCTCGACCCCCACGCCCGGGACCATCGCGGCGGACAACGCCGCCGTCGAAATCAAGAGCATGGCGATGGGCACCACGCTCTCCGGCAAGGTCCACGGCGGTACCGTTCAGGTGATCGGGAATGGGAGCATTAGTCTTGGCGCCCATACGGGGATCGTCGGTGGCACGCTGACCAACAGCGCGACCGGGCGGATCTCCACCAGCGGGGACGTCGTCATCGGCGGCAAGGTGACCAATCCGGCCGGCGGGCAGATCACCGTGGAGAGCTTGTCCCATCTCCGGCTGCTGGGCGGCGGGTCCAACAGTTACATCAATAACGGCACGATCGAGTTCAAAAGCCCTTGGAGCCTTCCACTCGGGCAGCGGACGCAACTGATCGTCGATGGCGGCACGGTGACGCTGAACGGCGGCGGCAACGTCGTCATGAGCTTCCTGAGCGAGATCCTCGGCGCCGGTGGCGCGAGCGACAGGCTCGTCAACTACAACACCATCAGCGGCAGGGGGTTCATCGGCAAGAACAACATGGGGCTTCGCAATCTCGGCGCCATCGACGCCGACAGCGCCTTCAACCCCTTGACCATCGACGTCGCCGGAACCGCGTTCGCCAACGAGGGAACCCTGCGGGCGAGCGGCGGCGGCGGCGGGCTGAAGCTCGACGACGCCCTGTTCGTCAACAGCGGCGCGGTCGAGATTCTGGCGGGTAGCGCGCTGACCGCCGCCGACGTCTATCGCCAGACCGCGGGCAGCACGACGCTCTCCGGCGGCAGCCTGGCGGCGACCACGATCGATATCCAGGGCGGGACCTTCGGCGGCAACGGCGGCATCACCGGTGCGGTCAGTTTCGGGCCAGGCGCGACGCTCGGCCCCGGGGCCTCGCCGGGGATTCTCGACTTCCTGGGCGACGCCTCCTTTGCCGGGACCATCAATATCGAGATCGCCGGCCTTCTCGTCGATTCGGGCGTGCCCGACGCGACCTTCGTGAACACGGCGACCGATCCGTCCACTACCCAGTTCGACCAGATCAACACTTTCGGCCAGGCGACGTTGGTGGGCGGCCTGACCCTCGACGTCTCGCTGTTGGGCGGGTTCGATCCGACGGTCGGGAGCGTCTTCGACGTCATGACCGCGGACCTGTTCGCGGGCGCCCTGTCGGGCGTGAACTTCCTGTTCCCGACCCTGACGGGCGACCGCGCCTTCACCGCGGCCCTGATCGGCGCTCCCGACAGGTTGGGCACCGGCGACCGCCAGGCGCTGCGCCTGACGGTGGTCTCCACCGCACCCCCGCCTCCGCCGCCGGTCACCAAGGCGCCGGAGCCGGGCGCGCTGACGCTGTTCGGCGTCGGCCTGATCGGGCTTGCGTTCGCGCGTCGGAGAAGGGCGTCGTAACGCAACGTGGCGACGATTCCCCGCACATGAAACGGCGGTCCTTCGGGGCCGCCGTTCTCTTTTGCGAGCCGGCGGCCACGCGGCGCGCGAAGAGAGCGAGTGTCGGAATTCTTTACAACCGCGCCAAAGCGATTCGCGGCCCTCATCCCATTGTTGAATAAGACTAAAAATCATTCTACCTGGAGTTTAAGAAGCCATGATTGCCCCGCATCATCAAAATATTTTTCTCTGCAAAAATAAAATTTCCACCCCGCTCCCTCATAAAAATTATGGCTAACTACTTGCTTAAAATAACTTATTTAATAGGCGTTATTAAATTATGGAAATGTGTTTCTGTCGGAATTTTTTACACAATGGAGAATTTTGCATTTTCATGTTCGCTCAATACATTGATAATTAACGAAATTAACCTTGTGGCACGTATTTTGCATTGTCCCCTGGACAAGTCACCGACTGGTGATTCGGATGGGGGGCGTTCCAAGGCATCGACCCTCTAACCGCATTCGCGCGACGACGCGCGCGGACATCATCCGGCGCCGCTCCATCGGTTATCGACGGTTGCAATAGGGGGTTGAATTCATGGGTTCGAAAACACGGCCGTTCGGCCGATTGCTGACATCGCTGTTGACGGGGGCCTCGGCTCTCGCGCTGGCCGCGCCGGTCTTCGCGGCGAGCATCGTCGTCAACACCGACACGGGGTTGGTCACGGTCGACGGCGCGCCGGCCACCGCGATCAACGGAACGGCCTTTACCGTCTCCGTGGGGGCGACGAAGACCAGCTTCTTCTTCGCGGGCGACCTGACCATCGGCGCGAGCGACACGGTCACGGGCGTCGGCGGCCGGGCCGCGTCCTTCGTCGCCGGCAACAACGCCAACATCGACCCGGGGGCGACGTTCGACTTTTCGGCGATCGGCGCGGCGCCGGGCGCGGGCGGCGGCGGCGGCGGCGCGGGCGGCGCGGGCCGGGCGGGCGGCGCGGGCGGCGGCGGCGGCGCCGGCGGGAAGGGTGGAACGGGCGGGAACGGCTCGAACCTCGGCGGCTCCCTGATCTCCTTCTCCAACCCCGCCGGATCGTCCGGCAGCCTCGGCATCTCGGGGTCGACGGGCGCGTTCGGATCCAACGGCTCGTCCGGGCGGTTGGGCGGTACGGGCGGCGACGGCGTCGGCGCGGCGGGTGGCGGCCGCGGCGGTCGCGGCGGCGGCGCGGGCCTCGGCTCCTCGCGCGGCGGCGGCGGCGGCCGTGGCAGCGGCGGCGGCGGGGCGGGCACCACCAGCGGATCCTGCGGCACGGTCCCGGTGTTTGGGCTCGTTTGCACGACGGGCAATGGCCAAAACGGCAGTGCCGGGGATTTCGGAAACCCCGGCGGCACGCCCTCCGGCGCGGCCGGCAGCGCGCCCAATAACGCCGCGACCGGCGGCGGCGGCCTGAACACGGGGAGCGGAACGGAGATTTCCGGCGGCGGCGGCGGCGGCGGCGGCGGAGCCGGCGGCAGCGGCGGCGGCGGCGGGGGCGGCGGCGGCGGTGGTGGTGGCCAGGGCGGTGGCGGCGGCGCGGCCGGCGTCGGCGTTGTCATTCTCCTCGACGGCGGCGGCGGCGGCGGCGGTGGTGGCGGCGGCGGCGGCGGACGCGGCGGCAACGGCGGCAACGGCGGCACGGGCGGCATCGGCGGCGGCGGCGGCGGCGCGTTCGAGATCATCGCCCAGGGACGCCTCGACGCCGGCGGCAGTTTTCTCGCCCAGGGCGGCGCCGGTCAAGACGGAACGCCCGGCACGTCCGGCGCGAGTGGCGGCACCGGCGGCGACGGTAGAAACGGCACCGGGGCCAATGCCGGCGACAACCGGGTCGGCAACGCCGGCGGCAGCGGCGGCGTGCCCAACCTCAACCAAGGCGGCGATCGCGGCCTGGGCGGCGCGCGCGGCAGCCCGCAGACCGAATTCGCTACCGGTCTTCGCGGTGGCTTCGGCGGCGCGGGCGGCGCGGGTGGCAGCGGCGGGCGAGGCCAGGCCGGCGGCAACGGCGCGCCGGGCAAGGCCGGCGCGGGCGGAGCCGGCGGCACGGTGAAGCTCGCCGGCTCGGTCGCGAACGCCGGAGGCGCCGGCGTGAACGCCGCGGGCGGCAGCGGCGGAAGCGGCGCGGCGAGCGGCGGCGGCGGCCGGTTCATCTTCGGCAGCAACACGGCCGGCGGGAGCGCCGGAACCGTCACCGGCGCATCGACGACGACGACGATCGGCGCGCGGGCGGCGAACCCCTACATCCTCGGCAATCCGGAGACGCCGCTCATCCCCGACCTGTTCGGCGGCGCCGAGGCGTTCGGCCTGCTCGACGGGCTTACGGCGCTCGCCATGGACTTCGACGCGATTCGCGCGGGCGCGCCGGCCGGCGCCATCGGCGCCCTGACGCGGCTGGACGTCGGCCCCACGGGCTACGGCAACGACTTCGTCGGCTTCGACATGGTGGCGCTGATCAGCCTGTCGTCGTCCGCCCTGGGCAACCCGATGCTCGGGATCGAGCTCGGGGCCTCGCCGCCCGGAACGGGCTTCCTGACCGATCTGATGACCGGCGGCTACATGAACGATCCGCTGTTCGCGGGCGCCGGCGCCTTTGACCAGACACTGGGCCTTTTGGACCCGTTCAATATCTTCGCCACGCTGATGCCCGATTCGGGAACCGTGTTCAACGCCTCGCTCGGCGGACGGAGCATCTTCGGCGTCGGCCTCGCGAACGGGAACACCCGATACATCGTCGCGCGAACCTCGACCGCGGTTCCCGAGCCCGGCGCGCTTCTTCTGTTCGGCGTCGGACTGGTGGGGCTCGCGTTCCTGGTTCGGCGAAGAAAAATCGCGGTCTGAGTTCGACCCCGGCTCGGAACGACGCGCGGCGGCTCCCGATCGGAGCCGCCGCCTTTTTTTACCCGTCGACGAGCGGACGAGTCCGGCCCACGTTCAACGGCCCATGTTGGGCAGCACCTCGTGCTCGATCCAGTTGACGACCTCGCATTGGCGAACCTCGGGGCGCATCACGTCGGCGTCGACGCCGAGCGCCCAGGCGAGATCGGTGCGCGACGGGTCGGCGTGCAGCGCCTCGAGCTGGTCGACATAGGCGTCGGCCTGGGCCATGTCCTTGAAGAACCCGAGGTCGCGGAGCTTGGCGCGGCGGCAGTAGATCAGCCGCGCCATCTCGTGAAGATCGTACTCGGGGTGGTACTGCACCGCCCAGAATCGTCCGAGCCCCAGGGTCACGCAAGCCGCCTGGACCTGGGTGAACGCATTCGAGGCAAGCAACACCGCGCCCGGCGGCAGATGCGTCACCTCGTCCACATGGCTGATGAAGGCGTCGAACACGTCCGCCTTGCCGGCGTACATGGGATGTCCCCGCCCGGCGGACGTGAGCTGGATCTTGCGCGCGAGCCCCATCTCGCGGCCGCGCGGATTGGGCGCGCACAGCCCGCCCGCGGCGACCACCGCGATCTGAAGCGCCCAACAGCTTCCGAAGCTCGGCACCCCGGCGTCGAAGGCGGCGCGGCAAAACGCGATCTGGCTCTTCACCCGGGGATCGTCCTCGTAGACGGTGAGACTGCACCCGGTCCAGCCGATGCCGTCGTACTGCTCGATCGCGGCGCCCTTGGGCAGCGCCGAGTCGGGGTCCGAGGGATAGACCGCGTCGACCACCGCGTCGGGCACCACCCGACGCAGCATGGCGGCGTAAAGATCGGCCGCGACCGACGCCCCGCCCGAGGCGAGCTCCTCGCGGCCCTCGCGGGCGTAGCCGTCGACGACCAGGAACCGAGGTCCGTTGCTCATCGCGCTCTCCTTGGTTTCCGTAATTCCCCCATGGTCGCGCCGCGTCAGCCCGCCGCCAGCCGGTCGATGATCGCCGGCAGATCGGCGTGATCGCGGCAGATCGCGTCGGCGCTGGTGGTCTTCTCGTCGACGTCGCGCACGGCGGTGAACAGCACCGCCTTCATGCCCAGCGCCTGTGGCCCCTTGACGTCGTTGTGGTCGCGGTCGCCGATATGGACCATCCGGCCGAGATCGACGCCGAGTTGCTCGGCGGCGGCGTGGAACATGCGCGGGTCGGGCTTCGAGCAGCCGATCTCGTCGGAAAACACGAAACCGTCGAAATATTTTTCGAGCCCGTGATGGGCGAGCAGCCGGCGCAGCACCCGACCCGGCGAGACGATCGCGTCCGAGACCACGCAGAGCTTGTAGCGCCCGGCGAGCGCGGCGAGCGCCGCGTCGATTCCGGCGACCGCCTCGGGCGGCACGTCGATTTCCATGTCCTCGATCTCGGCGACGACGCGATCGAACGCGTCCTCGGGCAGCGTCCGGCCGAGCCCCGCGAGCAGGACGTGAAGCCGCTCGCGCTGGGTCCAGGTGACGTGATGCTCCTTCCAGACCTTGTTGAACGCGGCGTCGGCCACGTCGTAGGCGGTCGCCACGGTCTCGAAGGCGATGGGCGCGTCGCTCTCCAGCGCCGCGTGCAAAATGCGCCGCCGGTCCTCGGTCTTGGTGCCGAGGCCGCGCGCCTTGCGTTGCGGCTCGTCCGAGTTGTCCCGGATCATGGTGTCCCAAAGGTCGAAGGTAATCGCGCGAATCCCGTCGGTCACGCCGCGCCTCCCGCAAAAGAATGAAACCCGATATACGAGCCCGCCCGCGCGAGCGGACGGACCCGGCATCATTTCGCGCCCGCCGCGCGGCCGCAACAGGAATTTGACCTCTCGGTCAAGCGCCGAACCTTCCCCCTTGCATTCGCCCGCGCGCCGGGCAGACTGCGGCCATGAACGCATCCACCGTCGCCCCCGAAATCGCCGCTTTCGCCGAACGTCTCGCCGACGCCGCGCGCGAGATCGTCCGCGCGCGCTTCCGCGCCCCCTTCGACATCGCCTACAAGCCCGGCAACAGCCCGGTCACCGAGGTCGACCGCGCGGTCGAGGCGCGCCTGCGCGAGATGATCGCCGACGCCCATCCGTCCCACGGGGTGATCGGCGAGGAATACGGCGAGGAGCGCGGCGACGCCGACGAGGTCTGGGTCATCGACCCGATCGACGGCACGCGACTGTTCATGGCCGGCATTCCCCTGTTCGGAACCCTGATCGCCTATGTCCGGGGCGGAACGCCGCTGCTCGGCATCATCGACCAGCCGATCACGGGCGAGCGCTGGCTGGGCGGCGCGGGCCGCGCGACCGCCCTGAATGGCGCGCCGGCCCATGTGCGCGCCTGCCCCGATCTCTCGGACGCGCTTCTTTGCACCTCCTCGCCGGTCTATTTCGAAGGCGACGACCTCGCCGCCTTCGAGCGCCTGCGCGCCGCCGTCGGCTGGGCGCAGTACGGAACCGACTGCTACGGCTTCGGCCTGATCGCGAGCGGGCAGATCGATCTCGGCGTCGAGACCGACATGGGAGTTCACGATTTCCTCGCGCTCGCCCCGGTGATCGCGGGCGCGGGCGGCATCATGACCGACTGGGAGGGCCGACCGCTCACCCTTCGCTCGGGCCCGCGCGTGCTCGCCGCCGGCGACCGCGCCGCGCATGCCCAAGCGCTCGCGATCCTCGCCGGCTAAGGCGCGAACGCGCGCGGCGCGCGCCGCCGATCCTCGACCCGAGCCATGCGTTGTTGTCGTCGCGGGTTCTAATCACTAGATTTGCTGCATGCCCGCGCGAGCGGGACCGCGCCCCGCCCACCGTTCGAGGAGCCGCCATGCGCCGCGCCGTCGCCTTTGCCGCCGCCGTCCTGTTCGCGATCGTGGGGGGGGCCAACGCGGGCGCGGCCGAGCATGTCGCCAAGGCCCATGGAATCGCCATGTACGGCGATCTCAAATACGGTCCCGACTTCACCCATTTCGATTACGCCGATCCGAACGCGATCAAGGGCGGCGAGGTCCGGCTGCACGCGATCGGTACCTATGATTCGCTCAACCCCTTCATCCTCAAGGGCGTGCCGGCGGCGAGCCTGAACGGATTTCTGTTCGAGACCCTGACCGAAAACGCGCTCGACGAGCCGTTCTCTGAGTATGGCCTGATCGCCGAGACGATCGAGGTGCCCGCCGACCGGTCCTGGGTGACCTTCACCCTGCGGCCCGAGGCGCGCTGGCACGACGGCACGCCGATCACCGCCGACGACGTGATCTTCTCGTTCAATATCCTGCGCAAGAAGGGACACCCCTTCTATCGCGCCTATTACAAGAGCGTGGCCAAGGTCGAGAAGCTGGGCGAGCGTCGGGTACGCTTCGATTTCGTCGCCGGCGTCAACCGCGAGCTGCCCCTGATCATGGGCCAACTTCCGGTGCTGCCGAAGGCCTATTTCGAGAACCGCGACTTCGCCAAGACGACGCTCGATCCACCCATGGGCAGCGGCCCCTACCGGGTCGAGAGCGTCGATCCCGGCCGCTCGATCACCTATGCCCGGGTCAAGGACTACTGGGCCGCGAACCTGCCCGTGCGCCGCGGACGGTTCAACGCCGATCGCATCCGCATCGACTACTACCGCGACCCGACGGTCGCCATGGAGGCGTTCAAGGCCCATGAGTACGACTTCCGGGCCGAGAACACGTCCAAGGTCTGGGCGACCGCCTATGTCGGCCCGCCGTTCGACGCCGGGCTGATCATCAAGGAGGAAATCCCCCACAGCATCCCGACCGGCATGCAGGGGTTCTTCTTCAACACCCGACGCGACAAGTTCGCCGACCGACGCGTGCGCGAGGCGCTGGGCTACGCCTTCGACTTCGAATGGACCAACAAGAACCTGTTCAACGGCGCCTACACCCGAACGCGGAGCTACTTCTCGAACTCGGAGCTCGCGTCCTCGGGCCTGCCGGGCCCCGACGAGCTCAAGCTGCTGGAGCCGTTCCGCGATCAACTGCCGCCCGAGGTCTTCACCAAGGAATACCGGCCCCCCAAGACCGACGGTTCGGGCAACCCGCGGCGCAACCTGCGCCAGGCGCTCAGGCTACTGCGCGCGGCGGGCTGGGAGGTGCGCGACGGCCGGCTCGTCAGCAAGGCCAACGGTCGGCCGATGGAGATCGAGTTCCTGATCGTCTCGCCCGCCTTCGAGCGCGTGATCGCCCCCTTCGTCAAGAACCTCGCCCGGCTCGGCATCACGGCGCGCATCCGGCTCGTGGACACGGCCCAGTACCAGAAGCGGCTCGAGCAGTTCGACTTCGACATCATCGTCGGCTCGATCGGCGAATCGATGTCGCCCGGCAACGAACAGCGCAACTATTGGACCTCGACCGCCGCCGATACGCCGGGCAGCCGCAATTACGCGGGCATTCGCAGCCCGGTGGTCGACGCCCTGGTCGACAAGCTGATCGCCGCCGAGAGCCGCAAGGCCCTGGTCGCCGCGGCGCGCGCGCTGGACCGCGTGCTGCTCTGGGGCTACTACGTCATCCCCCAATGGCATATCCGCTACTTCCGGGTCGCCTATTGGAACAAGTTCTCGCGTCCCGAGATCACGCCCAAATACGGCCTCGGCTTCGACACCTGGTGGATCGACCCGGTCAAGGCGGCGACGCTCGCGGAAAAGGAAAAGGCGCTTCGAACGCCATGACGGCGAGGACGCGCCCATGACGCGACGACGGGGCTGAACGGACGATGCTGGCCTATATCGTCCGCCGTCTCCTTTTGATCGTCCCGACGCTGTTCGGGATCATGGTCGTCAACTTCGTCATCGTGCAGGCCGCCCCGGGCGGACCGGTCGAGCAGCTCATCGCCAAGATCCAGGGCACCGCGCTCGAGGCGACGGCGCGGTTCGGCGCCGGCCAGCAGCGCGAGGTCGGCGGGCAGGGCCAGGGCGCGGGCGGCCAGGCGAGCGCCGGCGAGACCGCCAAGTACCGGGGCGCGCAAGGCCTCGACCCCGAGTTCATCCGCGAAATCGAGCATCTCTACGGCTTCGACAAGCCGCCCTACGAACGCTTCGTCCAGATGATGGGGCAGTACCTGCGGTTCGATTTCGGCACCAGCTTCTTCCGCGACCAGAAGGTGATCGACCTGGTTCTCGACAAGATGCCGGTGTCGATCTCGCTCGGGCTGTGGACGACGCTGATCGTCTATTTGGTCTCGATTCCGCTCGGCATCGCCAAGGCGGTGCGCGACGGCTCGGCGTTCGACGTCTGGACAAGCGGCGTGGTGATCGTCGGCTACGCGATCCCGGGTTTCCTGTTCGCGGTGCTCCTGATCGTCCTGTTCGCGGGGGGTAGCTATTTCGACTGGTTCCCGTTGCGCGGCCTGACCTCGCCCGACTGGGAACAGATGACCTGGCCGGCGCGGATCGCGGACTACTTCTGGCACATCACGCTGCCGGTGCTGGCGCTGGTGATCGGCGGCTTCGCCGGGCTCACCATGCTGACCAAGAACTCGTTCCTCGAGGAGATCAACAAGCAATACGTCGTGACCGCGCGGGCCAAGGGGCTCGGCGAGCGGCGCGTCCTTTACGGCCACGTCTTCCGAAACGCCATGCTGATCGTGATCGCCGGCTTTCCGGGCGCGTTCATCGGCATCCTGTTCACCGGCGCGTTGCTGGTCGAGGTGATCTTCTCGCTCGACGGGCTCGGGCTGCTCGGCTTCGAGGCGGCGATCAACCGCGATTACCCGGTCATGTTCGGCACGCTCTACTTCTTCACCCTGCTCGGCCTGATCATGAACCTGGTCGGCGACCTCGCCTACGTGCTCGTCGATCCCCGGATCGACTTCGAGGCGCGGAACGTCTAGCCATGGCCCCTCATCCGAAATCGCGCCGGCCGGCGCCGTTCGGACGGATCACGGTCTAGCCATGGCCGACGACCGCTTCCTCGGCTTTCGGATCACGCCGCTCACGCGGCGGCGGCTTTACAACTTCCGGGCCAACCGGCGCGGCTTCTGGTCGCTGTGGATCTTCCTCTTTCTGTTCGGGATCAGCCTGTTCGCCGAGTTCGTCGCCAACGACCGCCCGCTGCTGGTCCGCTACGACGGCGCGTTCTACATGCCGGTTCTGTTCGATTACCCCGAGACCACCTTCGGCGGCGAGTTCCCGACCGAGGCCGACTATCGCGACCCCTACGTCGCCGAGCTGATCGACGCCAAGGGCTGGATGATCTGGCCGCTGATCCCCTACAGCTACACGACCATCAACTACGACCTGCCGACGCCCGCGCCGGCGCCGCCGAGCGCCGACAACTGGCTGGGGACCGACGACCAGGGTCGCGACGTGGTGGCGCGGCTGATCTACGGCTTTCGCATCTCGGTGCTGTTCGGGTTGACGCTCACGGTGCTGAGCTCGATCGTCGGGGTCGCGGCGGGCGCGGTGCAGGGATATTTCGGCGGCTGGGTCGATCTCTTGTTCCAGCGCTTCATCGAGATCTGGTCGGGGCTGCCGGTCCTTTACCTGCTGATCATTCTCGCGGCCATCGTCGAGCCCAACTTCTGGTGGCTTCTGGGGCTGATGCTGCTGTTCAGCTGGATGTCGCTGGTGAGCGTGGTGCGCGCCGAGTTCCTGCGGGCGCGCAACTTCGACTACGTCCGCGCCGCCCGGGCGCTGGGCTTGCGCGATTCGGCGATCATGTTCAAGCATGTGCTGCCCAACGCCATGGTCGCGACCATGACCTTCCTGCCCTTCATCCTCAACGGCTCGATCACCACGCTGACCTCGCTCGACTTTCTGGGCTTCGGCCTGCCGCCGGGCTCGCCGTCGCTGGGGGAGTTGCTGCAACAGGGCAAGTCGAACCTTCAGGCGCCCTGGCTCGGGCTCACCGCGTTCGCGGTCCTCGCCGTGATGCTGAGCCTTTTGATCTTCGTCGGCGAGGCGGTGCGCGACGCCTTCGACCCGCGCAAGACATTGCGGTGAGGCGGCGATGAGCTTCCTCGAAATTCGCGGCCTGCGCGTCGCCTTCACCACCGGCGGGCGAACCAACGAGGCCGTGCGCGGGGTCGATCTCGAGGTCGACCGGGGCGAGATCGTGGCGCTGGTCGGCGAATCCGGCTCGGGCAAATCGGTGACCGCGTTCTCGGTTCTCCAGCTTCTGCCCTACCCGATCGCGAGCCACCCCGGCGGCAGCATCAAGGTCGACGGCCAGGAGATGATCGGCGCGCCCGAGCCGGTGCTGCGCGAGATGCGCGGCGGCAAGATCTCGATGATCTTCCAGGAGCCCATGACCGCGCTCAACCCGCTGCATAGGATCTCGCGCCAGATCGGCGAGATGCTGTATCTCCACCAGGGGCTCGACGCGCCGGCGGCCGAGGCGCGCATCCGCGAGCTTCTCGATCTCGTGGGCCTGCGCGACGTCGAACGCATCATGGCGAGTTATCCCCATCAGCTCTCGGGCGGTCAGCGTCAGCGGGCGATGATCGCCATGGCGCTCGCCAACGACCCGGCGCTGCTGATCGCCGACGAGCCCACGACCGCGGTCGACGTGACCATTCAGGCGCAGATCCTGACCCTGCTGCGCTCGTTGCAGAAGCGCCGACGGATGGGGCTTTTGCTCATCACCCACGACCTCGGCATCGTCCGCAAGATGGCCGAGCGGGTCTATGTCATGCAGGCCGGCGAGATCGTCGAGCACGGCGCTTGCGCGCGTATTTTCGACGACCCCCGGCACCCCTACACCCGCCACCTGCTCGCCGCCCAGCCCAAGGGCCGGCCCGATCCGCCCGATCCGGCCGCGCCGCTGGTCGCCGAATGCGAGGCGCTCAAGGTCTTCTTCCCGGTCCGGCGCGGCGTGCTTCGGCGCACGGTCGATTTCGTGCGCGCGGTCGATACCGTGAGCCTCGCGGTGCGCGAGAGCCACACCGTGGGCGTGGTCGGCGAATCGGGCTCGGGCAAGACCACGCTGGGGCTCGCGCTGCTGCGGTTGGAGCGCAGCGAGGGCCGCATTCGCTTCGACGGCCGCGATATCCAGGGCCTGGGTTTCAAGGAAATGCGCCCGCTTCGCCGAGAGATGCAGATCGTCTTTCAGGACCCCTTCGGTTCGCTCAGCCCGCGGCTGTCGATCGGCCAGATCGTCGGCGAGGGGCTCGCCGTCCATAACCTCGGCGGCAGCGCCGAGGAGCGCCGCGCCCTGGTCGCCCGGGCGCTCGAGGAGGTCGGACTCGACGCCGGCGTCCACGACCGCTACCCGCACGAGTTCTCGGGCGGCCAGCGCCAGCGGGTCGCGATCGCCCGGGCGTTGGTGCTCAAGCCGCGCTTCATCGTGCTCGACGAACCGACCTCGGCGCTCGATATGTCGGTGCAGGCGCAGATCGTCGAGCTTTTGCGCGATCTCCAGCACCGCCACCGGCTGGCCTATCTGTTCATCAGCCACGACCTCAAGGTGGTGCGCGCCATGAGCCACTACATCGTCGTGCTGCAAGCCGGCAAGGTGATCGAGCAGGGCCCCGCCGAGGAGGTGTTCGAGAACCCCCGCGCGCCCTACACCCGCGCGCTGTTCGCCGCCGCCTTCGACATCGAGGCGACCGAGACCGGCGCGGTTAGTATGTGATTGCTCGCAAAGAGGCCGATCGAGAGCAAATTCCACTGACGTGGAATCGCGCCGGCCCGCTCCCCCACCCGGATCGTACGCTGTGGGTGGCCGGGTGGGGGAGCGGGCCGGCACCGCCTAAAGAGGAAACGATCGAATGGCGATCCTTCTGATCAGCACGTCCCAGAGCGGCGACGAATGGCGGGCGGCGATGGCCGAGCTTCTGCCCGGGGTCGCGTTGCGCGTCTGGCCCGAGATCGGCGATCCGGCCGAGATCGACATGGCGCTGGTCTGGAAGGCGCCGCCGGGCGCGCTCAAGGCGCTGCCCAATCTGCGTTGCGTCTACTCGCTCGGGCAGGGGGTCGACCATCTGTTCGTCCACGGCGACCTGCCCGAGGGCGTCGCCGTCGCGCGCCTGGTCGATGATTCGATGCGCCGGCAGATGTCGGCCTACGCGCTCGCCGCCGTGCTGCGCCGCCACTGCCGGATGGCGGGCTACGCCGCGCTCCAGGCCGAGCGGCGCTGGGAGTCGCTCGACGCCCATGATCCGGCCGCGACCCGCGTCGGCGTGATGGGGCTCGGCGCGCTCGGAAGCGATCTCGCGCGCAAGCTCGCGGCGCTCGAATTCCGGGTCGCGGGCTGGAGCCGGACCGAGAAGGCGATCGCGGGCGTCGAGACCTTCGCCGGGCGCGCGGGCCTCGCGGCCTTCCTCGCCGATTGCGATATCGTCTGCTGTCTGCTGCCGCTGACGCCCGAGACGCGCGGCATCCTGAACGCCGAGACCTTCGCGC
Organism: uncultured Alphaproteobacteria bacterium; assembly: GCA_964531525.1. GTDB lineage: Bacteria > Pseudomonadota > Alphaproteobacteria > JAAXGF01 > JAAXGF01 > CAYYWV01. The sequence continues at coordinate 3,850 of CAZHDF010000049.1, read as the reverse complement.
TCATGAAGGAGGGCGCCTATCTCGTCAACGTCGCGCGCGGCGATCATGTGGTCGAGGCCGACCTGATCGCGGCGCTGCGCGCGGGGCGCCTGTCGGGCGCGACGCTGGATGTGTTCGAGACCGAGCCCCTGCCCCCGTCCAGCCCGCTCTGGTCCGAGCCCGGCGTCACGATCACCCCGCATATCTCGGCGGTCACGCTGGTGCGCTCCTGCGCCCCCCAGGTCGCCGAGAACTACCGCCGCCTGCGGGCCGGCGAGCCGCTGCTCAACCGGGTCGATCCGGCGCGCGGCTACTGAACACCCCCGCTCAACCCCCGAACCGGTCGCGGAGCATGGCGAAGGCGGCGCGGAGCCCCATGGCCTCGCCGCCGACCGGGCGGCCCGGGCGCGGCTTGGCGTTCCAGGCCATGATGTCGAGATGCGCCCAGGCGGGGGTCTCGGTGACGAACGCCTTGAGGAACAGCGCCGCCAGGATCGCGCCGCCCTGGGCGTTGTCGCCGATGTTGCAGAGATCGGCGATCCGGCTGTCGAGCTGGCGGCGGTAGGGCGTCCAGAGCGGCATCCGCCACATCGGGTCCTGCTCGGTCCCGGCGTGGCGCAGGAGATCGCCGGCGAGCGCGTCGTCGGGCGTGAACAGCGCCGGCAGATCGGCGCCGAGCGCGACCCGCGCCGCCCCCGTCAGGGTCGCGAAGTCGAGGATCAGCGCGGGCGCGCCGGCGTCGGCCTCGGCGAGCGCGTCGGCGAGGATGACGCGGCCCTCGGCGTCGGTGTTGCCGATCTCGACCGTGAGACCCTTGCGCGTGGCGATCACGTCGCCCGGGCGCAGCGCGTTGCCCGCGACCGCGTTCTCGACCGCCGGGATCAGCACCCTGAGCCGGAGCGCCAAACCCGCGCCCATGATCGCGCGGGCGAGGCCGAGCGCATGCGCGGCGCCGCCCATGTCCTTCTTCATCAGCCGCATGCCCGACGCGGTCTTGAGGTCGAGCCCGCCCGAATCGAAGCACACCCCCTTGCCCACCAGCGTGACCTTGGGCGCGTCCGCCGGCCCCCAGGTAAGCTCGATCACGCGCGGCGCGCGCGCCGCCGCCCGGCCGACCGCGTGGACCGCCGGATAATTCGCGGCAAGCAGGTCCTCGCCCACCGTCACGCGGCATTCGCCCCCTTGCGCGCGGGCGAGATCGGACGCCGCCTCGGCGAGCTCGGCGGGGCCGAGGTCGTCGGCCGGCGTATTGACCAGATCGCGCACCAGCCCGGTCGCCGCGACCAGCGCCTCGATGCGCGCCCGGTCGCAGCCCTTCGGCCAGACGAGGCGGGCGAGCGGCTCGTTTGCCTCGCGGTAGCGCGCGAAACGGTACGCGCCGAGCGCCCAGCCGAAGGCGCAATCCTCGGCCGCCGCGCGATCGAGGCGATCGGCGAGCCGGTAGTCGCCCGCCGGCAGGGCGCGCGAAAGTCCGGCGAGCGCCCAGACGTCGCGCGCCGCCTCGACGCCCGCCAGCACCCGGGCAAGCGACCCGTCCGCGTCCGGAATCAGGCAGTGGGTTCCGGGCTTGGCGGAAAACCGCGTCGCCTCCACCCAGGCGGCCGCGGGCGCGGGCGCGGCCTTGAGCCAGTCGGCGAGGCGAGCCTCGGTGAGCGGCAGGATCTCGATCGCCTCGGCGGACTTGTCGATCAGGTGGCTGAGCACGGTTTTCTCCCTCGGCTGGGGCGCGAACGCCCGCGAGCATAGGAATCGCGCGCCGCGACGGCAAGCGATGCGAGGTCCGACGGGGTTTTCCGCCTTGCCTGGGGCGGCGGCGTTTGCGAAGTTCGGGCACCGCCGCTTCCGGCTCCCCTCCTCCGGTCATCCCCCGATGTCGTTCACCGTCGCAATTTTCGCCGCCACCTATCTCGGCATGGTCTTCGGCCGCCTTCCGGGGTTCAAGGTGGACCGGGCGGGCATCGCGATGGCGGCGGCGGTGCTGCTCGCGGTCGCCGGCGAGGTGGACCTCGGGAACCTCGCGAGCGCCCTGCACTTTCCGACGCTTCTTCTGCTCGCCGGGTTGATGGTGCTGTCGGCGCGCTTCGAGGCCGCCGGCTTCTACAACGTTCTCGTCGCGCGCATCTCGCAGCACGTCGCCCGGCCGATCGTGCTGCTCGCGCTCACCGTCGCGGTCGGCGGCGTGCTCTCGGCGCTACTGGTCAACGACATCGTGGTGTTCGCGATGACGCCGCTCCTATGCCAGGGGCTGCGCGGGCGGGGGCTCGATCCGCGCCCCTTTCTCGCCGGGCTCGCCGCGGCGAGCAACGCCGGCGCCGCCGCCACCCTGATCGGCGCGCCGCAGAATATTATGATCGGCGAGGTGGGCGGGCTCGACTTCTGGACCTTTCTCGCCCGCTGCGGCCCGCCGGCGCTCGCCGCGCTGGTCGTCGTCTTCGCCGTCGTCGCGCTGGTCTGGCGGCGCGCGCTTTCCGCGACGCCGGGACCGCCGGTCGCCATGGAGGTCGCCCACGACCGCACCCAAACCATAACTGCGACGATTGCGTTTCTCGTTCTGCTCATTTTGTTCGCCACGCCCCTGCCGCGCGCCGAATCGGCGCTTCTGGTGGCGGCGGCGCTGATGATCAGCCGCAAGGTGTCGAGCCGCGACACCATTACCGCCATCAACCTGCCGCTGATCGTGCTGTTCGCCGGATTGTTCGTGGTCAACGACGCGTTCGCCGCGACCGGACTGGGCGCGGATGCGCTGGCGTGGCTCGCCGCCCACGGCCTGCTGCCCGACCGGATCGCCCTGCTCGCGCCGCTGTCGCTCGTGCTCGGCAACACCATCGGCAACGTACCGGCGGTGATGCTGATCCTGTCCCAGTGGCAGGACGTTTCGTCCGCGACGCTGATCGGGCTCGCCCTGTTTTCGACGCTCGCGGGAAACCTGCTGCTGGTCGGCAGCCTCGCCAACCTGATCGTCGCCGAACGGGCCGACGCTTTCGGCGTGCGGTTTTCCTTTCGCGATCACGCCCGGGCGGGAATTCCGATCGCGCTGCTGACCATGCCGCTCGCCGCCGCCTGGCTGATCGCGAACGGCTGGATGGCGCTATAAGCGACACATGGAGACCAAGGAGGTTCATGCACATGACCCGATTCACCCTGGCGATCGGCAATTACAATTATTCGTCCTGGTCGCTCCGGGCCTGGATCGCGCTGCGCCACACGGGCGCGGACTTCGACGTGATCCGCATCCCGCTCGACCGGCCCGAGACCAAGGCGGCGATCCTCGCCCAGTCCCCGGCGGGAAAGGTGCCGGTGCTGCGCGAGGGCGACTTGACGGTCTGGGATTCGCTCGCGATCTGCGAATACCTCGCCGAGCGCTTTCCCGCCGCGCGGCTTTGGCCCGAGAACCGCGAGGCGCGCGCGACCGCGCGGTCCGCCAGCGCCGAGATGCACGCGGGCTTCGCCGCGCTGCGTCGCCATATGCCGATGGACTGCCGCGCCCGACACCCCGGCGCGGGCCACGCCCCCGGCGTCGAGGCCGATATCGCCCGCATCGTCGCGCTCTGGACCGATCTCCGCGCGCGCTTCGGGGCGGGCGGCGACATGCTGTTTGGCCATTTCACCGTGGCCGACGCGATGTTCGCCCCGGTGGTCAGTCGCTTCGAAACCTATGCGGTCGAACTCGACCGCGTCGCGCGCGACTACGTGGACGCGGTGCTCGCCCTGCCCATCATGCGCGAGTGGCTCGCCGCCGCCGAAGCCGAAACCGAAGTGATCGAGAACCCGTAGCTGAAACCGCCGAGCCGTCGCGCTCCAAACCAACGCGCCCCCGGGCGCGTTGGCAAGCGCGACCGCGCGCCCGAGCTTATGCGAGGAAGCCCGCGTG
>CAZHDF010000048.1:0-21715 GCA_964531525.1 uncultured Alphaproteobacteria bacterium | reverse complement strand
CTTGCGCACCGCCCAGACCGCGCGCTGGAGCGCGGGATCGACCGCCTCGACCACCTGGCCCGCGAGGCCGAGATCACCCATCACCTCGCCGAGCGCGGCAAGCCGGCGGACGAGCGGCGCGGCCTCGTCGCCGGCGAACTCGACCAGGAGAAGCGCCCCCGGCTCGCCCTCGACCACGGCCTCGATCGTCGGTCGGAAGGCGGCCTGGGCGCGCGCCAGGCGGATCAGCTCGGGGTCAACCAGCTCGACCGCCGTGGGCTCGAGCGCGACAATCGCCTTGGTTGCCTCCATGGCCTGGCGGAAGGTCGGAAAATGGCAGATCCCGAGCACTCTGTGCGCCGGCACCGGCGCGAGAGCGAGCGTCAGTTGCGTGAAGAAGGCGAGCGTCCCCTCCGATCCGACCAGCAGCCGGGCCATGTTGTGGCCGCCCGCGTCGATGTCGTCGATGTTGTAGCCGCCGACCCGGCGCATGAGCTTCGGGAAGCGGCGCGCGATCTCGTCTTGCTCGCGGGCCGCGAGCGCGCGCAAGTCCTCGACCAGCGCCCGATAGGCCGGCGGCCCGTCGGGGGCGGCGGGAACCTCGGCGAAACGGAACCGCGCGCCGTCGGCCATCACGGCCTCGATCGCCTCGACGTTCATCGCCATGGTGCCGTAGCGGATCGAGCGCGCGCCGCAACTGTTGTTGCCGGCCATGCCGCCGATGGTCGCCCGGCTCGAGGTCGAGACGTCGATTGGGAACCAGAGCCCGTGGGGCGCGAGCCACCGATTGAGAACGTCGAGAACGATGCCCGGCTCGACCGTGACCCGACGCGCTTGCGGATCGAAATCGACCACCGCGTCGAGATGCTTGGTGGTGTCGATCACCAGCGCCTCGCCCACGGTCTGGCCGCATTGCGAGGTGCCCGCTCCGCGCGGCAGCACGGGCACGCCCGCCTCGCGCGCGATCTCCAGGGCCGCGCGGACGTCGCTCGCGGTTCGGGGCACGACGACGCCCAGGGGCTCGATCTGGTAGAACGAGGCGTCGGTGGCGTAGCGGCCACGGCTGAAGGGGTCGAACAGGATCTCGCCCTCGATCGCGCGCGCAAGCCGCGCGGCGAGCGCCGAATCGCCGATCGACGCGCATCCCGCGTCCGAGATCCGCGCGGTCATGCCGGTCGCCGCCCGGACGGCGGGCGGATCGCCGAACAACGATCTCGCGCGCGGCCAACCGCATCAAAGTGAATGCAAAATCCCAATAATCGAAATCCGTATCGCTCGCGGTCGCTCATTCTAGTTCCTTCTTATAGCGGAAAATAATATGGATTTCCGAAGATTTTCCGCTCCGCCTCCGCCTTGCGCGCCCTCATTTTGTATGCATAATTCTTTTTGCGTGGATCGGGTGGCACCGCGCATCAACGCAGCCCGCCCCGGCGGCGAGAGACGTGGAAGGGAGACACGGACATGGACCGAAGCGGACGCCATTTCCTGCAAATCCCCGGCCCGACCAACGTCCCCGACCGGATCTTGCGCGCGATGGCCGCGCCAACCATCGACCACCGCGGCCCCGACTTCGCGGCGCTTGCGCGCGAGGTTCTCGACGGCCTCAAGACGGTGTTCAAGACCGTCCATCCCGTGATCGCCTTTCCCTCGTCGGGCACCGGGGCCTGGGAGGCCGCGCTCGTCAACACGCTTTCACCCGGCGACCGGGTGCTGATGGTCGAGACCGGCCATTTCGCGACGCTTTGGCGCAACATCGCGACCCGCCTCGGCCTCGATGTCGAGTTTCTCGAAAGCGACTGGCGGCGGGGCGCCGAACCCGAGCGGATCGCGGCCCGCCTCGCCGCCGATCCCGACCACGAGATTCGCGCGGTCGCCATCGTCCATAACGAGACCGCGACCGGGGCCACGAGTAGAATCGGCGCAATCCGCCAAGCCATGGACGCCGCCGACCACCCCGCGCTTTTGTTCGTCGACACGATCTCGTCGCTCGCCTCGATCGATTTCCGGATGGACGAATGGCGGGTCGACGTCGCCGTCGGCTGCTCGCAAAAGGGCCTGATGCTGCCGCCGGGCCTCGGCTTCAACGCGATCGGCCCGCGCGCGCTGGAGGCCGCGGAGACGGCGGCGCTCGTCCGGGCCTACTGGGACTGGCGGCCGATGCTTGAGAACAACGCGCGCGGTTTCTTCCCCTACACCCCGGCGACCAACCTTCTGTTCGGACTGCGCGAGGCCCTCGCGATGATCGCCGAGGAAGGGCTGGAGCGGATCTTCGCTCGCCACGACCGCCACGCCGAGGCCACGCGACGCGCGGTACGCGCCTGGGGGCTCGAGGTTCTTTGCCTCGAGCCCGCCGAGTATTCGAGCTCGTTGACCGCGGTTCTCCTGCCCGAGGGCGAGGACGCCGACGCCTTTCGCCGCGTCGTTCTCGAGGCATTCAACATGTCGCTCGGCACCGGGCTCGGACGCCTCAAGGGCCGGGTATTCCGGATCGGGCATCTCGGCGATTTCAACGATCTCGCGCTGATCGGCACCCTCGGCGGGGTCGAGATGGGGCTGGCGCTCGCCGGTATTCCGCACACGCCGGGCGGCACGGCGGCGGCGCTCGCCTATCTCACCGACGCGCGCCGCGACACGGCCGACTAATCACATTGGAAAAGGGAGGTACGGAGATGAGATTACGCACGGTTTTCGCCATATCGCTGTTGTTCGCCCTGACCATGGGGGGCGGAATCGCCCGCGCCGAGGTGATCGAGCTCAAGTTCGGTCACGTCGGCGCGCCCGGCTCGTTGTTCGCCATCTCGGCCGAGGAGTTCGCCCGGCGCGTCAACGCCGACCTCGCCGGCAAGGTCAAGATCGTCGTCTTCGGATCGAGCCAGCTCGGCAAGGACAAGGAGCTTCTTCAGAAGCTCAAGCTCGGCACGGTCGATTTCGCCCTGCCTTCGACCGTGATGTCGTCGGTGGTCGACGCCGCCGGTCTGTTCGAGATGCCCTATCTGGTCAAGAACCGCTCGCAGATGGCGCGCATCGAGCACGATATCTTCTGGCCCAAGATCGCTCCCGAGATCGAGAAGAAGGGCTACAAGGTTCTGGCCGTCTGGGAAAACGGCTTCCGCCACATCACCAATAATCTTCGCCCGATCAACGTTCCCGACGACCTCAAGGGCATCAAGCTGCGCACGCCCAAGGGCAAATGGCGGGTCAAGATGTTCAAGTCCTACGGCGCGAATCCCACGCCGATGTCGTTCTCCGAGGTCTTCGTCGCGCTTCAGACCGGCGTGATGGACGGCCAGGAGAACCCGTTCGCGCAGATCTACAGCGCCAAGTTCTACGAGGTGCAGAAGTATCTTTCGTTGACCGGCCACGTCTACACGCCGGCCTATGTCACCGTCGGCAAGAAGAAGTGGGCCAAGCTGCCCGCCGACATCCGCGCGGCGATCGAGCGCATCGCCCGCGACACGCAGGGTTTCGTCTACGCCCGCGCGGCCGAGCTCGAAACCGATCTCCTCAACAAGCTCAAGGCCGGCGGCATGACGGTGAATGTCGCCGACAAGAACGCGTTCATCGCCGCGAGCGGCGGGATCTACGACGCGTTCGCCAAGGCGGTCCCGGGCGGCGCCGACATGATCGCCCAGGCCCAGGCGCTCGCCGACTGACGGTCCCGCCGGCGCTCGCGTCGTCGGCTTCCCGCCCCCGCGCCATCGTCATGATGCCGCGGCGGGAAGTCGGCGCGCGGGCGTCGTTTCTTGAGCATCGAATTTCGGGATCGGTTCCCGCCTTGGCCGGAGCGGCATGGTGACCATTTTCCTTCGCTTGCGCGTCATCCTCGAGCGCGTGCTTGAAACCGTCGTGATTTTTTTGATGACGAGCCTCGCGGTCGTCGTCGTGCTCGCGGTGATCTATCGCAAGGCCGGCGCGTCGTTCTCCTGGTACGACGAGGTCGCCTCGATCCAGCTTGCCTGGCTCACCTATTACGGCGCGGCGCTGGCCGCCCTCAAGCGCGCCCATATCGGCTTCGACGGGCTGGTCCGCGCGCTTCCCCTACCCTTGCGCGTGCCCGCGCTGCTTCTCGGCGAGGCGGTGGTGATCGCCTTTTTCGCGGTGCTCGCCTGGACCGGGGTTCAGGTCCACATCGCGCTCGAGGGCGATTATCTGGTGAGCCTTCCCGAGGTGCCCGTCCAGCTCACGAAGTCGGTGATTCCGATCAGCGCGGTCCTGTTCATCATCGCCCAGCTCTTGAGCCTGCCCGACGTCATCAAGAAGCTGCGCGCCTCGAACGCGGCCGAACGAACCTTGGAAACCGACCGGGAGCGGATCGACCCATGACCTTCTTTTTCATGCTCGTCGCGCTTTTCGCCCTGGTCGGGCTCAACGTGCCGATCGCGATCGCGCTCGGCGCCGTCGGCGCGATTGCCACGGTCACCGAATCGGGGATCGACGCGTTGCCCAATGTCGCGCTCGTCATGTTCGACGGGGCGACCAAGTTTCCCTTGCTTGCGATTCCGCTGTTCATTTTCGCGGGCGCGATCATGAACTGCTCGGGCATCTCGCAGCGGTTGATCGCCTTCGCCTCGGCCCTGATCGGCTTCGTGCGTGGCGGGCTCGCCATGGTTACGGTCGCGACTTCGCTGTTCTTCGCCGAAATCTCGGGGTCGGCGGTTGCCGACGTCGCCGCGCTCGGCTCGATCCTGATTCCGGCGATGAAGCGCAAGGGTTATCCCGGACCGTTCGCCGCCGCGCTCACCTCGTCCTCGGCGACGCTCGCGGTCATCATCCCGCCATCGATCCCGATGATCCTCTATGCGGTCATGGCCGAAAGCTCGGTCGTCAAGCTGTTCGTCGCGGGTGTCGTGCCGGGCGTGGTCGGCGGACTCCTGATGATGCTGCTCGCCTACTGGTTCGCGCGCCGCTTCGGCTATCCGGTCGAGGAGTCCTTCGACCCCCGGCGCCTGTGGACGACCTTCCGCGAGGCGGCCTGGGCCTTCCTCATGCCGGTGATCATCCTGGGCGGGATCTTCGGCGGCCTGGTTACCGCGACCGAAGGCGCGGGCCTCGCGGTCGCCGCGGCGTTGTTCATCGGCGCCGTGATCTACCGCGAGCTCACCTGGGAACATCTTCGCGAGGCGATGATCGAAGGCAGCGTGCAGACCGCGGTCGTCATGCTGCTGGTCGCCGCCTCGGCGCTCGTCGGTACTTATCTGACCGAGGCCCAGGTTCCCCAGCGCCTGGCCGCCGCCATCATCGGGCTGACCGACAACCGATACGCGGTCCTGGGTATCCTCAACCTGTTTTTTCTGATCGCCGGGTTGTTTCTACATTCGGCCGCGGCGATCATTCTGATCGTGCCCATCGTCATGCCGGTGGTAAATGCGGTCGGGATCGACCCCGTTCATTTCGGGATCATCGTCACCCTCAACCTCGGCATCGGCCAGCAGACGCCGCCGGTCGCGAGCGTGTTGGTCACCGCCTGTTCGGTCGCCAAGGCCGACATCTGGGAAGTGAGCAAGATCAACATCTACTTCATCATGGTCCTGTTCGCTGTCCTTATGGCGGTAACCTATCTGCCGTTCACCGCGATGGGACTGGTCGGTTTGTTCTACGGGGATTAGCAGAGATGGCAGAACGCATTCTGGTCGAGCGCGACGACGTGGTCGCGACCGTTATCCTGAACAACCCCGAGCGCCTCAATGCCCTCGACAAGGCGATGTGGCAGGCGCTCGGCGAAGCGATCGAGACGCTCGACGGGGACGACGATCTGCGCTGCATCGTTCTGCGCGGCGCGGGCGGCAGGGCGTTCGCCGCGGGCGCCAATATCGCCGAATTCGAGACTGCGCGCGCCGACCGAGACCAAGCGCGCGCCTATAACGCGGTGGTCGAGCGCGCCATCGGCGCGCTCGCCGCCTGCCGTCATCCCACGATCGCCTTGATCGAGGGAATTTGTGTCGGCGGCGGGCTCGAAATCGCGGCCGTATGCGATCTTCGCATTTGCGGCAAATCGAGTCGCTTCGGCGTGCCGATCAAGAATCTCGGTCTCGTCATGGGATATTTCGAGCTTCGCGGGCTGCTCGCGCTCGTCGGTTCGGCCGGAGCGGCCGAGATCCTGCTCGAAGGCCGGGTGTTCGGCGCCGAGGAGGCGCTCCGCCTCGGTCTCGTCAACCGCGTGGTCGCCGACAAGGCGGTCGCCGAGGAAGCCCACGCCGCCGCCCGGCGTATCGCCGAGGGCGCGCCGCTGGTCGCGCGCTGGCACAAGAAATTCATCCGCCGGCTCGCCGATCCCACGCCGCTCACGCCCGAGGAGATCGAGGAAACCCTCGACTGCTACGACAGCGAGGACTTCCGCGAGGGCGTGCGCGCCTTCCTCGGCAAGCGCAAGCCCGCGTTCAAGGGGCGCTGAGATGGGACCGCTCGCCGGGCTTCGCGTGGTCGAACTCGCCCATATCATGGCCGGCCCCTGCTGCGGGCTGATGCTCGCCGACATGGGAGCCGAGGTGGTCAAGGTCGAAAAACTGCCGGGCGGCGACGATTCGCGGCGCTTCCTGCCGCCCGACATCGGCGGCGAGGCCGCCGCCTTCCTGATGATGAACCGCAACAAGCGCGGCATCGTCGCCGACCTCAAGACCGAGGGCGGCAAGGCCGTCGTGCGCCGCCTGATCGACCGCGCCGACGTGGTGATCGAGAACTACCGCAAGGGCACCATGGAGCGTCTCGGCCTCGGCTACGAGACCTTGCGCGAGACCAATCCGGGGCTGATCTACTGCGAGATTTCGGGCTTCGGGCGCAGCGGGCCCTATGCCGATCGCGGCGGCTTCGACCTCATCGCCCAGGGCATGAGCGGGCTGATGAGCATCACCGGCGAGGCGCCCGGCCGCCCACCGGTCAAATGCGGCGCGCCGGTCACCGACATCACCGCCGGGATTCTCGCCGCCATGGGAGTGCTCGCCGCCCTCGCCGAGCGCGCGCGAAGCGGCAAGGGGCAGCGGGTCGACACCTCGCTGTTCGAGGCCGGAATCATCCATACCTTCTGGCAGTCGGCGATCTGCTTCGCGACCGGCGTCGCGCCCGGGCCGATGGGATCGGCGCATCCGCTCAACGCGCCCTACCAGGCCTTTCAGACGGCCGACGGCTGGATTACCGTGGGCGCCGCCAATCAGGCCAACTGGCTGAAGCTGCTGGATGCCCTGGACGCTCGCGCGCTCGCCGACGACGAACGCTTCGCGACGCCCGACGCCCGCATGACGAACCGTCCCGCGTTGGTCGAGGCGTTGACCGCGATCCTCGCGCGCCGGACCAGCGCCGACTGGCTCGCCCGGCTCGAGGCCGTCGGCGTTCCCGCCGGGCCGGTCCTCGACGTCGGCGAGATGCACCGCGACCCCCAGACCCTCGCGCGCGGCATGGTCGCCGAGACCCACCACAGCCGCCTCGGTTCGGTCCGAACCATCGGCCCGCCGGTCAAGTTCTCTGAGACCCCGGGGGGCGTCGCGCGCGGCGCGCCCCTGCTGGGCGAGCATACCCGCGAGGTGCTGGAGGAGATCGGCTACGACGCAAACGAGATCAAAGCTCTGATCGCCGCCGGCGCGGTGGCGGAGGAAACCGCGCCCTGACCGGCCGACGGACGACAGCCGAGGGGGAAAGGATTCCCTCGGCTGTTGTTTCCGAAATGCAGGTCCTTCGGATTCAGCGTCTGTCTGGAAGAGGTCCGATCACGATGGCAGCAACGAGCTGCACTCGCTGACCACGTCGCTATCGACCTTATTCTCGCCGGGCAGCACCGCCCATTTTTTGGCGAGCTCGCGCCGACTGGTCCAGTTCTTGAGCGTGTCGGGCGTCAATCCCGGGTCCGTTTGCGCCCGTTTTGCGCAGAGATCCGCGCGATATGTAATGACCGCATTCTGAACCGCACTATCCATCGCGCCGGTCGTGACCTGCCAGTCCATCCAGCCGCTGATGAAAGGTCCCAGGATCAAGCCGATCACAAGAAAGAGTATCCTGGGCTTCCATTCTTCTATTCTTTCGGAGAATCGAGTCTTCCCACTTGTATTTTCCACTACATGTCCTCCCGTAATAGTTGGTTAATATTTCATTGTCTGTTACATTGTAACATTCAATAAAAACATGGGTTTTCTGGATACATATTACAATCATATTCGCACCGGTGGGGATTATCCGTCCAAGGCGCGCAAGGCGCGCGGCCGCGATTGCGTCGCGATCGTCCGGTGGAAAACCCGTCTCGGATGGAAGCGAAGCCTAGCCTAGCTTTTCGCTTTTTCTCCGGCCTTGGCCTGGGCCTCGGCGGCGAAGGCATCGGCCTTCCGTTCGATCGCCGCGACCAGCCCGTCGAAGCCCTCGCGCTTGATGACCGCGCCGTACTCGGCGCGCTTGAGCGCAAGCTCGCTGTAGACGCCCTTGAGATAGACGTCGACGATTTGCCAGCCGTGCGTCTTGGTCGGGCGCAGGAGGTAGTTGAGGCGCACGGGATCGCCGGTCGATTTGACGATTTCGGTCGCGACCAGCACCGTGCCGCGGGGGGCCGGGGTTTCGGAAAGGATGCGGAAGGATTCGCCGGCGAAACCGTCGAAGCGCGCGGCGTAGGTCGCGACCGTGAGGCGGCGCATCGCCGCGACAAGCCGCTTCCTCTGCTCGGGCGCGAGCTTCTTCCAGGCGCGTCCGATCGAGCCGCGCGCGATCGTCGGCAGATCGAAAACCTCGGCGATCACCGGATCGAGGCGGTCGCGCCGTCCCGCGTAGCCGAGACTGTCGGCCGCCTTCATCACCGCGAGAAGCTCATCGTACAGGGTCGCGACGACCGCTTGCGCGGGCGTCTGCTCGGCGCGCGCGGGCGCGGCGCCGGCAAGCCAGACGACGGCGAGAACCAAGAAAACGGCGAATCGGTTCATCGGCATTCCCGGAATGTCTGTCGCTATATATGTCGCTCCGGGCGGAGTCTCGCAAGCCCCGTCGGGCCGCGCCGGGCGCGCGTTTCGCTTGCCGCGCGCGTCAATGTCGTGTAGTGCGCAGCACAAGCCTACGCCCGTCTCCGGGGAAGCCGCCGCGTCGTGTCCTTGCGTTCCTCTCCCTCATTATCGCCGCCTCCGGCCGCCCGCCTCGACCGATTGATCGCGGCGCTCGCCGCCTTTTCGCGCCGCCACGCCTGGCCCGTGGTTCTGCTCGCGGTCGCGCTCGCGGTCGTCTCGGGAGCGTACACGGTCCGCAATCTCGGCATGAACACCGACACCGCGGACATGATTTCGCCCGACCTTCCCTTCCGCCAAGCGGGACGGGACTTCGAGCGGGCCTTCCCCCAGTTCGTCGAGCTTCTGATCGTGGTGATCGACGGCGACACCCCCGAGCGCGCCGAGGTGGCCGCCCGGTCGCTCGCCCGGGCGATGGCGGCGGACGACGGGATCTTCGCCTCGGTCTACCGCCCGGGAGGCGAGGCGTTCTTCCGCCGCAACGGGCTTCTCTATCTTTCGCCCGACGAATTGGGCGTGCTCGCCGACAATCTCGCGCGCGTCCAGCCGCTGCTCGCGGCGCTCGCCACCGACCCGAGTCTGCGCCGCTTGTTCGGCGAGCTCGAAACGGCGATCGGCGCCTTGCGCGACGGCGAGACCCCGGCCTTCGATCTCGCGGCCGCCTTCGATCGCCTCGCGGCCGCGGCCGAGGCGCAAACCGCCGGTCGTCCCTACCATCTGTCCTGGCGCGAGGTGATCTCGGGCAAGACCGCGACGCCCGACGATCGCCGCCGCCTGATCCTCGCCCAGCCGCGGCTCGACTTCGGCGCCCTTCAGCCCCAGAAGGCGGCGCTCGATGCGGTGCGCGCCGCCGCCGCCCGCCTCGGCCTGACGCCCGACCAGGGCATCCGGGTACGGCTGACGGGGCCGGTCGCGCTCGATTACGAACAGCTCGAAAGCGCGCGCAAGGGCGCGGGCGTCGCGGCGCCGGTTTCCTTCGCCCTCGTCGCATTGGTGCTGTTCGTGGGGCTGCGCTCGATGCGGCTGGTTCTCGCCTCGCTCGCCGCGCTTATCATCGGGCTTCTGCTCACGGCCGGCTTCGCGACCCTCGCGGTCGGCGAGTTGAACCTGGTCTCGGTCGCCTTCGCGGTCCTGTTCATCGGGCTCGGAATCGATTTCAGCATTCACCTCGCGCTGCGCTACCGCGAGATCGTCGCGCGCGGCGACATCGACGGGCTCGCCTCCGGCGACAAGGCGGTCGCGGCGGCGGCGGTCGACGGCGCGGCGGTTCATGTCGGGCGCGCCCTGGTTCTTTGCGCGGCGACCACGGCGGCGGGGTTCTACGTCTTCATCCCGACCGCTTATCGGGGCGTGGCCGAGCTCGGCCTGATCGCGGGAAGCGGCATGTTCATCGCGCTCGCGGTCAATCTCGCGGTCCTGCCGGCGATCTTCGCGCTCGCGCCGCTGCGCAGCGCCCGCCCGCTGACCCGACGTTGGTGGAATCGGGTCCTCGACCGGATCGGACGGCGGCGACGATTGATTCGAATCGGCGCCGGAGTCCTCGGGATCGCGGCGGCGGCGCTGCTGCCGTTCGCGCGCTTCAACTTCAATCCGCTCGACCTTCAGAACGCGAGCGCCGAATCGGTGCAGACCCTGCGCGATCTTCTCGCCGACGGCGGCGGCTCGCCCTGGACGATCGACGTGCTGGCGGGCGACCTCGAGACGGCCCGAAAGCTGGCCGCGCGTCTGCGCGCCCTGCCCGAAGTCAAGGACGCCCGCACGATCGCCGACCTGGTGCCCAACGATCAGGACGAAAAGCTCGACGAAATCGCGGACATGAGCTTCTTTCTCGGCCCGCCGCCGCAACCCGGCTCCGAGCTTGCGCCCGCCGACGCGCCGGCCCGGCGCGCGGCGTTGAAAGCATTCTTGACGACGATCGACGCCTGGCTGGAAAGCGGCGCGGCCGCCCCCGAGATCGCGCCCGCCGCCCGCCGCCTCGCAAAGGCCCTTCATCGCCTGGACGCCGCGAACGCGCCTCTCGATCGCTTGGAGCGCAGCTTGCTGGGTGATTTCAAGAGGCAACTCGACGAGCTTTACCTGGCGCTTTCGGTCAGCGAGCCGATCACCCTGGACAGCCTGCCCGAGACCCTTCGCGCGCGCATGGTCGCGGCCGACGGGCGGGTGCGCGTTCAGGTCCTTCCTCGCGACGATCTCGACGATAACGCGGCGCTTCGCCGGTTCGTCGATGCGGTGCGCGGCGTCGCGCCCCAGGCGGTCGGCGCTCCGATTTCGATCCTCGAATCGGGCGACGCGGTGGTGCGCGCGTTTCAACAAGCGCTCGCCTCGGCGGTCGTCGTCACCCTGATTCTTCTGCTCGGGCTCACGCGCCGACCGCGCGACGCGTTCCTGGTGCTGGTTCCCCTAGCGCTCGCCACCGCGCTCACGGGCGCGGCCTCGGTGTTGCTCGATATCCCGTTCAATTTCGCCAACGTGATCGTGCTGCCGCTCCTGTTCGGCATTGGCGTCGACAGCGCGATCCATTTGGTGTTGCGCGCGCGCGCTTGGCGCGAGGGCGACGGCCATCTTCTCGAGACCAGCACCGCGCGGGGAATCGTGTTCAGCGGCCTTACGACGATCGGCAGCTTCGGCAGCCTGATGCTGTCGGCGCATCGCGGCACCGCGAGCATGGGTGCGTTGCTCGCCGTCGGGGTCGCGGCGACGCTGATCTGCACGCTGATCGTCCTGCCCGCGCTCCTTCCCAGGCGGCCGAGTCTCGAGAAGGAAGAGCGTTCGTGATCACGCGGTTCTGATGCGCCGTGCCCGCTTCCCGGTTGACAGAGGACGACGCCGTCTATTGGATCATGCGGCGGGCCGGGAGAGGCCGCGAACGATGACCATAACGACCGAGGCGCGAGGTGGACAGGCATGATCCGACACGAGGCGCGGGCGGCCCCGCGCGGATGAAGGTTTTCCTTGCTCAGCCGCGTGGATTCTGCGCCGGGGTCGAGCGGGCGATCGCGATCGTCGAGCGAGCGCTCGAGATCTACGGTCCGCCGGTCTACGTGCGCCACGAGATCGTCCACAATGCCCATGTGGTGAAAAGCCTGCGCGCCAAGGGCGCGCGATTCGTCGACGAGATCGACGAGATCCCCATGGGCGCGATCACCGTGTTCAGCGCCCATGGGGTTTCCAAGCACGTGGCCGACGAGGCGCAAGCGCGCGGCCTGCCGGTGATCGACGCGACCTGCCCGCTAGTCGCCAAGGTCCATAAGGAGGCCCGCAAATACGAGCGCGCCGGAAACGAGGTGGTGTTGATCGGCCACAACGGCCATCCCGAGGTCGAGGGGACGCGTGGTCGCGTCGAAGGCCATGTGCATCTGGTCTCGAGCGTCGCCGACGTCGAGGCACTGCGCGTCAAGGACCCGGACAAGGTTTCCTACGTCACGCAGACGACGTTGAGCGTCGATGATACGCGCGACATCATCGAGGCGCTGACGCACCGCTTCCCGGGCATCATCGGCCCCAGCGTCCGCGATATCTGTTACGCGACCCAGAACCGCCAGCACGCGATCCGTCAGCTCGCCGAGCAGGTCGATTTGATTCTCGTCATCGGCTCGCAGAACAGCTCGAACTCGAACCGCCTGCGCGAAATCGGCGAGGAGGCCCGAGTGCCGACCTACCTGATCGACGGCCCCGAGAGCATCGCGCCCGAATGGTTCGAGGGGATCGACACGGTCGGCATCACCGCCGGCGCCTCTGCGCCCGAGATCCTGGTGCGCGACGTGCTCGACCATTTGAGCCGGCTCGCCGTCATCGAGGTCGAGCAGCTTGACGGGGTCGAGGAACAGGTCCATTTCAAGATGCCGCAGGAACTCGTCTCGGCCTAAGCGTGGGCGGGGCCGGATCGGTGCGATTCGAAACGAAAGGACGGTGAGGCGTGGGCGTTCCCTTGCTCCAGCAGGCCCGGGTCGGGGCGTATATCGTCGGCAAGCGCCTCAAGGGGGTTGCGCGCTACCCGCTCGTGCTCATGCTCGAGCCCCTGTTTCGCTGCAATCTCGCCTGCGCGGGCTGTGGGAAGATCCAGTTTCCCAAGCATATCCTCAACATGCGCCTGGGGGTGGACGAATGCCTCGCGGCGGCCGAGGAATGCGGCGCGCCGATCGTCTCGATCCCCGGCGGCGAGCCGCTGATACACCCCGAGATCGGCGCCATCGTCGACGGCCTCGTGACGCAGAAGCGCTTCGTCTATCTTTGCACCAACGCGCTACTTCTTGAGAAGAAACTCGAACGCTTCACGCCCAGCCCTTACCTCACCTTCTCGATCCATCTGGACGGTCTACGCGAGGTTCACGACGCGACGGTCTGCCAGGAAGGCGTGTTCGACCGCGCCGTGCGGGCGATCAAGGCCGCCCGCGACGGGGGATTCCGCGTCAACGTCAACTGCACCCTGTTCTCGGATGCGCGCGCGCCGGCGGTGATCGACTTCTTCGAATTCGTCTCCAAGCTCGGGGTCGAGGGAATCACCGTCTCGCCGGGCTTCGAATACGAGAAGGCCCCCGACCACGAGAGCTTCCTTCAGCGCGACCGGACCAAGGAGCTGTTTCGCGCCATCTTCCGCGCCGGACGCGGGCGGCGCTGGCCGATCAATCACTCGATCCTTTATCTCGATTTCCTGGCCGGCAACCGGCAATACCGCTGCACCCCCTGGGGCAACCCGACGCGCAACGTCTTCGGCTGGCAGCGACCCTGCTATCTGCTGGGCGAAGGCTACGCCAAGACCTTCCGCGAGTTGATGGAGGAGACCGACTGGGACGCCTACGGCACCGGGGCCTACGAGAAATGCGCCAATTGCATGGCGCACTGCGGCTACGAGCCGACGGCGGTCAACGACACCCTCGCCCATCCGCTGGGCGCGTTGCGCACGCGTCTGTTCGGGATTCGGACCGAGGGCGAGATGGCGCCCGAAATTCCGCTTTCGGGCGCCCGTCCGGCGGTTCCCGTGGCCGAAATTCCACCCGGCTTCGAGCTAGATTCGTCCGCCGCCGAATAACGCCGGCCCGGCGAGTCGCGCCGCGCGCCTGAGCACCCCCATCGCCCGGGCGGCGTAGCCCGCGAGCGCGATCGTCGGGGCGATCTCCTCGGGCCGGCGGATCAGCCCCATGACCACGGCGCGGGCGCGCACCACGCCGCGCTCGTCGAGACCGGCGGCCGCCGTATCGGGAAGCGCGCGCATGGCCGGGTCGGCGACCGCGCGCAGGACCGCGAAGGGTAGCCCCGCCGCGCGCGCCGCCATGGCGACCGCGCCGCTTTCGAGATCGACGATCGCGGCGCCGCTCTCCTCGAACAGAAACCGCTTGTCGGCGGGACTGGCGACGATCCGCTCGCCCGCCGCGACCGGGGCGGCGAGCGGATCGAGCGGCGCGAGCGCGCCTTGAAGCGCGCGCGTCCAATCGCCGTGGGTATCGTTGAGCGCCCCGCCCGGGCCGACGACCCGGGTGCCGATCACCAGCCTGCCGGGGGGCAAAGCCGGATCGAGGCCGCCAGCGAGCCCGAAGCTCAAAAGGCCGATGCAGCCCCGAGCGGCAAGCGCGCGCGCCTGTATCCCCGCGCGATCGACGCGTCCGCCCGAGCATTCGACGATCACGGAGCCGGCGACGCGCGCCGGCGCAAGGCAGCGCGCCTCGGCGCGCGCGCCGGTAACGATGCCCAGCGGTCGCGACGCCGGGCTCACATTCCGTAGGGGGTCGTCGGCCGGTTGGCGTGACGCAGGTTGCGGTACCGCGCGAGCGCCCAAAGCGGGAAATAGGCGCTGTAGCCGTGATAGCGGAGGTAGAACACGCGCGGAAAGCCGACCGCCGTGTAATGATCCTCGACCCAACGCGCGCCCTCGCGCGGGGCGCGCATGAGATATTCGACGCCGCGGCGCACGGCTTCCGATTCGACCTCGCCCGCCGCCATCAGCCCGAGAAGCGCCCAGGCGGTCTGCGACGGCGTGCTCACCTTGGCGAAGCCTTCCTTGCCGGGCTCGTAGCTCGACCCATCCTCGCCCCAGCCGCCGTCCGCGCGTTGATGCGCGAGCAGCCAGGCGACGCCCCGGCGAATATGGAGCGCCTGCGGATCCTCGCCCGCCGCGTTGAAGGCCGCGAGCGCCGACCATGTGCCGTAGACGTAATTGGTGCCCCAGCGGCCGAACCAGGAGCCGTCTGCCTCCTGTTCGCGACGCAGGTATTCGAGGCCGCGCGCGACCACCGGATCGTCTCGGCTATAGCCGTGCTGGCACAGCATGCTGATGACGCGCGCGCTCACGTCCACGGTCGGCGGGTCGAGCAGCGCGCCATGGTCGGCGAAGGGGATGTTGTTGAGATATTCATGGGTGTTGTCGACGTCGAACGCGGCCCAGCCACCGTTCGAGCTTTGCATGCCCACGACCCATTCGACGCCACGCTCGATCGATTCGGCATACTCGGACGAGGCCGCGCGATCGAGCGCCATCACCACTACCGCGCTGTCGTCGATATCCGGGTAATGGGGATCGGCGAACTCGAAGGGCCAGCCACCGGGGCGAAGATCGGGTCGCGCGCGCGCCCAGTCGCCGCGGAAGTCGAGAACCTGCTTCGACTTCAACCAGTCGAGCGCCGACTTCATGCCCGGCGAATCGGCGGGTTCGCCGGATTCGAGCAACGCATGCGCGGCGAGACACGTATCCCAGATCGGCGACAGGCAAGGTTGACAGAACCCCTGCCCGTTCTCGATCGAAAGCAGCTTGTCGATCGCCTTTCGGGTGATCTTGCGGTGCGGGTTGTCGCGATCGTAGCCGAGGCAGTCGAAGGCCATCAGCGCGTTCGCCATGGCCGGAAAGATGCCGCCCAGGCCGTCCTCGCCGTTGAGCCGCTCGATCACGAAGCGCTCGGCCTCGGCGATCGCGCGGCGGCGATGACCCTTGGGGAACATGGGCTCGACCAGGCGCAGCACCCGGTCGATGGCGAGGAAGGCGGCGGCGACGGGGCCGCGGCTCGCGAAATAATGGCGCTCCTCCTCGGGCGGCACGGTGAACAGCTCTCGAATATCGACGCCGCGCGGGTTTCGCGCGCGCGGGCGAAACGCCATCAGGATCAGAAGCGGCACGATCACCGTGCGCGACCAGTACGAAACCTTGTTCAGGTGGAAGGGGAACCAGCGCGGCAGCAGCATGATTTCGACCGGCATCACCGGCACCGCCCGCCACGGCACCTGGCCGAACAGCGCCAGCGCGATCCGCGTGAAGACGTTGGCGCGCGCCGCGCCGCCATGGGCGAGGATCGCCTCGCGGGCGCGAATCATGTGGGGCGCATCGGGCCGATCGCCGACCAGCTTGAGCGCGTAATACGCCTTGACCGAGCAACTGATGTTGAACGCGCCTTCGTGGAACAGTGGCCAGCCGCCATGATCGGCCTGAAGCGCGCGCAAATAGGTCGCGAGCTTTTCCTCGATCTCGGGATTGATTTCGTCGAGGAAATGGTCGAGCAGGATGTACTCGGCCGGAATCGTGGCATCGGCCTCGAGGTCGAAGCGCCAGTAGCCCTCCACCGATTGGAAGGCCTTCAACGCATCGCGCGCGTCGCCGATGATGCGATCGAGGCGAAGGTCGAAATCACTCATCGCCTCGGGCGTCGCCGGAGGTTCGGCGTCGTTCATGCGGTGAGCAAAGGTGTTCATGGTCGTCCCGTCAAGTCGACTGCAACCGGAGTTTTAGGGTTCAGGCGCGCGCCGGCTCTTGGCCGGCATCGAGATGGCCAAGCGCGGCGAGCGCCGTGGCAACGATGTCCGGCGCCTTGAGCCGCGCGTCGGCGTACATGCCCTCGGGCGTGCCGTGGGCGACGAAGCGATCGGGAAGCGTCATCGGGCGCAGCTTGAGCCCCCGGTCGAGCAGCCCGGTCCGCGCGAGGAAGGCGAGAACATGGGAGCCGAAGCCCCCGATCGCCCCTTCCTCGATGGTGATCAAAACCTCGTGCTCGGCGGCGAGCCGGCGGATCAGATCCTCGTCCAACGGCTTGGCGAAGCGGGCGTCGGCGACGGTCGCCGACAGGCCCCGGGCGGCGAGCTCGTCGGCCGCCTCCAGGCATTCGCCGAGGCGCGCGCCGAGCGAGAGAAGCGCCACCGCCGTGCCTTCGCGCAGGATCCGGCCCTTGCCGATTTCGAGCGGCACGCCGCGCGTGGGCAATGGCACGCCGCGCCCCTCGCCGCGCGGATAGCGAAACGCCGACGGCCGGTCGTCGATCGCCGCCGCGGTCGCGACCATGTGGACGAGCTCGGCCTCGTCGGCCGCCGCCATGACGATGAAGCCCGGCAGGCAACCCAGATAGGTCAGATCGAAGCTGCCGGCGTGGGTCGGCCCGTCGGCGCCCACCAGCCCCGCCCGATCGATCGCGAAGCGCACCGGCAGACGCTGAATGGCCACGTCGTGGACCACCTGGTCGAAGGCGCGCTGAAGGAAGGTAGAATAGATCGCCGCGAACGGCTTGTACCCCTCGCACGCCAGTCCGGCGGCGAAGGTCACGGCGTGCTGCTCGGCGATGCCGACGTCGAAGAAACGTTCGGGGAAGCGCTCGGCGAACTTGTTGAGCCCGGTGCCCGACGGCATGGCCGCGGTAATGGCGACGATCCGCTCGTCGTCCTCGGCCTCGCGGACCAGGGCGTCGGCGAACACCGAGGTGTAGCTCGGCGCCTTGGTGGTCGATTTCTTCTGCTCGCCGGTGACCACGTCGAACTTTCCGACGCCATGGTATTTGTCGGCCGCGCGTTCGGCGGGGGGATAGCCGTGGCCCTTCTGGGTGACGACGTGAAGCAGGATCGGCCCCGCCTCCTTGGCGTCGCGGACATTCTTGAGCACCGGCAGGAGATGATCGAGATTATGGCCGTCGATCGGCCCGACGTAGAAGAACCCCAGCTCCTCGAACAGGGTGCCGCCGGTGACCAGGCCGCGGGCGTACTCCTCGGCCCGGCGCGCCGCGTTCTCGATCGAACGCGGGAAGCGCTTGGCCATGTCGCGCGCGAGATGGCGGATCGATCGGTAGGGCTTGGACGAGAGCAGCCGCGAGAGGTACGCGCTCATGGCGCCCACGGGCGGCGCGATCGACATGTCGTTGTCGTTGAGGACGACGATCAGCCGCGTGTCCATCGAGCCCGCGTTGTTCATCGCCTCGTACGCCATGCCGGCCGACATGGCCCCGTCGCCGATGACCGCGATCACCTGATTGTCGCGGTCCGAAAGATCGCGCGCGACGCACATGCCGAGTGCCGCCGAAATCGAGGTCGAGCTATGCGCCGTGCCGAAGGGGTCGTATTCGCTCTCGCTCCGCTTGGTGAAGCCGTAAAGGCCTCCCGGTTGGCGCAGCGTGCGGATGCGATCGCGCCGTCCGGTCAGGATCTTGTGGGGATAGGCCTGATGGCCGACGTCCCAGATCAGACGGTCCTCGGGGGTGTTGAAGACGTGATGGAGCGCCACCGTGAGCTCGACCACGCCGAGGCTCGCGCCGAGATGCCCGCCCGTGACCGAGACCGCATCGATCGTCTCGTCGCGGAGTTCGTCGGCGAGCTGGCGCAACTCGCCGGTCGAGAAGTCGCGAATATCGGCGGGAACCTTGACCCTGTCCAACAAGGGGGTCCGGTTCGAGCGCGCCGTATCCGCGGTGGTCTCGTTCGATGGTCGCTTCGCGTTTTTGCTCATTCGCCTCTCCCAGCGCCCATCCGCCGGACGATCGATCCCGGTTCGGGAAAGGGCCGCGCGGCGACGCGCGAATGCGCCCCGACCTTCCCCTGAATCAATGCACTAGACATAACGCGGCCCAATCCGCATGGCAATCTCTCTTGGCCAATCTCTTTGGCCCGCCAAGCGCGGCGGCCTTTGGAACGGGTCTCGTGCGGTATTCGCCGGGTGGAATCTCACGACAAATTGACCCCGGACGCGCGCCGCCCTCCGGCGACCGTCGCCTCCTCGCCGATCGGCGCCCCCTCTCCGGCCGGACGCGCGGGCGCGATCAGGCGCGGGAGCACGTCGCGCTCGGCGCGTTCGACGTCCTCGCGAAAATCGATCTCCATCCAAGGCAGCCCGGTCACGTCCTCGAAGCCGAAGCTGCCGGGCGGATCCTCGAGCAGAATGTCGCGCAGCGCTTCGTCGTAGAGTTCGCGCCGCGCGCCGCGCGCGATATAGCTTTCGGCCCGGGGCACCAAGCGCCGCGCCACGTCCTCGCCGAGCCGGAAAAAGCCCACCGACTCGCCCCAAAAGTCGAAGGGGACGTCGACTTCCTTGCGAAACTCGACCAACACGCCGTCGCGCACGCAAAGCTTGGTCGGCTCGTCGCCGGGCTCGAAATCGCGGTCGAGCAGAAAGCAGTTGCGATGCCGGGAGGCGAGAAGCCGCTCCATGATGCGATGATCGTAAAGAACGTCGCCGTCCATCAGCGTTACGTCGCCGCCGCGGGCGAGCGCGTCGCGAACCGACCAGAGCGTGACGATGCTGCCTTCCTCGTAATCGGGGTTGACCACGATCTCGACCCGCTCGCCCATGCCGCAGGCGGCGACCTCGGTCGCGATCAAGTCGACCCGGAAGCCGGCCGCGACCACGATCTCCTCGACCCCGCAGTGAAGCAGAATCTCGAGATGGCGGCGCAGAAGGGTCTTGCCGCCGAAATCGAGCATCACCTTGGGCAGGCGCGGCCCATCGAAGCTCATGCGTCGGCCGACGCCGGCGGCGAGAATAATGGCTCTCATGGGTGGAGTCTCTCGGACGTGAGAATCGCGGGTTGTCGGGCGACCTTGCGAGCGCGGGGCACGGGGGACATCGGAGCAATCATCGTCCCCTACTCCATACCATCGCGACGCCCCGGTTCGCAACGCAAATGCTTGTGAATTGAAATACTTGTCCGCCGAGCTAGACCATGTCTTTCAAAATAGGGAACGCCCGATCCGCGCAGCTAACGCATCCCGTAGCGCAGGGCGATCCAGACCTTTTCGGCGCGGGGAACGGTAACCGGCGCCTCGATCCGCCGCCAGCCGCGTCGCATCAGGCGATCGAGCAGGCGGCGATAGACCGCCATCATCACGACGGCGGGGCGGAGCGCCGCGCGATCGGCGGCGGGCAGCGTCGCGAGCGTCGTCCGGGCTTCGTCGAAGCGCCTGAGCGCGATTTCGGCCAGGGCCGCGCAAGCCTTGGCGAGCGCCGGATGGGCGACGACCGCGCGCGGATCGCGGGTCTCGATCCCGGCGGCGTCGAGCAGCTCGGCCGGTAGATACAACCGCCCGTCCTCGGCGTCCTCGGCCACGTCGCGAAGGATGTTGGTGAGTTGAAGCGCATGGCCGAGCGCGAGCGCATAATCGTCGGCCCGCGGGTCGGTGCAGCCGAACACCCGCACCGACAGCAGCCCGACCGCGCCCGCGACCCGGGCGCAATAGCGCTCGAGGCGCGCGAAATCGGGTGCCACCATGCCCGGCGCCGCGTCCATGGAGACGCCGTCGATCACCGCCTCGAAATCCCCGCGCCTGAGGCCGAAACGCGCGACCGCGCCGGCGAGCGCGCGCGTCAACGGGCGCCCGGGCCGCCCGGCGTAAAGGGCGTCGATCTCGTCCCGCCATTCGGCGAGCGCGGCGGCGCGCGCCTCGGGCGTGCCGGGGCCGTCGGCGATGTCGTCGACCGCGCGGCAGAAGGCGTAGACCGCGAACATCGCCTCGCGCTTCTCGCGCGGCAGCAGGCGCATCGCCCCGTAGAAGGAGCTGCCCGAACGGCGCACCAGGGCCTGGACCTCGGCGACGGCCTCGGTCGCGACCGCCTCGCCGTCGTCCGTTCCGGGGCGGTATCGGGCGCGCAGTAGCCCCCGAACGAGGCAGGCGAGCTTTTGCGCCTTGCCGAGTTCGACCCGCTCGGCCAAGGGATCGCGGCGACGCAGCGCGACCGCCAGGCGCTCGGCGAGCGCGACGATCACCGCCGCCTCGCGTCGCATGCCGGGGTGGCGGATGCGGCCGGGAAGCGTCCGCGCGCGCGCCAGCAAATCATCGACGCCGTCGAGCGTCCGGTCGAGCACTCGGCGAAGCGGCGCATCGGCCGCGCTCGCGGCGAGATCCTCGATCCGCGCGCCCGCCTCGGCGAAGAACGACTCGGGTAGATAGACCCGGTCGAGCGTCCGGTAATCGTCGCCGCAGTCCTGGAGGTGATTGAGGATCTGAAGCGCGGTGCAGAGCGCGTCCGAGGGCGCATGACTCGCCGCGTCGGCGCCGTGGAGCGCGAGCAGAAAACGCCCGACCGGATTGGCCGAGTAGCGGCAGTAATCGAGAAGCTCGCCCCAGTCGGCGTAGCGCGTCTTGGTCGCATCCCGGCGAAAGGCGCGCAAGAGATCGCGCGCCGGCGCGACGGAAACGCCGATTCCGTCGAGCGCAGCGCGCAGCCGCGCGGCCTTCTCGCACAAGGACGCGCAGGCGGCGGGATAATCCGAGGCCGACGTGGCCTTGCCGCACAACGCGGCGTCGACCGCGTCGAGGCGCGCGATCTTCTCGTCGGGCGCGAGATCGGGGCTGTCGGCGATATCGTCGGCCCCGCGCACGACGGCATAGAACAAGGCCACGTGGGGGCGGATGCGTCGCGGCAGGAGCCAGGAGCCGACCGGGAAGTTCTCGCCCCGCGCGGTCTTGGACGGCTCGACCGGGCCGGAGCCTGGACCCGTCATGGACTGCTGCCTCGCCGTTCGTTGTCTGGAGCGGCCATCACGACCAATACCATGCCCCGCGCGGACGCGCCAAGAGCGGGGCGGAACACAGGACTT
>CAZHDF010000047.1:0-21946 GCA_964531525.1 uncultured Alphaproteobacteria bacterium | reverse complement strand
TTCGCCTCGCTCGCGAGCCGCGCCACGCGCTTTTCCTCGGCGCGGCGTTCGGCGAGCGTGCGGTCCTGAAGCCGGGCCTTGCGCGCCAGCAGGCGGTCGATCCGCTTCTTCTCGGCCGCGAGCTCGGCGCTGGTGGTCTCGATGCGCGTGCGCTCGAGCGCGATCCGCCGACGCAGCTCCCCGAGGCTCGCGAGCTCGGCGCGCAGCGCGCGGGCTTGCGCGTCGATCGCCGGCACGGCGCTGGCGAGCAGCAGGCTGGCGCGGATCGTCGCGCTCGGCGACGCGGGCGAGGCGATCATCGCCTCGGGCGGGCGGCGGCCCAGGCGTTCGAGCGCGCCCAGCATCGCGCCCAGGGCTTCGCGTTGGCGCGCGAGCGCGTCGGTCTTTTCGGCTTCCTCGGCGTCGAGGGTGACGAGCCGAAGCTCGATCGCCGTCAGCCGCGCCTCGTGGGTCTGGATCGCGCGCGCGGTCGTCACCAGGTTCGCGCGCAGCGCCTCCATCTCGCGGGCGATGTTCGCCGCCTTCGAGCCCAGCGCGCTCTCGCGGTCGCGCCCCTCGGCGATCTCGCGTTGAAGGGTTTCGAGCTTGAGATTGATCTCGCGCGATCCGGCGAGCGCCGGGCGCGCGCCCCCGGCGGCCATCAGGCCGAGCGGCGCGGCGAGCGCGACCGCCAGCGTCGCGAGGGTTCCTGCGCGTCCCATGGCGTGTCCCATGTCAGGCACGGGCGTGGCGGTCGGCGGCGGCGGCCGCGTCGCGCGCGCTTTCGGCGTCGATCAGCAGGCTGCGGCCGGTCATCTCGGGGGGCTGGGCGAGGCCCATGAGGGCGAGCACCGTGGGCGCCACGTCGGCGAGCCGCCCGTCGGCCAGGCGCGCTTCGTCGGTGGGCAGCCCCGCCAGCACCAGCGGCACCGGGTTCGAGGTATGCGCGGTATGGGGCTGGCCGGTCGCCGGGTCGTGCATCATCTCGGCGTTGCCGTGGTCGGCGGTGATCAGGATCGCGCCGCCCGCGCGCTCGACCGCCGGGATCAGACGGCCGAGGCAAGCGTCGACCGCCTCGACCGCGCGGATCGCGGCCGCCATGTCGCCGGTATGGCCGACCATATCGCCGTTGGCGTAGTTGACCACGACGAAATCGAAACGGCCGCTCTCGATCGCCGCGACCAGCTTGTCGGTGACCTCGAAGGCCGACATCTCGGGCTTGAGGTCGTAGGTCGCGACCTTGGGCGAGGGAACGAGAATGCGCTCCTCGCCGGGGAAGGGCTCCTCGCGCCCGCCGTTGAAGAAGAAGGTGACATGGGCGTATTTCTCGGTCTCGGCGATATGGAGCTGGGTCAGCCCCGCCTTCGCGATCACCTCGCCCAGGATTCCGGTCAGACTTTCGGGCGGAAACAGGGTGTCGAGGAAGCGGTCGAGATCGATCGAATACCGGGTCAGGCCGCAGGCGGCGGCGAAATCGACCCGCGCCGTCCGCTCGAAGCCGTCGAAGTCGGGATCGAGCAGCGCCGCCAGGATCTCGCGCACCCGGTCGGCGCGGAAATTGGCGACCAGAAGCCCGTCGCCGTCGCGCATGCCGTCGTAATCGCCGATCGCGGTCGGCAGGACGAACTCGTCGGTCTCGCCGCGCTCGTAGGCCGCCGCGATCGCCGCGTCCGCGTCCGGCGCGCGCTCGCCCCGGCCCCGGACCAGGAGATCGTACGCCCGCGCCACCCGATCCCAGCGCTTGTCGCGGTCCATGGCGTAGTAGCGCCCGCAGACGCCGGCGACGCGCACCTCGGGACGGCTCTCGACCGCGCGGGCGAATTCGCGGAGATAGTCGCGCGCGCTTCGGGGCGGCGTGTCGCGGCCGTCGAGAAAGGCGTGGACCGCGACCGGAACCCCGGCCTCGGCGACGATCCGGGCGAGCGCCGCGATGTGGCGCTGGTGGCTGTGCACGCCGCCCGGCGACATCAGCCCGCACAAATGCATCCGTCCGCCGCGCGCCCGGACCTTCTCGATCGCCGCGCCGAGCGCCGGATTGGCGGCCAACGAGCCGTCGGCCAGCGCCCGGTCGATGCGCGGCAGATCCTGCATCACCACCCGCCCGGCGCCCAGGTTCATATGCCCGACCTCGGAGTTGCCCATCTGCCCCTCGGGCAGGCCGACGTCGCCGTCCGAGGCTTCGAGCAGGCCGTGAGGGCAGCGCGCGAGCAATCCGTCCCAGACCGGCGTCTTCGCCCGGGCGATGGCGTTGTCGCGGGTGGCGGCGCGATATCCCCAGCCGTCGAGCACGCACAGAACGACCGGGCGCAAGGGGCGGTGCGGTATCATGCGCCCGTTATACATCGCCAAGGGTTTCCCAATGGTAGCGGCCGGCCGAAGCCGGCTCAGGCGGTTGCGGCACCCGTCTCGACCCTGGCGGACGGCTCGGGGGCGGCCACGGCCCACATCTTCTCGAGGTTGTAGAAGGCGCGGATCTCGGGCCGGAACAGGTGCACGATCACGTCGCCGGCGTCGATCAGCACCCATTCGCAGCGGGCGAGCCCCTCGATGCCGGGCGGTCCGCCGCCCTCGTGCTTGATGGCGCGGACGAGGTTCTCGGCGAGAGCCCCGATCTGCCGGGCCGAGCGCCCGGATGCGATGACCATGTAATCCGCGATCGACGTCTTGCCGCCGAGATCGATGACGGTGACGTCTTCGGCCAGCCCCTCGGCCAGCGTATCCCTGACCAGGGCCAGAAGAGCCGACGTCGCTGGTCGGCCTGCGTCGCTGCTAGATATTGTCTGCCACTCCTTGTGCCGGTGAACTCGAAAAGCCGTTCCCACGGGCATGGCTTGAACCATCGAAGGCGGCGCGTCAAGCCCGACGGCCTCTCCGCCGCCCTCGGCCCGGCCCGCGCGAAGGATACGACCGAATGATTATAACGCGATTAACCATGATCCGACGAACCCCGTTGCGCGACCCTGCCGCCTTCCCGCCGGGCGCGGCGAATCGCCGTCGCCGAGGCCGGATGCAGCCGTGCGCGTAGGAAAATCCAGGCGGGCGGCCGCTGGGCGGCCAGGGCGCGGGCATCGCGCGCCGCCAGCCGGGCACGCCCGAAACGCCGCGCCGCGCGGCCCGCCAGCGCCTTGTAAGAATAGGTAGGCCGGTCGATGACGGCAATGGGGACGAGCTCGAAGATCGCTTCCCAGTCGCGCCAGCGGGGAATCTCGGCGAGATTGTCGGCGCCCATCAGCCAGACGAAGGCATGGCGCGGAAACCGGGCCTTGAGCGCGCGCAGGCTGTCGATCGTGTAGCGGGTGCCGAGCCGGGTCTCGATATCGGTGACCCGGATGCGCGGATGGCGCGCCACGGCGCGCGCCTCGGCCAGCCGACGATCGAGCGGCGCCATGTCGACGGCGGGCTTGAGCGGGTTCCGGGGCGAGACCAGCCACCAGACCTCGTCGAGGTCGAGCGCCTTGAGCGCGATCAGGCTGACGTGGCGATGGCCGCCATGGGCCGGATTGAACGAGCCGCCGAGAAGCCCCACCCGGCGCCGGCCGCGCCAGGGGCTGGGAGAAAATGCCGCCCCGCCGGCGCTCAGGGCCGGACCTGCCCGTCGCCGCGCACCACGTATTTGAAGCTGGTGAGCTGCTCGACGCCGACCGGGCCGCGGGCGTGCAGCCGCCCGGTCGAGATGCCGATCTCGGCCCCCATGCCGAACTCGCCGCCATCGGCGTACTGGGTCGAGGCGTTGTGCAGCACGATGGCGCTGTCGACGCGTTCGAGGAAGCGGCGCGCGGCGGCCTCGTCGGCGGTGACGATCGCCTCGGTGTGGTGCGAGCCGTAGCGCTCGATATGCGCGATCGCGTCGTCGATCCCGTCGACCACGCGCAGAGCGAGGATGCTGTCGAGGTACTCGGTCGCCCAGTCCTCCTCGCTCGCCGGGCGAACGCGTGGGTCGAGGGCGCGGGCGCGGGCGTCGCCCCGGATCTCGCAGCCGGCCTCGAACAGGGGCGCGAGGATGGCGGGCAGCATGGCCTCGGCGACCTCGGCGTCGATCAGCAGGGTCTCGGTCGCGCCGCAGATGCCGGTGCGCCGCATCTTGGCGTTGAACACGATGTCGCGCGCCATGTCCGGATCGGCGGCCGCGTGGACGTAGGTGTGGCAGTTGCCGTCGAGGTGGCTGAACACGGGAATCCGGCTTTCGGCGTTGACCCGCTCGATCAGCCCGCGCCCGCCGCGCGGCACGATCACGTCGATGACGCCCGCCATGCGCAGCATCGCGCCGACGGCGGCGCGGTCGCGCATCGGTACCATTTGGATGCAGCCCGCGGGCAGACGCGCGCGGGCGAGGCCCTCGCCCAGGCATTCGGCGATCGCGGTCGAGGAATGGAAGCTCTCCGAGCCACCGCGCAGGATCACGGCGTTGCCCGCCTTGAGGCACAGCCCGCCGGCGTCGGCGGTGACGTTGGGGCGCGATTCGTAGATCACGCCGATGACGCCGAGCGGCGTGCGCACCCGGCGGATCACGAGCCCGTTGGGGCGCGTCCATTCGGCCATCACGGCGCCCACCGGATCGTCGAGCGCGGCGATGTCCTCGAGCCCCCGGGCCATCGCCTCGATCCGCGCGTCGGTGAGTTCGAGCCGGTCGATGAGCGCGCCCTTGAGCCCGCGCGCGCGCGCCGCCGCCAGGTCGCGGGCGTTGGCCTCCAGGATCGCCGGCGCGCGCGCGCGGATCGCGGCGGCGGCGGCGGCGAGCGCCGCGTTCTTGGTCGCGGTATCGGCGCGCGCCAGCGCTTGGGCGGCCTCGCGGGCGGCGCGGCCGAGCGCCGTCATCACCTCCTCGGGCGTCTCTCCGGGAGCATCAATCTCGCGCGTCGCCGGATGCAGCGTCGTCATCGTTCCCTCTAGAGCATCACGAGATCGTCGCGGTGGATCATTTCCTCGCGTCCACGGTAGCCGAGAAGCCGTTCTATTTCACGGCTTTTGTATCCCGCGATGCGCCGCGCATCGGCCGCCGAATAGGCCGAAAGCCCGCGCGCGGCCTCGACGCCGTCGCGGTCGCAGACGCTCACCGCGTCGCCCCGCGAGAAGCTGCCCTCGACCGCGACCACGCCCGCGGGCAGCAGGCTCTTGCCGGCGGCGAGCGCGGCCAGCGCGCCCGCATCCACGATCAGGCGGCCGGCGGGCTTGAGGCTGCCGGCGATCCACAGCTTGCGCGCGGCGCGCGGATTGTTCGAGGCGACGAACCAGGTGCAGGGCGCGCCCGCCTCGATCGCCGAGATTGGGCCGAGGCGGCGACCGTCGGCGATCACCATGTGGCAGCCGGCGTCGGTCGCGATGCGCGCCGCGATCAGCTTGGTCACCATGCCGCCCGAGCCGTAGCCCGGGTTGGGCTCGCCGGCCATGGCCTCGATCTCGGGCGTGATCGCGGCGACCTCGGGGATCGGCCGCGCGGACGCGTCGGCGCGCGGGTCGGCGGTATAGAGGCCGTCGATGTCCGACAGGAGAACCAGGGCGTCCGCGCTGGTCATGGCGGCGACCCGGGCGGCGAGGCGGTCGTTGTCGCCGTAGCGGATCTCGGCGGTGGCGACCGTGTCGTTCTCGTTGATGACCGGCACCGCGCCGAGGCGCAGCAGCGCGTTCACGGTCGCGCGCGCGTTGAGGTAGCGCCGCCGCTCCTCGGTGTCGCCGAGGGTGACGAGAAGCTGCGCCGCGGCGATGCCGTGGCGGGCGAGCGTCTCCTCGTAGGCGTGGGCGAGCCGGATCTGGCCGCAGGCGGCGGCGGCCTGGTTCTCCTCGAGCCGCGCGCGCCGCCGCGCGGCCAACCCGAGCCGGTGGCGGCCGAGCGCGATCGCGCCCGAGGAGACGACCATCACCTCCTGGCCGCGCGCGCGCATGGCGGCGATGTCGGCGGCGAGCGTGGCGAGCCATTCGCGGCGAAGCGCGCCGCTCGCCTCGTCGACCAGCAGCACCGAGCCGATCTTGACGACCACCCGGCGCGCGCGCGTGAGCCGCGTGGTCACGGCGCGCGCCGGGCGGCGACGTCCCCCGTGACGGCATCGTCCGGGGCGACGTCGGACGCGTCCGCCTCGCGAGCGTCGCGGACCAGGGCGAACAGCGCGCCGACCGCCTCGTCCACGCCCTTGCCGGTCGCTCCCGAGACCGCGAGCGGCGTCCGTCCCGCCGCGCGAGCGAGCGCCGCGCGCGCCTCGCCCAGCGCCGCCTCGTCGAGGGCGTCGCATTTGTTGAGCGCGACCAGCGCCGGCTTGGCGGCGAGGCCATGGCCGTAGGCCTCGATCTCGCGGCGCACGGTCGCGTAGTCGGCGGCGATGTCGGCGGCGGTGCCGTCGACCAGGTGGAGGAGGACGGCGCAGCGCTCGACATGGCCGAGGAAGCGGTCGCCCAGCCCGGCGCCCTCGTGCGCGCCCTCGATCAGGCCGGGGATGTCGGCGACCACCAGTTCGCCGTCGCCCCGGCGGAGGACGCCGAGATGGGGGTTGAGCGTGGTGAACGGATAGTCGGCGATCTTGGGCCGCGCGCGCGAGACCGCCGCGAGGAAGGTGGACTTGCCCGCGTTGGGCAGGCCGACCAGGCCGACGTCGGCGATCAGCTTGAGGCGCAGGCGGATCCAGGCTTCCTCGCCGGGCCAGCCGGGATCGGCGCGGCGCGGCGCGCGGTTGGTCGAGGACTTGTAGTGCGCGTTGCCGAAGCCGCCGTCGCCGCCGCGCGCGAGCACCACGCGCTGGCCCGGATGGGTGAGGTCGGCGAGCAGCGTCTCGCCGTCGTCGGCGAAGATCTGGGTGCCCGCCGGCAGCCTGAGCACCGCGTCGGCGCCGCGCGCCCCGGTGCGGTTGCGGCCCGCGCCGGGGCGGCCCTTGGCGGCCTTGAAATGCTGGCGGAAGCGGAAGTCGACCAGGGTGTTGAGCCCGTCCACGCATTCGGCGACCACGTCGCCGCCGCGCCCGCCGTCGCCGCCGTCGGGGCCGCCGAACTCGATGTACTTCTCGCGCCGGAAGCTCATGCAGCCGGCGCCGCCGTCGCCGCTGCGGATATAGACCTTGGCCTGATCGAGAAACTTCATGGCCGCCATTCCAAAACGAAAAAGGGGGAATGGACGCCCATCCCCCCGAAGAAGCCGTGCCTCTCGGGTTCGATCAGTGCGGCGGCAGGACCGAGACGACGGGCCGGTTGCCGGCGCGACGGGAAAAGGTGACGACGCCGTCGGTCAGCGCGAACAGCGTGTGATCGCGGCCGAGGCCGACGCCCGTGCCCGGGTAGTACTTGGTGCCGCGCTGGCGCACGATGATGTTGCCGGCGACGACCGTCTCGCCGCCGTACTTCTTGACGCCGAGCCGGCGCCCGGCCGAATCGCGCCCGTTGCGCGAGCTGCCGCCTGCCTTCTTGTGTGCCATGCCTAGCTCTCCTTGGCGTCCTTGGCCGTCTTGGCCTTGGACGCCGCCGTCTTAGCAGATTTCTTCGCCGCGGGCGAGGCCTTGGCGTCCTTGGCCGCCGCGGCCTTCTTCGCCGGCGCCTTCTTGGCCGGGGTCTTTTTCGCCTCGGTCTTCTTGGTCTCGGCCTTCTCCGCGGGCGCCTCCGCCTTCTTGGCGGTCTTGGCCGGGGCCTTGGCGGCCGCCTTGGCCTTGGCGCCCGCCGGCAGGATCTCGCCGATGCGCAGCACCGTCAGAAGCTGACGATGCCCCTTGGTGCGCCGGTGGTTCTTGCGCCGCTGCTTCTTGAAGACCACGATCTTGGGCGCGCGCGCCTGATCGACGATGGTCGCCGTGACCCGGGCGCCCTCGACCCGGGGCGCGCCGATCCGGGTTTCGCCATCGCCTTCGAGCATCAGGACCTCGTCGATCTCGACCTTGTCGCCGGTCTCGCCCGGAAGCCTTTCGACGCTGATGACGTCGTCGGCGGCCACGCGATATTGCTTTCCGCCAGTTTTTATGACTGCAAACATAAGTTTACCCGCCCTCTGATTGGGCCCGCCGTCAGTGACCGCCAGTGATGGAGCGCGGCGACTATAGCCGCCGTCGAAAGGGAGTCAATGGCTTTTCGGCCCTCCTCTCGACCGCCTCGCGCGCCGCGCGCCGCCTCGCTTGCCGCGCCGGGCCGGCTGCGCTAATCTCCGCGCGCCCTCGGCGGGCCCGCGCCCGCCGAGGGCGCGCGGAGGGGTGCCGGAGTGGTCGAACGGGGCGGTCTCGAAAACCGTTGTACCCTATGGGTACCGTGGGTTCGAATCCCACCCCCTCCGCCAATTTTGGCTGCCCTGTTGAGTGCTTTGAAGGGTTGTTTGCTAACATTCTGCAAACGAGCCCCTTGAGTTGGCATCGCTAGCGGTCGGGCTCCGTCTATTTTTCGTTCTTTTCCCGTTCGATTGCTGAGCGGAGCGCCCCGTTCACGCCGAGAGCGGCGTCGTGCTGGAGGCCGGGGAGAACGTGCGAATAGGTGTCGAGTGTTATGCTGACCGTGGAGTGCCCCAGGCGCTCGCTAACGACCTTCGGATGAACGCCCTGGCGTAACAATTGCGACGCGTGGGAATGCCTCAGATCGTGGAAGCGAATTTGTGGCAGCTTTGACCGACGAATGAACGCCGCGAATGTTGAAGTAAAGGCATCGGGAGGCCACGGCTGCCCATCGGGACGAGGGAAGACGAGCCCGTTGTTTTGATAGACCGACCCCAGCCGCAATCGCTCTTCAGCTTGCACGGCCTTGTGCTGCCGAAGTGCTTCCACAGCTAAGGATGCGAGCGTTACCTTGCGGCGCGCGCGTGCGGTCTTCGGCTCCTTGTATGTGAGTCCGTCGCGAGTTTGTTGGAGCGATCGGCGCACGATCAGTTCGCCTCGATCGAGGACTATATCGGTCCAACGGAGCCCGAGCAGTTCTCCGCGCCTCAACCCCGTGGTGACAGCAACGAGTATAGGCGTAGCGAGGGTCGACCGTGCAGCCGCACTGAGGAGCTTCGCGGTTTCATCTTCGGTGAGTGCACGCATCTCTGTCTTGGGAGGGCGAGGCGGGTCTACATCATCTGCGGGGTTCCGCGAGAGCAACCGCCAGCGCACTGCCTGCTTGAGGGCCGCCCGCAACACCCGATGGACATGAACGACCGTTTGTGGCGAGAGGCCGCCATGACCGTCTTTTCGACCGCTCTTAAGGGCTTCTGTGTAGAGACCCTGAATATGGAGCGGGCGTAGCTGTGATAGACGATAGGCACCCAGCGCAGGCACGATGTGCCCACGGATAAGTTCCCCGTATCGCTCGAACGTCTTGGCGCCCACTCGGGTTCTTGCATGATCCGACAGCCACCGTTCGAGATATTCGCCAACGGTCATCTTTGACGGTTCGACAAATTCACCGGTCTCGATTTCGTTAATGATCCGGGCGAGTTCGCGTTCCGCATCACGCCGCAGCCCTTTGACGGTGATCCACTTCTGACGGCGGCGCCCGTTCGCATCTCTGCCGAGGTCGATCACGATTGCCCAGGACCGCTTTCCACGTCTCCGAATGTGGCCTTTCATTGTTGATTCTCCCTCTTTTTCGTTTGCAGGTGGTTTGCAGTCCTATGAAAAATTTTTCTATTTCAATGGATTGATGTTCATCAGCGGTTTAGGAAACCGTTGAAATCGCGCTCGATTTCCCAGCCGCCTTCCTCTTTCGATAAGCCCTCATTCGGCACGCATTGGAACAATACCGCTTGTCTTCTCGTCCTGAGCCGGGGGCGATCTCGAACCAAGTCAGGCATTCCGAGCAACGCCGATAATCCCGGTCTCCATCAATGGATTGAGCTAGTTGCAGCCATAGCGCACCTATCAATCCATGGGGGACAAGCCTGATCTGCGGCCGTGTTGCGGGAGCAGACTCTTCGAGACGCGGAGAAACCCTGGCCTTCAGAGAGAGGTTCACGAAATCTTGGACACAATCCCGCGCGGGACCGAGAACTTCGCCGCGTGAGAACTTTCGGAGACGGTCGGGGTAACACCGGTCGCTGGCGATCGTATACGCCGCGTCGCGGTAGTTGGTCAGACCGGTTAAGGGGTCCGATACAACGTGTTCGGTGTCCGTGATTTCTGAGAGCGGGTCGGTCAATCTGAAGGTTTGTATTTCCGGCGCATGGAAAACAACCGTGTTTGGTCCGTCCCACCGTATCCTTGATGCGAGGTTCTCCTCATCGCCGGTCCGCACGAAGTCCCAAAGCTCAATGGTGTTTCGCATGCGGGCGATTTCCGAGGCCCAAGTACGGAATCGAACGCCGATCCGTTGCGTGGTGCGGCCTTGAATATCCAATCTTGCAGGACGAAAGGGAACGTGTTGAGACGTATCAATCAGCTCGACGCAATTCCCGCCAAGCAACCCCCATCTATTCGCAAAGGCGAGGATGGCATTCCTGGAGACCTCAGTTCCCGCAAACTCGCGGAACAATGCGGGATGATCTGCTAGCGGCTCATATGTCCTATAGGGTGCCGGATTCGCCGTCTCGGGCGCTTGATAAGTCAAGAACCAATCGACGCAGTCTTCACCGGGCGGTACCGGTGCCGGGTTAGTAAAGTCTAGCTGGCCGTCAGGGTACTCTTCAGCATGCTCAACCCTGATTTGGGCGACTGTCTTTACCCATTCGTGACCGGTTTCGTGGACGAACCACCGAAACTGAACGAACTCGCGAGCCATCACCCCTCACTGTCTCGTTACGGATTTGTTATATTGACCCGTAACGAACCTTAGCGGCATTATTCGTTACAGGCAAGCACCAATTAACTGTAACGAGACGTCTCATGGACAAACTGACCCTGTCAGTACCGGAAGTCGCAGAGATTCTAGGAATTGGGCGTGCTGCAGCCTATGAAGCGGCTCGCACTGGCCAAATTCCGACAATCAGAATCGGCAAGAGAATTCTTGTTCCCGTGGCCGCTCTTGAGCAACTGCTCAAAGATCCCGTGATGGATGCCGGGTGACTGTCCATTTTAACCGGTATCGGTATGGCGTGAGTGAATGCCTACCTTCGGCAAGCCCGACCAGACCGGCCGTAGTTCGGGAAAGCGGAACGGGCGCGCGGCCAAGGCCTACAGCCCTCCCAAGGGTGAACCGTGGGTCTGGATCACTCGCGAGCTTTTAGCCAGCCCGGCTTGGCGGCATCAAAGCGCAAATACGTTCCGGCTGATTAGTTTCCTGCTGATCGAGCACATGAACCATGCAGGCACCGAAAACGGCAACTTGAAGGCGACGCACGAGCAATTGCGGGCCTACGGTCTTGGCGCGAATTCGATCCGTGATGCCATCGAGGAAGCGGAGTTTCTCGGGCTGATCCGCTTCCAACGAGGCGGTCGATGGGCAGGCAGCAATCAACCATCACGGTTCAGACTGACCTTCCTGGCGGACCGAAACGGCAACGGACCGACAAATGATTGGAAGCAGCGAAGCGAAGAACAAGCGCGGCAGTGGGAAAAAGAACGCAGAACGCGACGCAAGGGCCGGAGAATTTACAAAGCTGCCCATAAATTAAAGAGTGCCGTACCCTGTGTTTCACGAGTGCCAGCGGGTGACGTAAGGATCAGGGGAAAATGCATATAGCGATATTTCAATCACTTAAGCATTTGTCCCGTACTCGCATATTTGTGAGCGCTTCTATATCTTGGGGAGGGTCTGAGTTCCGATGAGAAGATGCGGCCCAATACGCAGCATTTGGTTGAGTTTGAGCCAACCAAGCGATTTGGAAATCGGACAGTGAGTAAAGTTCCCTAATGATTTCGGCAAAAAAAGCACGGTTTTGAAATGGGTGGGGTTGGATCGGGACGACATTGGGGTTACGCCGGTTACGGCAGGGCCACGGTCGAGGACGGTCTGACCCTGGACATCAATAAATTGGTTCGGGATGGGATCATCCAGCCGGGGCAATGGTGCTCGGGCACGCTGCGCTGGACGCGCGTGGCCAGTGGAGAGGAAGTCGGCAACATCGGCCACGAGGCAAATTTGATCGAGCCTCGTGACGCTTGGATGCGGCTCCATTACGAAGTGAATGGTGAACATCAAAACTTCCGGGTCGCCCTGAAAACCACGCGGCCCAACTATGGCGGGAGGCGCTGGTGGTTCTGCTGCCCGGCTACCGGACGCCGTGTCGCCAAACTACACCTGCCTCCGGGCGGCAAGATATTCGCGAGCCGAAAGGCCTACGGCCTGGCGTACAAAAGCCAGCGCGAGCGCGCTTACGACCGGGCACTTACTCGCGCGCAGGACATCCGGATGAAGTTGGGGGGCGATCCGTCACTTGCTGCGCCGTTCCCCGGCAAGCCGAAGGGCATGTGGTGGCGCACCTATTGGCGATTCAGGAAGGAAGCATACGAGGCCGAATGCCGATCGCTGGTCGGTGTGGCGGGGCGGTTCGGGTTTTGATGGACATCGGGCGCGGGCGGACAGGCCGCGCGTGCCGAGGGGGTCGAAACAAACGGAGCATCTGCAAGCGGGGCGTGTAGACCTTGACCTTGGCAGTCACCGTTGCGCGTAGCGGTGAGGCGTCCGATACTGCCCCGTCATCAGGGGGGACTCCGTGGAGAAAACGACAACGAAATCCGGGGCCACAACGGGCAATGGCGCTAACTTCTCATGCTGGGGCGGGCGGTGACGTGACTGGATGGTGTCGGCAAGCCGCCGAGAAAAGGGACCGCACGCGATGACAGGCGACGCCGAGTTCCTCTCCGACCTCATGCCCAGGCCCTGGTCGCCGGATGCGAGACACGGTTTCCGGCCGGCGGGTCTTTTCGTCGGTAGGGGGGCGAACGCGATTGAGGTCGCGGTGGCGCGGGCGTCCGGCGCTCCGACACGCACGGCGCTGCTGGAGGGTTGGAGAGCGAGGCGGGGCGGGCGCGCGGCGCCGGTGCTGCTCATCGTGCTTCACCCTGGCGGCACCGCGCTGTGCGGCGCTTCGGGCGAGGAACCGCCGGTCTATCCGGAAATCGACACCGGCCGGGTCGAGCGGCTGTGCCGCGAAGCGCTGGATCAGCCCAACCGGCACGCGGCGCTCCGTTTCCTCGCCCAGGCGCTGCCGTCCCTGGAAACGGCGCTGCCGGGCCTCAACAACGAGGGGCTGGTCGCGCTGCATGAGCTGCGGCATGGCGCGCCGGGGCGTTCCGACTGGGCCGAGGCACGCCGCAAGGCCTTCCGCGCGCTGGACAAACGCGACCAGGAGCTCCTCGGCGCGCTCGGCTTTCAGGTCGAGCGCCTCGACAACCTGACCAGCCTGCTGCGCAGCGGCGACCGACGCACGGCGCTCGCGGTGATGCTGCGCGAAAGCGAATCGCCCGAGGCCGGCACGGCCCGCTTCAACAGCTTGTCGCCGGTGAGCTATGCGCTCTGCAAGGCGGACGCCGAGAACCTGCCCTGGGTGGTTCTGGTCCAGGGCAATCGGCTGCGGCTTTACTCGACCGCCGTCGACGCCGGCGTCGGGCGGCGCGGGCGCACCGAAACCTACATCGAATGCCAGCCGTCGCTGCTCTCTGACGAGCACCTGCCCTATCTCTGGTTGCTCTATTCGGCGGAAGCCCTGACGCCGGGCGGAAGCCTGAGCCAGATCCTCGCGGACTCGCAGCGGTTCGCCGGCGACCTCGCCGAACGCCTGCGCGAACGCATCTACGATCACGTGGTCCCCGAACTGGCGCGCGGCATCGCCGCCGCCCGTAACCTTGAGCGCCCGAGCCCCGAGGATCTCGCCCACACGTACGAGATGGCGCTGACGGTGCTGTTCCGGCTGTTGTTCATCGCCTATGCCGAGGACCGCGATCTGCTGCCCTACCGCTTCAACGAGGCCTACCGGCGGCGCTCGCTGAAGCAAAAAGCGCAGGAACTCGCCGACTGCGTCGCGAACGGAACGCCCATCGCCGAGGGAGACTCTCACTGGCAGGAGGTGGCGCTCTTGTGGCGGGCGGTGGCCGTCGGCAACCGGGGATGGGGCGTGCCGGCCTATGACGGCGGTCTGTTCACCAACGCCGCCGCCGTGTCGGAAGCCGGCGCCGAGCTGGCGACCATCGCGCTGCCCAACGAGACCTTCGAGGTCGCGCTGCGCAATCTCCTGGTGATCGAGACGCCCGAGGGCGTGCCCGGGCCGGTCGACTTCCGTTCCCTCGGGGTGCGCGAGTTCGGCACCATTTACGAAGGCCTCCTGGAATCGGAGCTGGCGCTCGCCGAAACCGACCTCGCCCTGAAAAAGCAAAAGGACAAAATGGTCTACGTGCCCGCCCGGGTGGGCGATGCGGTGGCGGTCGCCAGGGGCGAGGTCTATCTGCACAACCGATCCGGCGCGCGCAAGTCCTCGGGGAGCTACTACACCAAGCATTTCGCTGTGGAGCGCCTGCTGGACGGTGCGCTGGAACCGGCGCTCGCCGACCACTTCGCGCGCCTCGCCCAACTCGACGATGCGGACGCGGCGGAGGCTTTCTTCGATTTCCGCATCGCCGATATCGCCATGGGCTCGGGCCACTTTCTGATCGCGGCCATCGATCGCATCGAGAAGGGCATGGCGGACTTTCTGGCGGCGCGCGATCTTCCCGGCGTGCGGCGGGAGTTGGCCGCGCTTCGCGACGCGGCCATCAAGGAGCTCGGCGAGCTCGCCGAAACGACGACCATCGAGGACGGGCAGCTCCTGCGCCGGCTGATCGCGCGGCGCTGCATCTACGGGGTGGACCTCAACGCGCTGTCGGTTCAGCTCGCGCGGCTCGCCGTTTGGATTCACACTTTCGTGCCCGGGTTGCCCCTGTCGTTCCTGGACCACAGCCTGGTGCGCGGCAACGCGCTGGTCGGGGTCGGCACGGTCGACGACATCAGGAAGAAGTTCGAGGAGGCGACCGGAACCCTCTTCGCCGTCGACGCCGAGAGCCTTCTGGGCCGGGCGGCAAAGCCGCTTGCCAGGCTCGCCAATATCAACGACGCCACGTTGCGGGACATCGCCGCCGCCCGCGAGGCGATGCGCGAGGCGCGCGAGGCCATCGCCGGCACTGCGGCGCTCTGCGACCTGATCGCCGCCCAGCCGATTTCGACCGACGAGAAGGTCGTCGGCTTTCCATTCGAGGACTGGGAACGCCTCGCGGACGATCTCGAAACGCTGGCCGCCGTTCGGATAGCGCGCCGCGACCTCGCCGGTCTCCATGCGCTCCATTTCCCGGTCGCTTTTCCCGAGGTGTTCCTGCGCGACCGCCCGGGCTTCGACGTCATCGTCGGCAACCCGCCCTGGCAGGAAGCGACGCTTGAGGAGCACGCCTTCTGGGCGCGCCATTTCCCGGGAATGCGTGCGCTGCCGCAACGCGAGCAGGAGGCGGAGAAGGCGCGGTTGCGCGAGGAAAGGTCTGATCTGGTCGCAGCTTACGAATCAGAACGCGCCGAGATGGAGCGGGTGCGCAAGGCCCTCGTTGGCGGCGCCTATCCCGGCATGGGGACGGGCGACCCCGACCTTTACAAGGCGTTCTGCTGGCGCTTCTGGCATCTGACGGCGGCGGAAGGCGGGCGCATCGGCGTCGTGCTGCCGCGCAGCGCGCTGTCGGCCAAGGGATCGACCGATTTCCGCCTCACCATGTTCGGCCAATCGGCCGGCGTCGACGTGACGATGCTCTTGAACCGAGGCGGCTGGGTTTTCGATGAAGCGGAACATCGTTACACGATTGGGCTCGTTTGCATCGCCCATGGGACGCCGACAGAGGAGTCGATCCGCTTGCGCGGGCCCTATGCGTCGTTCGCGGCGTTTTCCGAGGGTGTAGAGCAACCGGCGGCCGCGTTCGACCGCGCGCAGGTGCTGGCGTGGAACGATTCCGCGTCTCTGCCGCTGCTGCCCAGCGCGGACTCGGTCGAGGTGTTCGCGCAACTGCGCAAGGCGCCCCGGCTCGACCTCGACGACGGCCGCTCCTGGCGGGCGCGGCCGGATACGGAACTGCACGCGACCGCCCAGAAACCGCTGATGGACCTCGACAGCGAAGACTGTCCCGAGGGCTTTTGGCCGGTCTACAAGGGCGAGTCCTTCGACCTGTGGACCCCGGACACCGGCGCCTACTACGCCTATGCCGACCCGGAGCCGGTCATTGAATGGCTTCAGCAAAAGCGGCTGCGCTCGGCGCGCCGGCGCAAGGACAGCGCCCACGCCGAGTTTCCCCTTGAGCGCTTGCGCGACCGCGCGACCCTGCCCTGTTTCGCACCACGGGTGGCGTTTCGGGATGTTTCGCGCGCCACGGACTCCCGGACCGTGCGCGTCGCCCTTCTGCCGCCCGAGGTGTTCATCGCCAATCAGGCGCCCTATTTGCTATGGCCGCGCGGCGACGAGATGGACCAAGCCTTCCTGCTCGGTGTCCTGTCGTCCATCCCGCTCGACTGGTACGCGCGGCGCTTTGTCGAGACACACGTCAACTACTTCGTCTTCAATCCGTTCCCCGTGCCGCGCCCCGCCCGCGACGACGCAGGCTGGCGGCGCGTTGTCGAACTGGCCGGGCGCCTCGCCTGCCCGGACGACCGCTTCGCGGCGTGGGCGGACGCCGTCGGCGTCGACTGCGGGCCGCTCGGGCCGGACGAGAAGGCGGACATGATCCACGCGCTCGACGCCGTGGTGGCGCATCTCTACGGCCTCGGCGAGGCGCAGCTCGTCCACATCTTCGGGACCTTCCACGAGGGCTGGGACTATGAAGGCCGGCTGAACGGCGTGCTCCGGCACTATCGAGGGTGGAGGATGCGCGCATGATCGCGCGGATTGATGCGCAAAGCGCGGGGTGTCAGACTAATGCGGCCCCGGCCGGTGAGGCCACAAGCCAGGGACGGCAATAATGCGTGTCGAAGTTCAACCGGAGTTGTTGCGCTGGGCGCGCGAGCGGGCCGGAGTGGACCTTGACGCGTTGGTCCATCGCTTTCCCAGGTTCGCCGAATGGGAAAGCGGTGCAGCGCGTCCGACGTTCAGGCAGCTCGAAACATTCGCCAAGGTCACGCATACCCCCATCGGCTACTTCTTCCTTCCGGAGCCGCCTGTCGAGCGCGTTCCGATCCCGGATTTCCGCACCATCGGCGGCGAGCATGTCGGACGCCCAAGTCCGAATCTGCTCGATACCATTTACATCTGCCAGCAGCGTCAGGAATGGTACCGCGACTTCGCGCGCTCGACCGGAGCGGATCGGCTCGCGTTCGTCGGCTCGGCGGATGCGACGAGCGACATGGCGGCGACAGCCGCAAGCATCCGCGCCGCGCTCGGGTTCGACATCGAGGAACGCCGGCGAATTTCGACCTGGACCGAGGCGTTGCGCCGCTTCATCGAACAGGCGGATGCGCTGGGGGTATTGGTGATGGTGACCGGCGTCGTCGGCAGCAACACCCGCCGCAAGCTCGATCCGGAAGAGTTTCGCGGCTTTGCCTTGGTGGACGATCTCGCACCGCTCGTGTTTATCAATGGCGCGGACACGAAGGCCGCGCAAATGTTCACGCTGGCCCACGAGTTGGCCCATATTTGGCTCGGCGAGACCGCGCTTTCCAATGTCGAGCCGATTTCGGCCCCGTCGCGGCGGGTCGAGGCGTGGT
This sequence comes from uncultured Alphaproteobacteria bacterium, assembly GCA_964531525.1. GTDB lineage: Bacteria > Pseudomonadota > Alphaproteobacteria > JAAXGF01 > JAAXGF01 > CAYYWV01. The sequence goes on along the minus strand of CAZHDF010000047.1, from coordinate 4,459 downwards.
GCAACCGGGTCGCCGCCGAAATCCTCGTGCCCCTCGCCGCTCTGCGAGAGGAGTACCGCATAGGCGAGGAGTTGGAGGGTGCGCTCAATCGTCTGGCGCGCCGCTTCAAGGTGAGCACATTGGTGATCCTGCGGCGGCTTTACGACGCTGGCGGCCTCACGCGCGATCAGCTTCGACAGGCCTATGCGGAGGAACTCGATCGGCTGCGGGCGATCCCGAGGAGCAGCGGCGGCGACTTCTACCTGACCCAAGGGGCGCGGGTCGGCAAGCGCTTCGCCCGCGCTCTCGTCGTCAGCACGCTCGAAGGTCAGACCTTGTATCGCGACGCCTTCCACCTACTGGGCTTTTCGAAGGTTGCGACCTTCCGCAAACTCGGGAACAGCCTGGGAATTATTTGATGGCGTACCTGCTCGACGCCAACGTGTTCATGCAGGCGAAGAACCTTCATTATGGCTTGGATTTCTGCCCGGCGTTTTGGGATTGGCTCGTCGCGAACAACGAGGCGGGCCGGGTCTTCAGCATTGAAAAGGTGGGCGACGAGATCAAGGCCGGCGACGATGAGCTTGTGGATTGGGCTACGGCGCGCGGCCCCGGTTTTTTTCTGAAACCGACGCCCCAAATATTTTCCGCTCTTGGCGCCGTTAGCGCCTGGGCGATGGAACAAGATTACGAACCTGCCGCCGTCAATACTTTCCTTCAAGTGGCAGACTACTATCTCGTGGCTTACGCGCTTGCTTTGGATTATACGGTCGTAACCCACGAGGTCGCGTCCCCTTCGACGAAAAAGATCAAGATCCCGAACGCCTGCATCGGTGTCGGGGTCAGGTGCATGTCGCCGTTCGAGATGCTCAGGATCGAGCGCGCGCGGTTCGTCCTTGGGCCAACGCCGTCATGACCAAGCCCGACTTCATCGACAACCGCGACGGCAACACGTTGGCGCAGGCGCTGGGCGCCGTGCTGGACGTGAACGCGGGTGAAGGCCTGAGCGAAGCCACCGAGCCGCCGGATCAGGTCCGTATCGCCACGGCGTTTTTCAGTCCCACCGGTTTCGCACAAATCGCCGATCATTTGTCGCCCGTGCCGGAGGTGCGGCTCATGCTCGGCGCCGACCTTGCGGCGGTCGCGACCGAAGATCGCAAGCCGCTGGGCGAGCCCCCGGCGATGTTCGAGCGGCGGCGAATACAGGCGGGATTGCGCCGGATGGACGATGTTCTGCGTCGGGAGCGAGACCATCTTCCGTTCACCCGGACGAGCGGCGCGGCGCTCCGCACGCTGATTGTTGCCCTCCGCGCCGGCAATATGGAGGTGAGACGCTACGAGAAGGCCTTCCTGCACGCCAAGGCCTATATCTTCACGCCAGTCGACGGCGCCTACGGCAAGCCCGAGGGCATTATCGCCGGTTCGTCGAACCTAACCGGCGCGGGGCTGACCCGGAACCTTGAGCTCAACCTTGGCCGCTACGACCGGCCGATCGTCGAGCAGGCGCGGCAATGGTTCGATGATCTGTGGGACGAGGCGGAACCCTACGATCTCGCAGCCATGTTCGAGGAGGTGTTTTGGCCACGGACACCATGGGAAATCTTTATCCGCGTGCTCTGGCAGCTTTATGGCGACGAGGTCGAGGAAGACGCGAAGGTCGACCGGAATCTGCCGCTGACCAGCTTCCAGAAGCACGGCGTCGCCCGCGCGCTCCGGCTGATCCGCGACACCGGCGGCGCCATCGTCGCCGACGAGGTGGGACTGGGGAAAACCTTCGTCGCCGGCGAGGTGCTGCAGCTCTATCGCGAGCGGCGGCAACGCGCGCTGTTGATCTGCCCGGCGGCGCTGCGCGATAGCACCTGGAAGAAATTCTTGACCCGCTTTGAACTCTTCGTCGAATGCCTCTCCTACGAGGAACTGGCGAACGACAAGCAGCTACGCGATGCGCGGCGGCCGCATGCGGATCAGGAAAAGCTGCAACGACCGCTCGACGAATACCAACTCGTGGTCGTCGACGAGGCGCACAACTACCGTAATCCCGACGCTCCGACCCGGGCGGCAGCGCTGCGACGGCTTTTGTTCGGGCGTCGCCGCGATCTGCTGTTGCTGACGGCGACGCCGGTCAACAATTCGCTGTGGGATCTCTATCACCTGATCCGCTTTTTCTTGCGTCAGGACGCGCAGCTTGCGGACCGTGGCATCTTGTCGATCCGCGAGCGCTTCGAACGTGCCATGCGCGAGGACCCGTCGAGCCTGAGCCCCGACGTGCTCTATCCCATCATCGACGCGACGACGGTGAAGCGCACCCGGCAGTTCGTAAAGAAGCACTATGCCGGCGATACCATCGTCGGACCGGATGGCAAGCAGCAGCCGATCGTATTTCCGCAGCCCAGCGCCATTACCGTTCGCTACAATTTCGACGATCTGTTGCCCGGTTTCTTCGACCGGCTCGAAGCCGCGCTGGACCCCGATGGCGATGACGCCATCGCCTTCGCGCGATACATGCCGGGCGCCTATTTATTGAGCGATGGTGATGCGGACGAAGACGCGCGCGCTCATGCGATGGTCGGATTGTTGCGCTCCGGCCTGTTGAAGCGCTTCGAGTCCTCGGCCTTCGCGTTTCGGCGGACGGTCGAGAAAATGATCCGGGAACACGGCGCTTTTCTCGATGCCCTCAATGCCGGCCATGTTGTTACAACGGCCTTCATGAAGGAGCTTTCCGGCGATGACGAGGCCCTGTTCGAGGATCTGTTGGCAGCAACCGAACACCGGGCGGACGCCGCGCGCTATGACGTGGAGAGATTGAGAGCGGCAGTCGAGCGCGACCGTGACCTGTTGCAGGCGCTGGCGGACGAGGCGGCGGCGATCACGCCGGATCGCGATCCCAAACTGAAGGCCCTTGCCGATACGCTCGTCGAAATCGCCACGCAGGCCGAGCGCGAGGCGACCGACGCCATCGACGAGGCGCAGAAGCGCAAGGTGCTGGTATTCTCGTTCTTCGAGGATACCGTCGAATGGATTCAAGATTTCCTCGACGTCGAACTCGGGAACCGGCCGGACCTGGCACATTACCGGGGGCGCATGGTTGCCGTCAGCGGCTCGGGCGATCTTGCCGAGGTGTCGCGACAACAGGCGGTGCAGGGCTTCGCGCCGGTCTCGATGGAGGCGCCGGCCGGCCAGGACGCAGACCGTTACGATCTCCTGATCTCCACCGACGTACTGGCCGAGGGCGTGAACCTCCAGCAATGCCGCCACATTATCAATTTCGACATGCCCTGGAATCCGATGCGGCTGGTCCAACGACACGGACGGATCGACCGCATCGGCAGTCCACACAACCGGGTGTTCTTACGCACGATCTTTCCTGTCGACCGTCTCGACCAACTCCTCAACTTGGAACAGCGCATTCTCGACAAGTTGGCGATGGCGGCGGCAAGCGTTGGCGTCGCCGCGCCGATCGAAGGGGGAGCGCATGGCACGCAGGTATTCACGGAGACACGCGACGAGATCGAAAAACTGTTGGAGGAGGACACGTCCCTCTATGAACGAGGCGGAACCGTCGGCGCCGCGCAGACGGGCGAGGAATACCGGCAGACCCTACGCAAGGCGCTTGAGCAGAACCGGGATCGCATCGTGCGCCTCCCGTGGAAGGTGGGCTCCGGCATGGTCAAAGGTTCCCGCCGGGGCGTGTTCTTCTGCGCGGTGGTGGGCGAGCGTACCTATCTGCGCTTCATTCCCGCCGACGAGGACTGGCGGGCTAGGACCGAGGACGACGCCATCGTGCGGGAGGTGGGAACCTGCCTGCGATTGATCGAATGCGAGGCGGACACGCCGACTTGGTGTCCCGATGCCTTGCAGGAAAGGGTCTACGACTTCTGGGAGGCCGCGCAGCAGGATATTTGGGACGACTGGATGCGGGAGACGGACCCGGCGAACCTTCAGCCCAGAGTACGCCCGCTCAATCTTCGCGTTGCCGAGTTCATCCGCGCCAATCCACCGCTCGGTATTTCCGAGGATCGCGTGACTAAGGCGCTGGATATTCTGGAATCGCCATGGCCGCGCCGCGAGGAGATGATGCTGCGGGATTGGTTCGAATCCGGGGAACGTGATGGCGCCACGCTAACCCATTTCCTAATTGAGCAGATCCTAGAAACCGGTCTCGAACCGGTTGAGCCGCCGCCTCTGTTGCCGCCCATTGAGCCGGAAGACATCGAGCTATTGTGCTGGATGGGCGTCGAGGCGGAAGCCGGTTAGAAACCGCAGTAGGGCTTGAAGCGTTGCAAACCAAACTGCAAACGAACGGCGTGAGATGAAGCGATACATGCCGTAACGGATCGTTCGAAAAGCGCGTGGAACGCCTTGAAAATCTGGACTCAACGCCACTGGTCAACACGCGCCATCACCCCTCCCTTCGCACTCGAAAACCGTTGTACCCTATGGGTACCGTGGGTTCGAATCCCACCCCCTCCGCCATTACCTC
>CAZHDF010000046.1:0-22134 GCA_964531525.1 uncultured Alphaproteobacteria bacterium | reverse complement strand
AGCAACTGATTTGTAATCAGTAGGTCGTGGGTTCGAATCCCTCATCCGGCTCCATAACTTAGCGGATACAACCGTCTTGAAAAGACGGTGTTTAAGACGGCAATTTCCTCGGATGCCCAGCATCACGGAGCGCCGGTTTCCTAATCTCGGAGGGGGGGCGTGGGTTCGTGTCCCTCCGGGCGCGCCTCCTCAATCTTGTAGACGTTTAATTTCCGCAACCGCAGCGGTGTATCCCGGCACGGTGAGCCTGTATCCCGTCTTAGCGTCCCCGAAAATCAACTTCTCAGTTCGCAGCTCGCTAAGACGGCTCCGCACAGAAGCGGCACTCCGACCGTTCATTGTCCGCTGAATGTCCGCGACCGCTACCCGGTTCGGATAGTGGCTATGCAACAGGACGAGAATCTCGACCCGTGTTGAAACGTCAGCATGCACGAGCCGCGTGCCATCAATCTCTTCGACCAGGGTTCCGACCGGCGCTTGAACCAACTCGATCAGTGCACCGGCCTCCTCCATGGTGATGCCAGAGGCGCAGCGGATCATCTCAGCCATGATCCAGGCCGCGCCCTGGTGAACAAACGCGAGATCGTAGGTGTTGGGGTCTACCTCCCCCTTGTGCGCGATGTTGCGTTTGTTGCGCAACGTGTAAATCGAACGAGCAATCCGACTGCCACAGAAACGCAGCCCACCGGGCAATGCCACCTCGTTCTCGACCCGCGCGTTTAGGTAGCTGTCTACGTTGGGCTTTACGTCGTGCTTGCCCGTAGACATCTGCTGGAGGCATTGGACGAAGGTCTCCACAAACTTTCCGGGAGAAGCCCGCTCAAGTGTCTTCGTCGCGCAGTCTTGGCGAATTTTGATGAAGTGCTCTGTCAATTCCTTGGCAAGTTTGCTTCCAAGCAAGCCGGTCAGCGCTTGGGTAAGGCGGCCCTCATCCACCAATCATCTCCTCGACACGCTTCACACCGTCAGGGCTGACCTTGTAGGTCTTCCGTGCCTGTTTGCTGCTGCCACTCTTATGGAGTTGCAGAACGAGGGGCGGTTTTGCACTTCGAAGGGAATCAATGGCGGCTGTAATGTTAGTGATCTTTTGTCCGACATGGGCGAGTTCCTTGTTAGCGGCCTGCGCAGTGAAGCTCTCGTTGTCCTGGCAAACCTGGAGCCAGTATCCGGCGACGAGTGCCCTGTCACTGTTCGTGGTGGGGTTGGCGGCAGCATGAAGCTCCGCAAACGTCGAAAAGGTCAGCGTACTCTCGGTCACCTTCTCGGCATCGGCATTTGTCTCTTCATCGGCGAAGCCCGCTTCGGGGGCGGCCTCAACTTGCGCGTCGATTGCAAGCAGCGTGATGACGGATTTAACGACGCGACTGCGGACTTCGTCGTCCAGAGGATCTAAGGCCTCGTAGACTGCCTTGAAGGCTTCAAATTCAGGGCTCGTAGTCTGATTCATAGCGCATATCCTTTATGAGGTATGCACTTTATTTATGCAATGAATTTTGAGTTTCAAGAGTGCCAATAGCATTAATTTCACATTGATCCGACAGCTAACCACGACCGCCCCAAATATGCCAAAAGAAGGCCGCTACTAATTTCCCGCCGGGGTCATGATTGCAAAGTTTGTTACGGCTTGACAGTCCCCGCCAGATCTATAGCATCTGGGCCGTAGCGTACCACGCGCTCGCCGTCAGGCCCATCGGACCGGCATCCCTGGGCCCAGTAATCGGCTTGGCCGAAGAATCACCGCCCGAAAAATCGCCCCCGACAGGGCATCTTTAATGATGCGCTGGCCGTCAGCATGTCTATGCGCCCCCGGTCAGCGCAACCATAGGAGTATTATAGATGCTAAAAGCATTAATTGGCCGGGAGCTGAGGAACGCATGCTACCGGCGGCCGACCAAGCGGATGGCCCTGCAGCTCGCGCTGATTCTTGAACAGGATCGGGTTCATCCGTGGGACTTGGTTCGCGCTCAGATGTTGGTACAGGAGCTGTCGAAGCGCATCGAGAGGGCTAAGGTCTAACCAAGCCAACCGCCGGGGTTCGGTTCGATCGGGCCGACCCCGGCGGCGCATGGTCGCGCGGCGTCACGACAATAGCTCCCGGAACCGCTTGACGGCGGGGTCCGTGGGCGCGGCGTCACTGGGCCCTAGGGTGGGGTGCTCCTCGCCGAGCCGCGCGATCTTACGCTCGGAGATCAACTGAAGGCGCTCGACCACCCTCTCCCGGTCCGCCCCGGTCTCGGCCATGATCTCCGCTATCAACTCCTCGTCGCGCGGCAGGGCCTCGTAGGTCGCCTCAAGACGCCCAAGGCCGTGGGCGATCTTGCGCTCGCTCTCGGCCAGCTCGGCCCTGTTCTGCTCGTGGGTGCGGTCGCTCATTGCAGGGCCTCCTGGATGATCTTGGCGTCGTCGTCGCGCCACTCGCGGAGCTGCCCGGCGATGGTCTGCATGAAGTGATCGGTCGCCCGCTCGACCCGCGCCAGGGCGTCGGTGGTCTCGTCGCGTCGGGCTACCTTGTCGGGCGCGAACCGCTGAGCGGCCATCTGGCGAAGGATCGCCTGGTCCTTGTCGCTGAGCCCGGAAAGATAGGCGGGCGCGTTGAGAACGGCACTGGCCGTCGCGGCGTCGCCGTCCTCGATGACCCTGCGAAGCCTCGACAGCGCCTTGTCGTGCCGCGCCCAGTGGGAGCGTATCTGCGCCGCGAGACCAGGCTCGACGGGCGGCCTGAGCGCCTTGCCGATCTCATCGTCGAGGTGTTCGACCTGTGATCGAAGCGTCGTGATCGCGCGCCCGGCCCGCTGCACCGCGCGCTCGGCGAACGGCTGCGCCGCGCTCGCGAGGCGGCCCTTGTCCGCGACCTTGGACGCGGTGTCGTTGATCTTGCCGTAGGCGTCGTAGATGCCGGTGAGGGCGTCACGGCCCAAGGTGGCGCCAGGGCCGTCGCCCCTGATGACCGCCGGGTGGTGGTCGGGCGGAATGTCGAGGCGGACGACGATCCCGTGGTTGTCGCTTGAAGTCATAGTCTGTCTCCTTGTCTCAGTACATGCCGATGTGGCGGCCGGACGTGGCGCGGCTGCCCCAGAGGTCGCGGACACCGTAGGCGAGGGCGTCCAGCCAGTGATCGCGCGGCCACTTGGGGTCGATGTCCTCGGGCCGGAGCGTGCCGCGCGGGGCCTCCGGCAGGGTCTCAAGAAGATGCGGGCAGCGGTTGGTGAAGTAGAGGCCCGGGCCGTCGCCCGAGACCGCGTTTGACAGAAGCGATCGGACCAGCGTCCACTGCCCGACGCGATCCTTCCTGACCGGCTTGTGCGCGCCGATGCCGTTCTCGCGGAGAAGCTGGATAACGGTCTCGGATTGCAGTCCGCGTGCATCGTCCATGACGACATGGGGGGTCTTCCAACCGTGCCGCCCGGCCATCTCGCGAATCATCTCGGCAAGCATCTGCGGCGGCGCGCCCGTGCCCAGGGAGAGATCGGAGGGGTCGGCGGTGTCGGTCTCATCAAGAGCGATGATGGACCCGCGCCTGATGGGACCAAGATCGCCCTTGAGTTGGCCCAGGAGGATGCAGGTCGCCGGGGCCGCCGTGCCCCAGTCGCCCCCGCAGCGCAGCCTGAGGTCGGCGTAGGCCGGTTGCCGGATGATGTGGATCGCCGGGTCGAAGCAGTCGAACATCACCCCGCCCAGAACCGACCAGTCGCCGTTGATCCACGCGTCGGCGAGGGCTTGGTCGGAGCCGGTGCTGGCGACCAGTTGGCGGCGATATGCGACCCTGTCGATATGCGGGTTGTCGTCGAGGGTGCTCGTCGTCCATATCCACCATGCCCCATCGGGGGACTGGAACGGATGCCACGGCGGGGCCTTGGAGATGAACTCCTTGAAGATGACGGTGTGCGCCCTTCCATGCGGGTTGGCCGTCATGTGGATCGCGACCCGTCGGCCCATCGGCACGCGGAGGTTGGAGCGAACGCGGCGCAGGAAGGCCCAGGCGGCGGGCGGGTAGTTGCCTACCTCGTCGGCGAACAATCCCGTGAAGCTCTTGCCCTGGTGCTTCGCGTAAGACTTCTCGTCCGCGATCTGCGTCAGGGTAATCACCGCGTAGTTTCCCAGCGTGATTGTACCCTCGCCCTTGTTGCGCTGGGCGGTGCCGAATGCCGCCGCCGCGAGGTCGAGTATCTGGTTGGAGAGCTGTTGCAAACCGCCCCAACTCTCGCGCACTACGAGCGGGCGCGCGTCGGGCCCATGCTCGCGGCAATGGTCGAGCAGATCGAGGACCATGGAGAACGTCTTGCCACTGCCGCGCCCGCCCGCGTTGAGGATGTTGCAATGTCCGCGGAAGCGCAGGACGGCCTGCTGAAAGCGCGTAGGAGCGACGAGAGAGTGCGTCATCGGTCGGTCCTCCCCCTTTGCCCAGAGAGCTCGTATCTCCCGCTCTTGGGCTCGGGAGCGCCGTCGATGATCTTCTGAAACTCGACGTCGGACATTGGCGGCGGGATCTGAATGTTGACCTGGACGTTGGCGGTCCCCGCGCCCTCGGCCGGGGTGCCCTCGCGCCAGCCGAGCCGCGCCTTGGTGAGGTAGATCGCCGCGACGATGTTCCCGTCGCGGGCGTGTTGGAGCAGGATGTGCGTCAACTCGGAGGCCAACTCGCCATGGCCGCGCTCCCAGGCCTCGGCCACAGCCGGGTCACGGTCGCGCATGTCGGTCAGCGTCTTCCGGTCCACGCCGAGCCTCTTGGCGATGGTGCGCTGGTCCTGTCCCTCGGCGGCCATCGCCTCGATGACCTGGAGCCCGGCGGGCGTGACCTCGGCGCGCTTGCCATGCCCGTCTGGCCTTGCTCGGCGGGCGACTAGAGCACCTGCCGTCTTGGCCACCGTCCTAGACTTGGAACTCATTGGCTAACCTCCTGTTCCGCCATGCCCGCCACGCTGATTGCATGTTGGAGTGGCAATGCCGGGGCAATCGCATGAGGTACGCTATGGCCCCCGGCAGGAGCGCGGCTGGACCAGCGCCATCGCCCAGGGAATAGTGCCTGTTGGAGCGGGCCGGGGGTCTCTTTTTACTGGCGCGAGGTGCGGTGATCATTGGCCCGGGTGACTGAGTGACAAGGCGTGCCGTTCCTCCTGCGTTCCCGCCGTCGTTCCCGCCCAGGGGGAACGCGAAATCGTTGACGAGCCGGGCATTACACCTACCGTTCCTTCCGTTCCCCCCTTTAGAATTAAAAGAGTAGGAGGGAGGAAGAGGCGTTCTCCTGGGCCCTGGGAGGTATAGAGCGATGGGGGCGTCGGACAGGAACGGGGGGAACGCGCTCCGATCTCCCTTTAATTCTAGGAGATTAGCCGATCCCTCCTGCCCGTTCCGCTTGACGATAGAGCGGGAACGCATCAGAACGCCTCTCGAGATCGCTCGTACTCGGCCCTCACGTGCCCCTGCGAATCACGGTAGACGGTGACCCGCCGCCCGCGCTCTGCCTTAGTACCTCGCGCGTAGCAGCGACAGGGGACCGGACCGCCAAACCTTAGCTTGGTCTGCTGCCACCCCAGCTCGCGCATCGCATCGCCCAGCCGAGCATTGTGGTCTTGCGTGCGCTGGCCGGACGGCACCCCGACTATCTCCCACGCGTCGGCGGCCCGCAGCTTTCCGCGCATGTCGCCGAGCACGGCGGTCAGCATTTCAACGAATGGGTCCTCGATTCGGTGGTTCTCCTGCGCCTCGGTCGCCGCCGAGTAGAGCGCGGGGTCGAGCCGGATGCTCTCGCCCGCCGCCTCGCGGCGGGCGGCCTCCGCCCAGAGCTGGTCGCGGTCGAGGCGCAGCCCGGCCACGTCGAACTGCCCGACCTGAACCGGCCAGAACCGCCGATTGCCGGTCGTATCCTTGAGGAACCGCTCGCTGTTTGTCGTGCCGACGATCACGCATTGGCGCGGCACCTCCTTGGGGATGCGCCCGTAGGCCATGCGTGCGCGATCTACCTGCCGCGAGAGGAACGCCTTCAGATGCTCGACGTCGCCGTGGCGCATGCCCTTCAACTCGGCGGCCTCGACGATCCATCGCCCCTGCAACCGCTCGATGACAACCTTGGTGTCCGCCCCAAGCGGCAGGTCGTCGGTAAACCACGCGGGGTCAGGGCACAGCGCGGCCAGCGCCGACGACTTGTCGCTGCCCTGAGGTGAACGCAGCACCAGCATCTCGTCGAATTTGCAACCCGGTTGGCGCACCCGGCGAACCGCCGCCAGCAGCACGAGCGCGCCGACCGCCCGCGTGTAGGGCGTGTCCTCCGCGCCACCATAGGTGACGAGCCACTGATCGATGCGGGGCGTCTTGTCCCAGACCAGCCTGTCGATATAGTCGCGCACCGGATGGTGCCCATGCCGCCGGGCCTCATCTTCGACGACCATCCAGAAGAACTCCTTGCTGGGGCGGAAGTGAAACTGCTCGTCGGTCCGCAGATATAGCGCCGCGACGCCCTCGTCCTGGAGCGTCGGCCCGTGACCGGGCAGCCCCTCGACCATAAGCCGGTCGGCGAACTGGTCGTGTGATAGCCGCGCGCCGAGCCTTCGCAGAGCGACGCGAATGTTGTTCTGGTTGGGGTACGGCACGCCGTCCTTGTTGACCTCGAAGTCCGTCGCGTCGCCTGCGACGGTCGCGCGCGCCTTCTCTATCTGTTGGCGGGCGTAGCTATCGGCCCTCCCCTTATGCTCAAGAACGCTCTCCGAGATCGCCCAGACGGGGTCGGTGATTACGCCCAGGATGACCTCGACCGGGACGTCGTGGCGCACCATTTGGCAGCAGGCGTCAAACAGCCACGCCGAGCGACTGTTGTCGTTCTCCTTGGGCTCGTCGGGGTGGCAACCCTGATTGATGATCACCTTTACGCGGTCGGGGACGCCCCACTTGTTCAACTCAGATAGGTCGGAGACGCGAGCAACACCGCCCACGCCTCCTCTCGCCGGGGCACATGGCGTCACCCCCGACTGGTCGCCGCCCGAAGGAGCAGAGGCGGCGGCCTGCCTGAACTTTGAGATTGGATGGACCCGGTCGGGGTAGCTAGCTGAGAGCTCGGCGAGCGCCTCTACTCGGCCCTTCGCTCGCTTCTTGGCATTCGGAATGTTCACCGTGCCCGGTAGGCGGAGAATGCGATCAACATTGTGGCAGGCGTCGGCGGCGTAGACGCGCTCAAGCTCGCGGTTGTAGCGCTCGACCTCTGCCGCCGCCGCCAGATCGCCGCTGATCGGGATGGGCTCGGCGAGCTGCCAGAGAAGCTGATACCCGCCGCCCGACATGATGATGTATGTCGGCGGCGGCACGCCCTCGGGTGGAACCCCGTGCGCCAGCGCCCTGATGCGCCCCAGCTCGTCGGCCAGTGGCTCGCCGGCGCGAGCGTCGATGTCGACGTGCAGAAACTCGACCCGCGCGATGTCCTTCTTCTTGGCCTTCTTGTTCGCCGCCTGCGCGGGCAGGTTGAGCGCGTAGTACAGGTTTCGCCGCCCGTTGTGCTCGGCGAGGAAGGCAAGCAGCTCCTCGACGCTCTCTGGCCCGAACGTGCGCGTGGTGATCGCTGGGCGGTCGGGCTCTATCGCTGTTATCGCCCAGGGACCGTCGGGGCGGAGTTGGCGCAGGAAGCCGATGGCCACCTTGCTGTTGGGGGTCTGGGCGCTCATCACTGCACCCCCTTCAACAACAGTCGGGCAAGCTCCTTGGGTCGCCCGCGCCCGCCTGGCCCGGACAGGTGCGGCTGTGATTTGAGCAGCAACTCCGCGAGCCCAGGGTGGGGCGGCATGGGCTCGCCGAACAACTCGTAGTAGCGGCGCTTACGCTCTGCAATATGGCCCGCCACGTCGCGGGCGATGATCAGCGCGTGCGTGACCTGCAGGGGCGTTAGCCCGAACTTGATTGCCGCGCCGCCTGCCTGGGTGGCATCATTCGTGCCGGTTGTTAGATCAGCGGCCCTATATGAGCCCTCGGCGCGGTGCCAGCGTCGGGGGTTCTTCATTCTGCACCCCCTCGGCGCTCGCCATGCGCTCGCAGCCACGCGTCGAGGTCCGCCACGTGGTAGCGGATGACGCGATGGTTTACTCGGGAGAACTTGGGGCCGCGCCTCTCGCGGCGCATCGTCTCAAGACCGCGCGGCTCGAAGCCGACATAGGCGGCGGCCTGCTCGGGGTTCAGCCAGGGGGAGAGAAGGGGTGGGTCGGCGCGCAACTCCGCTGCGACCTTGGCCGCGACATCGCGCGCCAGCTCCGACCACGAGGGATCAAGATTGGGCATGACAAGGTTTCCTCACGCGGGTCGTCAGCCCGCAGTGAATGCCTTGTCATCGGCGATATTCGGACGATCGGCCTGGGCCGGTTACAGAGGCTCGGGGGTCCCTGACGATGGGAGCCATTCCGCCAAGCCTTATCGGCCTTCGCGCAGGGCGCGCGACGAAAGTAGTATACCACACCCCGCCATCCCCCGCCAACGGGCTTCGCAGGGCCAGGATTCAGTTATTGAGAGAGCGTCGCCGCAACGAGATACCCACTGATCCGCTCTTGCTGGGCAATAAGATGGTCGAGCAGTGCGCCGCGCGTGATGTAGCCCGCATTCGCACTGCCGCCGAGACTGTGATTCATGAGAAGATGTACGTCCATCTCGCCCAGACCGACGGCCTGCGCCGCCGTCCGGTACGTCTGGCGTAGGTCGCCGCAGAACTTGGCCAGCCGGTCGCGTCGCTCCTTGGTCTCCGAGATGTGCCCGGTCGGGGTATCCGCCGGAAAAATGAAGGTCCGGGCATGCTCGGCATGGATCATGCGTCCGGCCCGCCGCACCCGCCAGAGACACCGCAGCATGGCGCGACTGAGCGGCATGTCAAATGCCCGACGCACGCCGCCCTTCGGGTCGGGGAAGTGCAGCACGCGCCGTGCAACATCCAAGTGCTCCCAGCGGGCGCGGCGCAGCGCGTCGGGCCGCGACCCCGACAGCAGCGTGAACAAGTGGAACTCCTGGCGGATCGGGTTCGGCAGGGCGCGAAGCTGGCGGTGCCAGCCAGCGAGCTCATCCCGGCCCATGGCGGTGCTCCGCCGTGTCTCCCGGTTGAACTCCACCGCGTCGGTCGGCAGATCGGCGGGCAGACCACGTTCCATCCGTGTCTTGCGCGCGTGGTTGTAGACCGCTCGCAGCGCGCGCATCGCATGGTTGGCGGCGTAGGCCCCGTGCCGGCGCGTGATCTCTCCGTGCCGCTCGGCAACACCCTGGGCATCCTCGCTGAGGTCGCGCAGCGGCGTATCTAGCCATCCCCGCAGCAGCCGCTCGATGCTGTCCTCGTAGCCGTCCACGGTGCGCTGACTCCGCTCCCCGGCGGCGACCCGCCGCTTCAACTGGTCGCGATGGCTGGCCCAGGCGGCGCGCAGGGTCACGCGGCCTCGTCGGTCGCTCGCCGAGCGGGCACCCGTCTGAAGGTTGCCGATCCGTCCCCTCGCCTCTTTCCGAGCATCCCCGGCGTCCCACTCGTCAGCCCTGCCGATGGCCTCCTTGACGGTCCTGCGCTGGCCTAGACGGCGAACATCCACTTGAATAGTGTAGGTCCGAGCGCGCTCGCCGACGCCCACGACGACAAAGAAGCCGGGCAACTTGCTGTCTCGAACGACATACTGACCCGAGCGGGCCGAAGGCAATCTCTTGCGCACCAAGTCATTGGTGAGCAGAGCGCGGCGGGGCGCTGTATCGGGGCGCGGCATGGTGATCCTCCTGCAAAAAGCCGGTTGTAAGACGGCAATTGAGGCCCAGGAGGCAGTAGGCGCAACCCCGTGGGCGCACCTTCTTATACCTCTAAGCTATTGATTGAGAAAGAATAAACGGGAGATAGCGCGTACTGGCGGTACAGACCAGTCTTTTTTGTAATCAGTAGGTCGTGGGTTCGAATCCCTCATCCGGCTCCATTTCCTAATATTTTTATTTATATCAATGTATTATTTTGAGTCTACAAAGCTGTAAGATTTTAATATCCTTGCATATCATTGATTTAACTACGTTTCCGACCACATCCTCAACAAATTCGCATAGCTCTTGAAGGCCAGCGCGCATTCCTCGGCTTCGGGGTCGGCGCGGTGCAGGCGACGGCGGATGCGGTCGAGGTCGTGGAGCAGCTCGCGGCGGGTGGCGTCGCGCACTCGGCTTTGCACCCAGGTCACGGCCGCCAGGCGCTCGCCGCGCGTGACCGGCGTGACCCGGTGCAGGGTTTGCGAGGGATAGACGACCGCCGCGCCCGCCGGCAGCTTGACCGTCTGCGCGCCGTAGGGGCTTTGGATCTCGAGCTCGCCGCCGTCGTAGTCGCCGGGCGGGTTGAGAAAGATCGTGACCGAAAGATCCGAGCGCATCCGCCGCGCGCCCTTGCCCATCAGCGCGTCGTCGACATGCGGGCCGTAGGCCATGCCCTCGCGATAGCGGCTGAACAACGGGCGATTGATCGTTTTCGGAAACGCCGCGCGCCGGAACGCGAGGCTGGCGTCGAGCGCCTCGACCACCAGCCGGTCGAGCGCCTCGCGCCCCTCGGCCTTGCGGTCGACCTGCTCGTTGCGCTTGACCGCCCTCGCCCAGAACCCGGCGGTCGCGCGGCCGTCGACGAAATCGGCGCGGGCCAGGGCGGCGCGGATCGTCGCCAGCGTCGGGGCATCGAGCAGATCGGGAATGCAGTGCAGCATGCCACTCCCAGCCGTCCGCTTCTGTCTATCGGTCCATTTCTACCAGTCCACCGGACGCCAGACGCCGTCGTCGTCGCGGCAGGCGACGCGAATACTGCTTACGGCGCCGTTGACGCCGCCGATCACGGCTTCGCGGTAGCGTCGGCAGAAGTAGCCGGTCGAGGTCTTGAAGGTCGCGAGCGGCGTGACCTTGCCCATGACCCCGCTCGCGGCGCTCGACCAGGCGAGCGAGCGATCGCTGCGCATGGTCTCGAGCGCCTTCTGGACCGTGTCGCGGGCGAGCCCGACGTCGTTCTCGTCGAGCCCGAGATAAAGGCGGTCGGCGATCGCATCGGCGAGGTCGGCGGACGACCGGGCGTCGCGCGCCGGCGCGGCCAGCACGATCACCGCCATGAAAAGAGCGATGATCGGACCCGCCGTCTCCACCCCCCGAGAGCGCCGTTCGGGCTTCATTGCCAGCCGTTCGCGATCGCGCTTGCTTCCTCGTCCTTCGAAAGATCGGAGCCGACCTTGCCGAGCCCGCCGGAGAAGCCCCCGGCGCGACCCTCGGATTGGCCGCTGCTCGCATTCCCCTTGCCGGAATTGCTCGACCCCGTGCCGGAGTTGCTCGAGCTCTTGCCGGAATTGCCCGAATCGTCGCCCGACTCGCCCGATTCGCCCGAGCTGTCGCCGGATTCGCCGCCGTCGGACCCCGAACCGCTCGATCCCGAGCTCTCGCCGCCGTCCGAGCCCGAGCCCGACCCATCGGAACCCGAACCCGACCCGTCGGAGCCCGAGCCCGATCCGTCGGAGCCCGACCCGGAGCCCTCGCCGCCGTCTCCGCCATCCCCGCCCTCGCCGCCCTTGTTGTGGACCAGGAAGCGGTCGGCGAAATAGCTGTGATCGCCGTCCAGAATGAGATTGTAGACGACCGTTTCGGGATCGGCCGGCACGGCGGTCAGCGCGCGAAGCGCCACATATTGAAGCGCGGGCGCAGTCGACGGCGACGCCGCGAGCGCGCCGTCGGCCCGCGTGGCGCCGTCCGGCGCGGCGGCCGCGACCAGCATGTCGCCGACGGCGAGCCGGGCGACGCGCAGGCGCGCGTTCTCGCTCCGGGTCGCCATCGGATCGATCGATTTCCAGCCGCCCAGCGTGCGGAACGGATGCTCGGCGGTGACGAAGGGCCGGCCGCCGTTGAAGCCATGGAGCGGACGGCCGGCGAGCCGCGGGCGCTCGATCGCGGTCACGCGATTGGCCTGGCCGTCGACCCCCATCACCCGGTCGCCGACGACGATCTCCTCGATCGGCTTCTCGCTCCCGTCGGCCATCAGGACGCGCGTGCCCGCGACGAAGCACGAATCCGCCTGCGCCATCTTGACGATCGAGACGCCGTGGTGATGAAACGAAACCGTGACCGGCGCGATCGACAGCGACATCGCGATCACGCTGGTCGAGGCGAGAAGTCGAATCGTCCGTCGGGTCCGCGCGCTCGGCATGCGCAACCGAATCGCCCGATCCCTGATTTTCGGTTCGTTGGTGCCCGGATTTCCGATCACCGGAGTTCCTCCTTCGCGCTCCGCATCCGCTCTCGACCGGACCGAGACGACGGAGCGCCGTCCCTGTTACGCCATGATAACACGGGCGCGCGCCGGTTTATTCCCGCCTCCCATCCGTTCGGTCGCCGAATTTTCCGCCGCGCGCGGAATATTTCGTCGTCCCGCGTGTTGTTTCCATGACGTGGTATAGGTTAGGGGACGGTTCTGACGTGGTCGAAGACGCCGGAATTTGTCGGGAACCGTGCGATCGCAAGGACTTGCCGCATCGCTTGCGACCCCCTGCGATAATGGGACGGGCGACCGGAAGACGGGGAGAGCGGGGTGGACGAGCCTATCCAGCGCGAAATGATTGCGCTGTTGCCGCGGCTACGCCGATTCGCCTATGGCCTGACCGGCTCGATCCACGACGGCGACGACCTGGTGCAGGCGACCTGCGAGCGCGCGATCCTCAAGCTCGACCTGTGGCGGCCGGGAACCCGTCTCGACAGTTGGATGTTCCGGATCGCCCAGAACCTGCATTTCAACAATCTGCGCGACGGCGCCCTGCGCCGGCAACATCTGCGCCCGATCGAGGCCGAGGAGGTGGCCGACGCCTCGGCCGAGCGGGTCGCCGAGGGACGGCTGACCCTGGACGCCGTGCGGCGGCTCATGGCGCGCTTGCCGGCCGAGCAGACCGCCGTCGTGATGCTGGTTTGCGTGGAGGGACTGTCCTATCGCGAGGCCGCGGACATCCTGGAGGTGCCGGTGGGAACGGTCATGAGCCGGCTCGCGCGCGGCCGCGCGACCCTCAAGACGCTGTTCGACGGCGGTACCGGGAACGATTCCCGGAACGATCCCGGGGGCGTGAGCGAAGGATGACCGACCGATGACAACGATCGATACCCAGCGCCTGGGCGCCTATATCGACGGCGAGCTCGACGACGAAGCGGTGCGCGCGGTGGAAGAGGCGCTCGCCGCCTCGCCCGAGCTGCGCGCCGAGCTCCACGCGATGCAAGAGGCCGACGGACTGTTGCGCGCGGCCTTCGCCGAACCCCTGCGCGAAGCCATCCCCGAGCCGCTGATCGGGGCCGTCACGCATGGTTTCGCCGCACGGCGCGACGCCGCGGTCGGCGGCGGTGGCGGTGGTTCCTCCCCCGCGCGCCATCTGCTGCCGATCGCGGCGTCGCTAGCCGTTCTCGTCATCGGCGTGGCGAGCGGCTATTTCTCGGCCGAGTTCCGGGTCGACCGCGAGATCGCCCGGCTCAACGCGCTCCGCGCCGAGGACCGCAGCCTGGTCGAGCGAACCGTCAACCAGGCGCTCGAAACGAAGATCAGCGGCACCCCGGTCGAATGGCGCAATCCCGACAGCGGCAGCCGCGGCACGGTGACGCCGGTGCGCACCTACCGCAGCGAGAGCGGCAAGTGGTGCCGCGAATACACCCTGACGATCATCGCCGACGATGGCTCGGCGAAAAGTCGCCGCGCGATCGCCTGCCGCGAGGCGGACGGCAAGTGGAAGAAGCGCGCCGAGCTCTACCTCGACAGTTGATTCCCCCGCGCGTCCCTCAGCGGGAACGCCATCGTGAACGCTCGTGACTGGACACCGGATCCGCGCGCGACAGCTCGCTTTATAGGCAAGTCTATTGAATCCGGCGCACAGGGAGGCGCGCGATGGACCGGAAAACACCACGGGAACCCCAGCACGAGAACGAATCGTTCGGGGGTGAGCGCAAAGCGCGGCCGGACGTCGCGCCCGTCGCCCGCCTCGCGGCGACGCTGGTGGACGACCTTGGACGCGCGAACGCGATCGCGCTGTGCCGCAACAACCACTGGGACGGCGTGCTGCGCGCGATCGGCGGCCGGGCCTGAGCGAGCGAGCGCGCCGCCAACGGGGAACCGACGAGAAGGCAGGGAACGGAGGGGACAGCGTGTCGACAATTCAGGAATTGCATTCCGGCCGGGAACCGCATCCCGGCGACCCCGGCGCGCGCGTCTGGTTCGGCCATCTCGCGGTCGCGTTCGCGGGCGTCTTCGTCCTGATCGCCGCGATCGTCGCGCTCTACGCGCGGCTGCGCCTCGGCGGAATCTGATCGGCGAGGCGCGGTCTCACGAAGCCTCGGTCACGACGATCGCCCGATAGGCATGCCAGGTGGCGTGTCCGATGACCGGGAAGAAGATGACCATGCCGAGATAGGCGGTGACGATCCCCGCCGCCGTGAACAGCGCGATCAGAAAGCCCCACAGAAGCATCGGCGCGGGATTGCGAATCGTCGCCGCCATGCTGGTCGCGATCGCCGCCAGGACGAAGGCGTCGCGATCCAGGATCAGCGGGATCGCGACCGCCGAGATCATGAACACGACGGCCGCGAGGATGGCGCCGACCAGCGTGCCGACCGCGAGGAACACGAGCCCGTCGGGGGTGAACGCCACCAGCGTCACCAGCTCGGCCGGCGCCGGCGTGGTTCCGAGCCCGAAGAAGATCGCGAAGATCAGCGTCGCGACCCGCACCCAGGCGAGCAGGAACAGCATCAGCACGACCCCCATCAGCGCGAGCTGGGTGGGCGCGCGGCGCCAGGCGAGCAGCGTCGGAATGAGGCGCACGGGCTCGCCCGCCTCGAGCCGCCGGCTCACCTCGTAGAGTCCGACGGCAAGCAACGGCCCGACCAGCATGAAGCCGGCCGCGAGCGGCAGCACCAGCGCCGAGGCGCCGATGGTGGAGAGCCCGTAGGTGATCGCGAAACTGATCAGCGAGAACGCGGCTCCGCAAATCAGGCTGACATGGGGCGCGCGCCACAGATCGCGCCAGCCCGCCGCGAGCCAATTCCACGGCGCATCGAACGCAACCTCGCGCACCGGCAGCGCCAGGCTGTCCCGCCCAGCCGGATTCAATTCGGTCTGCATCGTCAATCCCTCTCGCCTCGACCCGAATGCCTTGTTCGCCGGCGCGTCTTTTCGACGTTTCTTACCGGCGATCCCTCGCGTTCCGTCGACGTTGCTCGTCGATCGGTCTCGCCGACGCTGGCGCCGGCGGCGGCCACGTCTTCCGTGGCCGCATGCTATTTTAACTTACTTCAATTGCCGTTGTCGTCATCGTCGTCGTCGTCGAACAGCACGCGATACGCCGCGCCGTCGAGATCCTCGAACTGGCCCGAACGCAACGCCCAGAGAAATCCGACGAGCCCCAACGCCCCGAGAAACAGCGCGATCGGGATGAGGTAGAGCAGTCCGGTCACCGTCTTCCTCCCCGATTGAGCCTGAGGGCGTTCAGCGTGACGATCAGCGACGACGCCGACATCGAAACCGCGGCGACCAGCGGCGTCACCATGCCGATCACGGCGAGCGGCACGGTGATCGCGTTGTAGGCGAAGGCGAGCCCGAAATTCTGGCGCACCAGCCGGTCGGCGCGATGGGCGACCGCGAGCGCTTCGAGAAGCGGCCCCAGGCGCTCCCCCTGAAAGACGATATCGGCGGCGGTCTGGCTCACGTCGGCGGCGCTCGCGGGCGACATCGACGCCTGGGCGGCGGCGAGCGCCGGAGCGTCGTTCAGCCCGTCGCCGACCATCAGCACGCGACGCCCGCTCGCGGCGAGCGCGGCGAGACGGGCGCATTTCCCGGCCGGCGTCTGCTCGGCGCGCCAGGCTTCGATGCCGAGCGCCTCGGCGGCGGCGGCGACCGCCGGCGCGCGGTCGCCCGAGATCAGCTCGATGCGGAACCCGGCGCGGCGCAGCGACGAGACCACCTCGGCGGCGTCGGCGCGCAGCCGGTCGCGGAAGGCGAAGCGCGCCGGAGCGCGTCCCGGGCGACGAAGCCAGAGCTCGGGCTCGGTCGCGTCGTCCTCGCGATCGACGCCGCACCAGCGGCGGTTGCCGAGCCGGGTCTCGCCCGCCTCGCCATCGAGGCTGAGGCCCTGGCCCGGCTGCTCGCGAACGCCGACGGCCGGGACGATCGTCCCGCCCTCCCCGGACACGGCGCGAACCAGCGCGCGCGCCAGCGGATGGGTCGAGGCGACGGCGAGCGAGGCGGCGAGCGCGAGATCCTCGGCGCCGTAATCGCCGCCCGCGAGCTCGGGCCGGCCCTCGGTCAGGGTGCCGGTCTTGTCGAAGACGATGGTATCGACCGCCGCGATGCGTTCGAGCGCGGTCGCCGACTTGACCAGAATCCCGCGTCGCATCAGCCGACCGCTGGCGATCACCTGGACCACCGGCACGGCGAGCGCCAGCGCGCAAGGACAGGTGATGACCAGCACCGCGACCGCGTTCATCAGCGCCGCCTGCCAGCCGACGCCCATGATCACGAGCCAACCGATGAAGGTCGCGGCGGCGAGCCCGTGGACCGCGGGCACGTAAATGCGCGTGATCTTCTCGGCGAGCAGGACTTGCTTGGCGCGGCCCTGCTCGGCGGCCTCCATCAGGCGCACGATCTCGGCGAGCAGCGTCTCGTCGCCCGCCGCCGTCACCTCGATCCGGATCGGGGCGGCGAGGTTGAGGGTGCCGGCGAACACGGTCTCGCCGGGCGCGGCGACGCGCGGCAGGCTTTCGCCGGTGATCAGGCTGGCGTCGATCTCGCTTTCGCCGGCGATCACCCGGCCGTCGACCGCCGCGCGCTCGCCGGCGGCGATCAGAACGATCTCGCCGGGCGCGACCGAATCGGGCCGCCGCGCCTGGGCCTGGCCGCTTGCGTCGATCACCGTGACCGTGCCCGCGCCGAGCGCCATGAGATGCTCGGCCGCCGAGCGCGCCTTGCCCCGGGCGCGGCTGTCGAGATAGCGACCGATGAGCAGGAAGAACAGGAGCGTGATCGCCGAATCGAAATAGGCGTCGGCCGCCCCGTTGATGGTCTGCGCGAGGCTCGCCCCGGCGGCGAGGAGGACGGCGAGCGAAATCGGCACGTCCATGTTGGCGCGGCGCGCCAGCAACGCCCCGAGCGCCGAGCGGAAGAACGGCTGTCCCGCATAGGCGATCGCCGGCAGCGCGATCAGCGCCGAAATCCAATGCATCAGGTCGCGCGTCGCCGGGCCCATGCCCTGGCGTTCGCCGGCCCAGACCGAGATCGATAGCAGCATCACGTTGGCGGCGGCGAATCCGGCGACCGCCATGGCGCGCAGCAACGCGCGCTCGCGCCGCGCGGTATCGGCCCCCAGCCGATCGGGATCGAAGGGCCGGGCGCCGTAGCCCAGCCGGGCGAGGGTTCCGACCAATGCGCCGGCGTCGGTCTCGCTTTCCCGCCAGGTGACGACGAGCCGCCGGGTGGAGAGATTGAGACGCGCCGAGACGACCCCCGGGACGCCGTCCAGGCCGCGCTCGATGCGACGGATACAGTTGCCGCAATGAACCCCGTCGACCATGAGATGAAGCGTGGCGATGCCGTCCTCGCCGCGCTTGACGAAGGGCTCGAACTCGGCGGCGGCCTGGCTCGGCGCGCTCATTCCGGAACCTCGATCCGGGTAACGGCGATAACCCGCTTCTCGCCCAGCCGGGCGTCGAGCCGAAGCTCCCATTGCCCGGCGAGCGGCAAGGCGAGCGCGGCTTCGTAGCGGCCGCCGCCGAAGTCGTCGAAGACCACCGTGCGGTCGTAGCCCTCGTGGGTGGGGCGGACGATGCGCGCGCTCACGCGGGCGCCCGCGAGCGGCGCGCCGTCCCGGTCGCTCAGGGTCGCCACCAGCCGTCCCTGGCGCGCGGCGCCGTCCAGGGGTCGGAAGGCCGCCGTCAGCGTCCACCCCAGCGCCTCGTGGCTTCGGGCCTCGGCGAGCACCTGGTTGTA
This sequence comes from uncultured Alphaproteobacteria bacterium, assembly GCA_964531525.1. Taxonomy (GTDB): domain Bacteria; phylum Pseudomonadota; class Alphaproteobacteria; order JAAXGF01; family JAAXGF01; genus CAYYWV01. The sequence continues at coordinate 4,193 of CAZHDF010000046.1, read as the reverse complement.
GGCGATCCCGCGGCGATAGGCGTCCTCGGTCGAAATCCCGGTCCAGCTCGAAAACGAGAAGTAAACCATCAGCCCGTTGGCGGCGAAAACGACCACGAAGAAGCCGACGAAGGCCCAGGGAATCCACGCGCTTCGACGGTCGTCCGCGAGGCGGTCGAGACCCGGGCGACGGGCTTGGAGCCGGCTCATTCCCCGGGCCCCCGGAAAACGGTCCGATAGATCGCGGATTCGCCGGTCGCGCGATCGGTGAGCACGAAGTTCAGCGGCATCTGCTTACCGGTTACCGCCGCGCGCGGCACCCGCACGTAAATACGATAGCTCGCCACCGTATCGGACTTGACCGCGAAATGAACGCGCCGGGTCTGGGCTTCCGCGATCCCGATCACCTTCATGGTCGCCTCGTCGAGCCCCGACAAATCGAGCGTGAAGTCGCGCGGTCGCCGGGTCATGTTGAGGATCTTGAACGTATAGCCGTTGCGGATGCTGCCGTCCGAAAGGGTCACGAACAACGGGCTGCGGTCGCGCAGCACGTTGATTTCGAGCGAGGGGCGGAACGCCATCCCCCAGAAAAGCGTCCCGGCGGCGATGACCAGAAGCAGCGCATAGATGATGGTGCGCGGCCGCACCAGTCGGTAACTCGTCTCCCTGCCCTCGCGGCGCGCCTTCTGGTTGGCCTCGGTGTCGTAGGTAATGAGCTCGCCCGGCAGACCGAGCTTTTCCATCACTCCGTTGCAGGCGTCGATGCACAGCGCGCAGCCGATGCATTCGAGCTGTTGGCCGTCGCGAATGTCGATCCCCATGGGGCAGACCGCGACGCATTGATTGCAATCGACGCAGTGGCCGCGTCCCTCCCAGCTCTGGCCCTTCTTGTGGCGGCCGCGCGGCTCGCCGCGCCAGTCCTGGTAGGTGACGATCAGCGTTTCCTCGTCGAACATCGCCGCCTGGAAACGCGCATAGGGGCACATGTAGGTGCAAACCTGCTCGCGCGCCCAGCCGGCGAGCACGTAAGTGCCCGCCGTGAACAGGCCGACGAAGAAATAGACCGTCTCCGACGCCCGGAGCGTGAAGATCTCGCGCACCACCGTCGGCGCGTCGTTGAAGTACATGATCCAGGCGCCGCCGGTGAGAAAGGCGATCACCAGCCAGATCGCGTGCTTGGCGATCTTGCGCGCGGCCTTGTTCAGACTCATCGGCTTGCGGTCGAGCTTGATGCGCGCGTTGCGGTCGCCCTCGATCACGCGCTCGACCCACATGAAGAGGTCGGTCCAGACGGTCTGCGGGCAGGCGTAGCCGCACCACACCCGCCCCGCGAGCGCGGTCGCGAAGAACAGGCCGATGGCGGCGAGAACCAGAAGCCCGGTCAGGAAGTAGATCTCCTGGGGCCAGATCTCGATGAAGAAGAAGTACGCGCGCCGCGCCGGCATGTCGATCAACACCGCCTGATCGGGCACGCCCGCGCCCCGGTCCCAGCGGATCCACGGCAGCAGGTAGTAGATCCCGAGAAACACGACCAGCGCGATCCACTTGATGCGGCGGAACGTTCCGCTGACCCGCTTGGGATAGATCGGCACCCGAGGCGCATACAGGGGTCGTTTGCCGCCGGCCGTGCTCGAGACCGCGTCCTCGACCTGAATCGCCTCGTTCATTCGGTTCACGTCACCCGATTTCCGTTCGTGTCCGACGGCGTCCCGCAAGTGGCCTATTCGCCGCCGCCGAGGCCATGGACATAGACCGTGACCATCTTGAGGGTCGAGTCGTCGAGCCGCCCAATCCAGGCCGGCATGACGCCGCGCCGGGCGTTGGTGATGGTCTCGACCACGGTTTTCTTGTCGCCGCCGTAAAGCCAGATTCCGTCGGACAGCCGGGGCGCGCCGAACTCGCGGCCACCCTCGCCCTTTTCGCCGTGGCAGGCGGCGCAGTTCTCGGCGAAGATCTCGGCGCCGCGCTCGATCGGCTTGCCGCTCGACAGCGAAAGGACGTAATCGGCGACCGCGTCGATCTCCTCGGGCGTCAGAATCTCGTCGGCGCCGAAGCGCGGCATGTCGGAGACCCGCGTGTCCTCGTTGTCGGCGCGGATGCCGTAGCGAACCGTCGTGTAGATCGTTTCGAGATCGCCGCCCCACAGCCAGTCGTCGTCGGCGAGGCTGGGATAACCCTTGGCCCCCGCGCCGCCGGCCCCGTGGCAGGGCGCGCAGTTGTCGGCGAAGACGGCGCGCCCGCCGGCGAGCGCGAAATTGAGAAGCTCGGGGTCGCTTTGAATCTGCTCGACGCTCGACGCCTCGATCCGGTCGTAAAAGACCTTCTGCGCGGCGCGCGCCTCGGCCATGCGATCGACGATCTCGGCGCGCATCGACCAGTTCAGAAGTCCGTCGGTATGGCCCGAGAGCGATGGCCAGGACGGGTACAATATCATGTAGCCGATCGCCCAGACGACGCAGGCGGCGAGCACGTACAGCCACCATCGCGGCAGCGGGGTATTGAGCTCCTTGATCCCGTCCCACTCGTGGCCGGTGGTCTCGGTGCCGGTGACGGCGTCCTTTTCGATCTTGGTCGGCATCTCAGGTCTCCGGATCGTCGTCGAGCGGGATGCGCCCATAGGCGTTGATCTTCGCCTTGCGGCTGGGCCAGAACGCCCGGGCCACGATGGCGAGGAACAGGAGCATCAGCCACACCACCCAAAATTGGCGGGCGATCGCGACCAGCTTGTCGAAAGTCTCCATCGCCCGCCTCCTACTGCTTCAGGTCCTCGAGTTCGTAGGCCGAGAAGTCGACCATCGTGCCGAGGATCTGGAGATAGGCGATCAACGCGTCCATTTCGGTCAGGCGCGCGGGGTCGCCATCGAAATCGCCGACCGCGGCGCCCGGATAACGCGCGAGCAGGTCCTCGGTGTCGGCCTCGGGATCGGCCTGGGCCTCGAGATCGTCGCGGGCGGCGGCGATCATCTCGTCCGAGTACGGCACGCCGACCGTCCGGTTGGTCTCGAGGTGGGCGGCGATATCCGCGTAATCGAGGTCCTTGCGCGCCAGGAAGGCGTATGGCGGCATCACGCTCTCGGGCACGACGCTGCGCGGATCGGCGAGATGAGCGGCGTGCCAGGCGTTCGAGTACTTGCGCCCGACGCGGGCGAGATCGGGACCGGTACGCTTCGAGCCCCACTGGAAGGGATGGTCGTACATGCTCTCGGCGGCGAGGCTGTAATGGCCGTAACGCTCCACCTCGTCGCGGAAGGGGCGGATCATCTGGCTGTGGCAGAGATAGCAACCCTCGCGGATGTAAATATCGCGCCCCGCGAGCTCGAGCGGCGAATACGGCCGCACGCCCTTGACCCGCTCGATGGTCGATTCGATCGTGAACAGGGGCACGATCTCGACCAACCCGCCGATCGAGATCGTGATCAGGATGAGAACCGCGAGCAGCAGGAAGTTCCGCTCGATCGTCGCGTGTCGGATGAACATGGCCCGCCCTCCCCTAGCTCGCGGCCCCGGCGGTCGCCGCCGCGGTTTCGGTCTCGCTGGAGACGTCGCCGCGCGCCGTGCGCCAGAGGTTGTAGACCATGACCAGCGCGCCGATCAGGAACAGCACGCCGCCGAACGCGCGGGTGACGTAGAAGGGATGCATCGCCTCGACCGTCTCGACGAAGGAGAACTGAAGAAAGCCGAGCGAATCATAGGCCCGCCACATCAGCCCCTGCATGATCCCCGAGACCCACATCGCCGTGATGTAGAGCACGATCCCGATGGTCGCGATCCAGTAATGCACGGCGACCAGGCGAGTCGAATACAGCCGTTCGCGCTTCCACAGCTTGGGCACCAGGAAGTACATGGCGCCGAAGGATACGAAGGCGACCCAGCCGAGCGCCCCCGAATGGACGTGGCCGATGGTCCAGTCGGTGTAGTGGCTGAGCGCGTTGACCGGCTTGATCGACATCACCGGACCCTCGAAGGTGCTCATCCCATAGAACGCCACCGAAGTGACCAGGAAGCGCAGGATCGGGTCGGTGCGCAACTTGTCCCAGGCCCCGGACAGGGTCATGATTCCGTTGATCATGCCGCCCCAGGACGGCATCCACAGCATGACCGAGAAGGTCATGCCCAGCGTCTGCGCCCAGTCGGGCAGCGCCGTGTAGTGCAGATGATGCGGCCCGGCCCAGATATAGAGAAAGATCAACGACCAGAAATGGACGATCGACAGC